>CANFOX010000111.1 GCA_947448845.1 Microbacteriaceae bacterium | reverse complement strand
TCGGGGGCTCCGAGCACCCAGCTGAGCGGCTTGGTTTGGCCAGCTTCAAGCAGCGCAAAGGCGCTCCACTTGTTTTGCGAGTTGAAAGGAATGCTGCCAACCGCGCTCAGGCTGCCATCTGCCTCGAAGGCGTCGCGCAAACATTTTGCGGTGGCATTGGCTTCTGGGTGGGCACCAAAGTAGGCCAACGCTTGTTGCCAAGTGGCGGCATTAGTGTTCGAGGCGCTCGCGGCAGGTGCATCGTGCACCGCGTCGAAAACAATCTCGCCCTCGGTAAGCGTGCCGGTTTTGTCGAAGCAAATCATGTCGACGCGGGCCAGCCCCTCAACCGCTGGCAGCTCTTGCAACAGCACCTGCTGCCGCGCCAGTTTTACCGCGCCAACCGCGAACGAGATGCTCGTAATCAAGATCAGGCCCTGCGGAATCATGCTGATAATGCTGGCAATCGAGCCAACCATGGCATCAACCCAGCGGCCACTCGAGATTGCCACACGCCAACCACCGGCAGCTTGCATCTGGCCGTTCACCGCGATTGCCATGAGTGGAATCAGCGCCCAGGTAATCCATTTGGTGATGCGCGCGAGGGCCTGGCGAAGTTGCGAGTTCACCATTGAGAAGCGGCGGGCCTCAAGTGTGATTTCGTTGGCGTAGGTTTCTGCACCAACGCGGTGAACCTGGGCGGTCGCGGTGCCAACGTAAACCAGTGACCCCGCCAAAATCTGGTCTCCGGCAAGTTTTACCACCGGTTCCGATTCACCGGTGAGCATCGACTCGTCTACCTCAAGCCCGAGCGACTCGAGCACAATGGCATCTGCCAGAATCTGATCGCCCGCCCGCAGTTGCAATAGGTCGTCGAGAAGAATGTCATCCACATGAATTTGCACGGTTTCACCGTCGCGTTGAACCCGAGCGTTTGGCTGGTGCAGCAGGGCAAGGCGGTCTAGGGCGCGCTTCGAGGTGAACTCTTGCACAATGCCAATCAGCACGTTGAAAATAACGGTTATGCCGAATAGGGCGTCTTTCCACTGGCCAAGCAGCAGTAGCAGCAAGAATGCCCCGCCAACCACTGCATTAAACAGGGTCAACAGGTTGGCGCGCAAAATGCTCACCAGCGAACGGCTGGTTTCCAGCTTTTGCGAGTTGCTCAGGCCGAGCACAAGTCTTTCGCGCACCTGCTCTGAGGTGAGCCCAACCAGTGGGTAATTTGCGGCATCCAGTGGTTTCAAACTGGCACGGGCCGACTTTTTAGCCTCACGTTCAGCGTGAGCACGCTTCGTTGCTCGATCAACTCGTGCCGTGGCCATGCCCCAAGTTTACTTTGCGCGCAATTGTCACAACCTTGTAAACATTTGACACACAAGCCCAAACCGGTGCACAAAGCGGCTAGTTTGTTAGTAATGCGCGCCGTGGCACCGATGCCGCGGCATACCTAAACAGGAGGATTCATGCGTTTTATTAAATTGGGTGCCGCAGTTGCCATTGGTGCAACCGCGATTGCACTAAGCCTCAGTGGCTGTGCGCCTAGCGAGGGTAACAACAACATCGTTAGCGTAAACAGCAACGAGCCACAGAACCCACTAATTCCATCGAACACCAACGAGGTTGGTGGCGGTCTTATCGAAGATAACATCTTCGCTGGCCTTGAGTATTACGACGCCGCTGGCAAGCCAGTAAACGACGTTGCCACCTCAATCACCTCGAGCGACAACAAAGTATGGGACATCAAGCTTCGCGGCGACAGCAAGTTCACCAACGGTGAAACCGTTACCGCAGACTCATTCATCAACGCTTGGCAGTACGGTGCTCTATTGAGCCACGCTCAGCTAAACAGCTACTACTACGACGCCATTGAGGGCTTTAGCTACGACAAAGACAGCCCGCTAACCGGCCTCAAGAAGGTAAGCGACACCGAGTTCACCGTAACTTTGACCTCGCCACAGTCTGACTTTCCGCTAAGACTTGGCTACTCGGGCTTCTACCCGCTGCCAAGCGTGTTCTTCAAGAACACCAAGGCTTACGGTGAAAACCCAATCGGTAACGGCCCTTACAAGCTTGCCAAGAAGGGCGCCTGGAAGCACAACGTTCAGATCGATCTAGTGAAGAACAACGACTACAACGGCCCACGCAAGGCTCTAAACGGTGGCTTGAAGATTGTCTTCTATGCAACCTTGGATGCCGCCTACGCCGACTTGCAGTCAGACAACCTTGACGTGCTTGCCGGAATTCCAGACGCAGCACTTAAGACCTTCCAGAGTGACCTAGGCGACCGTGCCGTGCTTCAGGGTGCTGCCGTGTTCCAGTCGTTCACCATTCCTGCCCGCGATGCACACTTCGCAGGCGCCGAGGGCAAGCTTCGTCGTGCCGCCATCTCGATGGCAATCGACCGCCCAACCCTGATCGACAAGATCTTCAACGGCACCCGCAAGCCAGCTAAAGACTTCACCTCACCGGTTATTGCTGGCTGGAGCGACAAGTTGGCTGGCGCAGACGTGCTTACCTACAACCCAACCAAGGCGAAAGAACTGTGGGCTCAGGCCGACAAGATCTCGCCATGGAGCGGCACCTTCGAACTCGGCTATAACGCCGATGGTGGCCACCAGGGCTGGGTAGACGCAATCACCAACGACATCAAGAACTCACTCGGCATCAAGGCCGCAGGCCACGCCTACCCAACCTTCGCCGAGTTCCGCACCGCAATCACCGACAAGTCGATCATGACTGCCTTCCGCACCGGATGGCAGGCCGACTACCCGGCGCTTGCTAACTTCTTGATTCCGCTGTACCAAACCGGTGCCGGAGCCAACGATGGTCAATACTCGAACCCTGCAGTAGACGCACTGTTTACCAAGGGCAACGAGGCCAAGACCCTCGACGAAGCCAACAAGTTCTACCAGCAGGCACAAGAGATCTTGCTACAAGATCTTCCTGCTATTCCAATGTGGTACGGCATCACCGACGGTGGTTACTCAACCAAGGTGTCAAACGTTGCCTTCGGTTGGAACTCAGT
>CANFOX010000110.1 GCA_947448845.1 Microbacteriaceae bacterium | reverse complement strand
TTATCAACGAGACCATTTGCCCAACTGTGGCCGACGTTACCTGGGCGCACGACTTCATCACCGATTTCGAATCGCGTGGCCGAGTAATTCGAGACGGTTCCGACCTGCCTCGACTTGGTCGCGCCGAAAAGATCATGAAGCTGGCTCTAGCCTTCGACATTCTTCCCCGCTAGCTTTAGGCTTCAAACATGGGCTCTGCAACCAGAACTGAACACGATTTACTTGGAAACCTTGAGGTTCCCCTAGATGCCTACTGGGGTGTTCACACCGAGCGAGCCCGTCACAACTTTCCCATTTCTGGGGTTCCGATTGGCCACTATCGCAGCCTGATTTGGGCGCTGGCACAGGTGAAGGCCGCTGCCGCCGAGGCAAACCGTCGAGCCAAAGTGCTTGAACCTGCCAAAGCCGAACTCATCATTCGTGCCGCAACCGAAGTTGCCAACGGCAAGTTTGACGACCAATTCGTCGTCGATGTAATTCAGGGCGGCGCTGGCACCAGCACCAACATGAATGCCAACGAGGTGATCGCCAACCGTGCCCTCGAATTGGCCGGGCACGCCAAGGGTGATTACCAGCACATCCACCCACTAAATGATGTGAACGAGTCGCAGAGCACCAACGATGTTTACCCAACCGCGGTAAAACTTGCCGCTGTAAAAGAGATTCAGAACCTGATTGCCTCGCTCGAAATACTTTGCCAATCGTTAGATCGCAAGGCAGCTGAATTCAAGGATGTTGTGAAGATGGGCCGCACCCAGCTTCAAGAAGCGGTTCCAATGACACTGGGCCAAGAGTTCGCGGCGTTTTCGAGAACCACTGCCGAAGACATTGCCCGCCTGCGCGAGGGAATTCCCCTGCTTTGCGAAATCAACATGGGTGGAACCGCGATTGGCACGCAGCTGAATGCTCCAGCCGGCTATGCCGAAGCTGTGCGCGATGAACTGGTTCGACTAACCGGTGGGCTTCCGTTTACCCTTGCCGCCGACATGGTTGAGGCAACCCAAGATGCCGGGGTATTCGTAACCGCAATCGGCTTGGTGAAGCGTGCTGCCGTGAAACTAAGCAAAATGTCGAACGATCTGCGGTTGCTATCGAGTGGCCCGCGCTCTGGTCTCGCCGAAATCAACTTGCCGCCTCGCCAGGCCGGTTCATCCATCATGCCCGGAAAAGTGAATCCGGTGATTCCCGAGGTAATCAACCAGATTGCCTTCAACATTATTGGCGCAGATGTAACCGTGACTATGGCCGCCGAAGCTGGCCAGTTGCAGCTCAACGCCTTCGAGCCAATCATTTGCCGGGCGCTTCTTATGAGCACCAACCAGTTGAGCAACGGCGTTCGCGTGCTAGCCGAACTTTGCATCGATGGCATCACCGCCAACGTTGATCGACTGCGTGAATCGGTAACCAACAGCATTGGTTTGGTAACAGCCCTCGCCCCAAGGCTTGGCTACGAAACCGCAACCGAGGTTGCCCAAGAGGCCGCCAGAACCGGTGCCACGGTGAAAGCCGTGGTTATTGAAAAAGGATTGATGACCGAGGCTGACTTCGACGCCGTGCTTGGCGATGTTGAATATCTAACCTCGCCGCTGAAAAAGCACTAGTTCGCGGCGGGCACTGACTAGAAGTGCTCGTGAGGTATGCGATCGCGGTCGCTAGTGACTTCTGTAAAACCGTGCGGTAGCGGTTTGCCAGCCTTGTCGAGACCAACGAACACAATTCGGTCTACCGTGAGAATGTTTTTTCGGGTGACCATGTTTCGCACCTCTGCGCGCATGGTTATGGATGTTGTGCCAAATTTGGTTGCTATGAGACCCATCTCAATGAGGTCACCCTCGATGGCCGATGCAACGAAGTTGATCTCAGAAATAAGCTTGGTCACCACTCGGCGATTGCCTAACTGCAAGATGGCGTAAATCGTTGCCTCTTCATCTATCCACTTGAGCAGACTGCCGCCAAACAAAGTGCCATTTGCGTTGAGGTCTTCTGGGCGCACCCACTTGCGGGTGGTGAATTCGATTTCCGACATAAGTCAACTCTCCACGAAAATCGCTAATCAGGCAAAACTATCCCAAAGTGAAAACCCCAGCCGTGGAGGGCTGGGGTTTTGTGGCTAGTGAGGGATTCGAACCCCCGAAGGCTGAGCCGGCTGATTTACAGTCAGATCCCTTTGGCCGCTTGGGTAACTAGCCTTGCAGCGCGAACGCTAACCGAACAAGAATACCCGAAGTTTGCGCCTCGCGTAAACCACCAACAAAATCGAGCGGCTAAGTAAACTAGCGGCATGGCAGATTCATCATTCGATATCGTTTCTAAAGTTGACAAACAAGAGGCTCAGAACGCCCTCAATCAGGCTGAAAAAGAAATTGAGCAGCGCTACGACTTCAAGGGAGTTGGTGCATCCATTGAATTTAGTGGCGAGAAAATTCTTATGAAAGCCTCGAGCGAAGAGCGCGTGAAGGCGGTGCTCGATGTTTTTCAGTCGAAGTTGGTAAAGCGTGGCATCTCGCTAAAGAGTCTGGATGCCGGCGAGCCGTTCGCCTCTGGCAAGGAATACCGCATTGAGGCAAAGATGAAAGAGGGCATTGATCAAGAGAATGCCAAGAAGATTGCCAAGATTATTCGCGAAGAAGGCCCGAAGACCGTAAAGTCACAGATTCAGGGCGACGAGTTGCGGGTAACCAGCAAAAACCGCGATGACCTTCAAGAGGTTATTGCTCTGCTTCGCAGCTCGAAGGTTGAAATCGACCTACAGTTCGTCAATTACCGTTAGAGCACCGGTAGCCGGAAAGGCGTTGTCGAGGGTGTCTTCGCGACGAGCCTTGCGAACCACCACACCCGCCATTAGGGATGCCACCAGCAGCAACGAGGTTGGGAACGCATAAGCCGCCACCAGGTTGGTGTTTTCGGCGAGCGCACCCATGAGAATCTTGGCAATCATAAAGTTGACGGTGTTCACCAGCGCCATGCGGGAAAGCGCCTGAGGTGTTGTTAGGCCTGAAACAAGTCCGGCGGCACCGAAGAACGACGGCAC
>CANFOX010000109.1 GCA_947448845.1 Microbacteriaceae bacterium | reverse complement strand
TGCAGCCATGAAGCCGGCTCGTGAAACCAAGCGCTCTAACCGCAATCGAAACGCGGTTCCCTCGGTGGCCATTGCCGGCTACACCAACGCCGGAAAATCTTCGTTGCTCAACAAAATCACCAAAGCGGGGGTTTTGGTGGAAAACGCCCTGTTCGCAACCCTTGATCCAACGGTTCGAAAAACCCAAACCCCGGATGGGCGAGCTTACACGCTCTCAGACACGGTTGGATTTGTGCGTAACCTGCCACACCAACTCGTTGAGGCATTTCGTTCTTCACTCGAAGAGATTTCGCAAAGCGATTTGATCGTTCACGTTGTGGATGCCTCACACCCCGACCCAGGTGCGCAGATCATGACCGTACGCGATGTGATAGCAGAAGTGGGTGCGAGAGACATTCCCGAGCTGGTGGTATTCAACAAAGCCGACCTTGCTGACGAAACCCAGCGAATGGCACTCCGGGGGCTCGAGCCTGGTTCAATCCTGGTCTCGGCCAAAACTGGCGAAGGTATGAACGAACTACTTAGCAAGATCTCGCATTCGTTGCCACGCCCTAACGTTTTTATAAGGGTATTGATTCCCTACAACCACGGTGAATTAGTGAGTCGAATTCATTTGAATTCAACCATTCTAGATTTGCAATACCTAGAGACCGGAACTCAAATCGAAGCCATGGTCAACCCGGCACTGGCGGCTGAATTGGAACCCTATCTTCTAACTACTTGATTTTGCGCAGCACCGTGACAACCTTGCCCATAATGCTGGCGTGGGTTCCGTCAATCGGTGCAAAGCTGCTGTTTCGCGGCAATAGCCAGATTTGGCCATCCTGATTTTTGTAAGTTTTCACAGTGGCTTCATCGTCGATGAGGGCAGCCACAATATCGCCGTTTTCGGCGGTGTTCTGGCGGCGAACTACCACAAAGTCACCACTGCAGATAGCAGCGTCAATCATCGATTCACCCTTGACTTCAAGCATGAACAGCTCGCCTTGCCCGGTGAGGTCGCGGGGTAGCGGGTAGTCGGCAACCTTGTTCTCTTCAGCCAAAAGTGGGCCACCGGCGGCAATCTGACCGAGCAACGGCACCAATGTGGCTTCAAGTTTTGGTGATGGATTGTCGCTGACCAACTGCAGGTTCGGCTCAGAATCATCTAGGGGAATTAACACCTCGATGGCCCTTGCTAAATTCGCGTTTATTTCCAGATAACCGGATTTTTGCAATTGCTCGAGCTGGTATTTGATGCCACTGACCGAAGACTTTCCAACCATTTCGGCAATTTGGCGCATGGATGGCATGAAGCCGCTTTCAGCATGAAACTGCTGAATGGCCTGCATGATCGATTCTTGTGCGGCGCTGAGCCCTGAGCTGCGCTTCGGTTTCGGTGATCCGCTCATGTGCATTCCTAAATGTCAGTGGTGCCCGATTTACTTCTTATCGAAATGATATTCGAAATTCGAACAAGTTTCAAACAGATTTACGAAGATTTTGCAAAAAAGATTTGCATTTCACGCAATTTCTTCGTAATCTTGTTCTAAAGCGAACAGATGTTCGAAAAACATCGGTTCCAAAGAAAGGGTCAGAACATGTCGGCAACCATTATTCAGTTCCCAGTTCGTTCTCGCTGGTCGGCAATGCGCATCTATCGCCTAACCAGAACCATCGTGGTTGGTCTTTTGGTTATTTGGGCGGCTTGTGGTTTCTTTTCGAACCAGAGCGCCAGCGCAGTAAACGCCAATGCTCATGCTCACTTCACTTATGTGACGGTACTTCCGGGCCAAAGTCTTTGGTCAATTGCTGAGAAGTATGCGCCGAACCAAGACCCAAGCGATTTCATCCAGCAGATTTTGTCGCTGAATAACCTTCAAACTTCAAACGTTTCCATCGGCGAAAAGTTGGCTCTGCCAAACAACAACTAACCTAAATGGGTGACCAGTTTTAGAGACTTGCCAATTCGCGATGACCTTCGTGATCTGAAGCCATATGGGGCTCCGCAACTTGAAGTTTCAGTTGCACTCAATGTAAATGAAAACACTCACCGAATTCCAGAGCCGGTAGCCCAGCACATTATTGAAAAGCTGGCAGAAGCGGTGATTCGCCTGAACCGCTACCCAGATCGCGAGTTCATTTCGCTTCGACAGGCCTTAGCTGGCTACTTAGGGGCAAACCTAACCGAATCAAATATTTGGGCGGCCAACGGTTCCAACGAGGTACTTCAGCAAATCTTCATGGCTTTTGGCGGAGTGGGTCGCAAGGTTCTTGGTTTTGGCCCCACCTATTCCATGTATTCGATTTTGGCGAAGGGTACCCAAACCGAATATCAAGATTCCCCACGGGGTGACCGTTTCGAACTCACCGCTGCCCTCGTTGCTGAATCAATCAAGGCAAACCAACCGAACATTGTGGTTCTCTGTTCACCCAACAACCCAACGGGAACACCCGTGGACATTACGGTAATAGAGGCAGCCTACGAGGCGTTGCCAAGTAACGCCATTCTGGTGGTTGATGAGGCCTACGCCGAATTCGCGGGCACAGAAAATGAAAGCGCAACGGCTTTACTGACCGGCCGTGAAAGATTGCTAATCAGCCGTACCATGAGCAAGGCCTTTGCGTTTGCCGGTGCTCGGGTGGGCTACCTGGCAGCAGATGCCGCGGTTATCGACGCACTTCGGCTCGTGCGACTGCCATATCACCTCTCGGCTCTCACCCAGGCAGCGGCCGAGGCAGCACTTGCACACTCGTCAGAAATGCTCGCCACAGTTGCCGACATCCGCTACCAGCGCGACCGAATGATTTTGGCGCTTACCGAACTTGGTTTAGACCCCTATCGATCGGCCTCCAATTTTGTGCTTTTCGGTGGTTTGAAGAACCCCGCCGAAACCTGGCAAAAACTTTTGGATAGAGATGTACTGGTTCGAAATGTTGGCATTGCCAACACGCTTCGGGTGAGTGCTGGAACTGAAAGGGAAACCAGCCGATTCATCGATGCCCTCGCCGAGGTTATCTAGGGTAGTTTCGGTAAACTTATCGAAACCAACGAGAGGCAGGTCATGAACCGCACAGCTACGCTAACGCGTTCGACCACCGAATCGAGCATCGAGCTAGAGCTTAATCTAGACGGCTCTGGCATTAGTGAGATTTCTACCACGGTGCCATTCTTTGATCACCTGCTCACCGCATTTTCGAAGCACTCGCTGATTGATCTCAAAATCAAAGCCACGGGTGACAC
>CANFOX010000108.1 GCA_947448845.1 Microbacteriaceae bacterium | reverse complement strand
GGTTGTTGATGGTTTCTAAAGCGTCACTCTTGGTGTGGCCAATCAGGCCAACTGGGCCACGCTTGATCCAGCCGGTGGCGTAAACGCCTGGCAACTGCTTGCCGCCGTCGAACACTCGCCCGCCCTCGTTTGGAATTACACCGTGACGAGAATCGAATGGAATGTCGGCAAGCCCTGAGCCGAAGTAGCCAACTGCGCGGTAAACAGCCTGCACCTCGAAGTCGCGAGTTTCGCCGGTGCCGATTACCCCGCCTGAGCCATCAAGCTTGTTGCGTTCAATGCGAATGCCAGACACCTTGCCGTCGGTGCCAAGCACCTCAACCGGAGTGCTCAAGAAGTGCAAGTGCAGGCGGCGTGGGGCACCGGTGAGCTCGCGCCCGCGAAGCCCCTCGAGCGTGGCAACCATGACGCGAGTTTGGTTATTACCGTCGATAGCCGCTTGCGAACCCTCGTCGTATTGAAAATCTTCTTCGTAAACCACGGCATCCACGCCCTCAACGTGGCAGGCCTCGCGAAGTTCTAGCGGGGTGAACTTAACCTGCGCTGGGCCACGGCGGCCAAACACGTGAACATCGGTAACCGGTGAGTTCTTCAAACCTTCGTAAACGTTGGCCGGAATATCAGTTGCCAGCATCTCTTCAGCCGATTTGGCAAGCACGCGCGCCACGTCTAGAGCAACGTTTCCGTTTCCGATTACTGCAACCTGCTTGGCATTTAGCGGCCAGGTGCGACCAAAATCAGGATGAGCGTCGTACCAGTTCACGAAATCGGCGGCACCGTAGGAACCGTCTAGTTCGATTCCAGGAATCGCAAGTTCGGCATCCTTGATGGCGCCGGTCGCAAAAATAACCGCGTGGTAGTGCTCTTTCAGGTCATCTAAAGTGATGTCTTCGCCGTACTTCACATTGCCGAAGAAACGAATGTCGCCTCGGTCGAGCACCTCGTAGAGGGCACGAATGATGCCCTTGATGCGAGGGTGATCTGGCGCTACTCCGTATCTAACCAGACCATATGGCGCTGGCAGTAAGTCAAACAGGTCAATAGAGACATCGAAGTTGCGAAGTTCAGACTTGATAAGTAGGTCGGCAGCGTAAATACCTGCCGGGCCCGCGCCAACAATGGCAAGGCGCAGTTTTGTCATTACCGTTCACGCTCCACTACCGCCTCGGCAAAACTAGCGAAGGCGTTCTTGATTGAACCAGCTGGCAGCACAGAAACTGCCTCGATGGCCTCTTTAGCCCACTGGCGCGCCAGTTCATTAGCCTGTGCGGTCACCTGGTGGTTTCTAAGTTTTGCAACAACCGATGCCAGCGCTTCATCGCTCGAAAGGTCGCCGTCGATTTCGGCAAGCAATGTAGCCGCCGCCTGATCGGTTAGCGCTTGCTTGCGAAGCAGCAGCACCGGCAAGGTTGGAACCTGAGCACGCAGGTCGGTGCCAGCAGTTTTACCCGAGTTGGCAGCTGGCGGGTAAAGGTCAATCACGTCGTCGATGAGCTGAAAGGCAACACCGATTTTCTCGCCAAACTCACGAATTGGCAGACGCCATTTATCGTCGGCGCCTGAGTGAATCACGCCAAGTTCGGCAGAGGTTGCCAACAGCGACCCGGTTTTATCGGCGAGAACTTGAATGTAGTGAGCGATTGGGTCTTCGCCTTCCGCCGGGCCCGTGGTTTCGTGAAGTTGACCAAGGCACAGCCGTTCGAAAGTGTCTGCCTGCAGGCCCAAAGCAGCCTCTCCCATGCGTGAAACTATCTGCGAGGCTTTGGCAAAAAGCAGGTCACCGGTCAAAATAGCAACGCTGTTTCCCCAGATTTCGTGGGCGGTGGCCACCCCGCGTCGGGTCGGTGCGTCATCCATCACATCGTCGTGGTAGAGCGTGGCCAAGTGTGTGAGTTCAACCACAGCGGCCGCGTCAATAACCTCGTCTAGCGATGGGTCACCAAGTTGGGCGGCAAGCAAAACCAGGGCCGGGCGAATTCGTTTGCCGCCGGCTTCGAGCAGGTGATTGGCGGTTCGGTTCGCCAGCGGGTCGGTGCTTGAGGTTGCCTGGGCAAGGCGAGCCTCAACTTTTTCAAGGCCAGCCTCAAGCTTTTGAACAAGCGCTCGGTCGGCAATATTTCGAACCTGACGCGGCAGTTTTACGCTCACTTACCCGCCTTTACCGCGCTGTGCAGGGCAACTATGCCTGCCGTGTAGTTCTTGTAAGTCACTTGGCTCCAGCCGGCACCCTCGATTTTCTTGGCAAGCTCTGTTTGGTTCGGCCAAGCCATAATCGATTCGGCAAGGTAGCCATAAGCGCTAGTAGCGCGACTGGCCAAGCCAGAAACGGTTGGCAAAACCTTGGTGAGGTAAAACTCGTAAAGCCCGCGCAGGCCAGGAACGGCAACTCGACTGAATTCGAAAACCACCAGTCGCCCGCCCGGTTTGGTAACGCGAAGCATTTCTTTCAGCGCTTTATCGACGTCAACCACGTTTCGAAGCCCAAACGAAATAGTGGTTACATCGAACTCATTGTCTGCAAATGGCAGGTTGGTGGCATCGGCAAAAACAAATTCCAGTTCCGGATGCCGCTTTCTGCCCACCTCTAACATTCCGTTCGAGAAGTCACCGGCTACCACGCGAACGCCAGGGGCAGTAAAGGCTGCCGAAGAGGCGCCGGTGCCGGCGGCTAGATCGAGAATGGCTTGGCCGGACTTCGGGGAAATGAACTTGGCTACCTTGCGGCGCCATACCCGAGACTGCCCAAGTGAAAGCAAATCATTGGTGATGTCGTATTTATCGGCGACATCGTCGAACATCTTGGCTACCTGTTCAGGCTGCTTATCAAGATTGGGTTTATTCACCGGTCAAGTCTAACCTCGCACGGTGCCAGAAAAAATGGCTAATGGTGAGCGTGATCTTTGCGAAAGCGACGAACCAGAATGAAGCCGCCCATGGCAACTGCGCTAGAGCCAAGCAAGAACAAGCCCTTCGAAGCCCCGTCGAAAAAGTCTTGAGCTGGGGTTTGAAACGAAATTAGGGCGGCATCAATGTTTACCGGAACCGAATTGATAGTTGCGGTTTGACCTTGAACTACTTGCAACCCGGGTGCTTTGGCAAATTTCAAACTGTTACTTGGCATGTGATGCTGAAGTTGATAAACGTTAAATTGCGAATAAGAACTGGTTTTCGATGTGTAAGTTTTTAGACTGCCGATTTGGGGAACCAACAACTTTGGAGGCAGCGAAACGTCTGCAGGAT
>CANFOX010000107.1 GCA_947448845.1 Microbacteriaceae bacterium | reverse complement strand
TGTTTGCCAGCCTCGGCGGCCTGAATTAGGGCATCAACAATTGGCGAATCGCCCGATGTTCTATAGAGAGTCTGCTTGATGGCAAGCACCTGTGGGTCGGCGGCGGCCTGCTCTAGAAATGCCTGCACCGAGGTTGAGAATGATTCATAGGGATGATGCAGCAAGACCTCGCGCTGGCGAAGCACCGAGAAGATGTTGGCGGTTTCGTCGTCGCCGGATTGCAGGTATCGATTGGTCACTACTCCATGTGAAGGGTAGTGAAGCTCGCGGCGCTTAAGCGAGGCGATTTCGGCAAGGCCGGTGAGGTCGAGCATGGCCGGCATTCTGTAAACGTCTTCTTCTGAAACGTCTAGTTCGCGAACCAACAGGTCTAGCACCTGAGGATTAATGGTGTCGGCCACCTCGAGCCTTACCGGCGGCCCGAAGCGGCGGCGAAGCAACTCACGCTCGAGTGCCAAAAGCAGGTTCTCGCCCTCATCTTCGTCAACTTCTAGGTCTTCGTTTCGGGTAACCCGAAAGGCGTGATGTTGAGAGACCTCCATGCCAGGAAACAACCTGTAAAGGTGCTGACCGATCACGTCTTCTAGTGGCACAAAGCTGGCACGGTCGCTTTCGCCTGGCACCCGAACGAAGCGGGGCAAAAGTGGCGGTACCTTCACTCTGGCAAAGTGCTCTTTGCCGTTACCTAGGTTTCTAAGAACTACTGCAAGGTTTAGTGAAAGACCTGAAATGTAGGGGAACGGATGCGCCGGGTCTACCGCAAGCGGCGTTAGCACTGGGAATACCTGGTTGGTGAAGTATTCTTTCAGCGCGTTTTTCTCAGTTTCTTCGAGTTCATTCCAACGAACTACGCGAATGTCTTGCTCTGCAAGAAGTGGGGCCAGAGTTTCGCTAAAAAGGCGGGATTGACGCTCTTGGAGTATGTGCGCCTTCTTACTGATTTGAGTGAGCACCTCGGTAGCCGACATTCCGCTGGCCGCGGTTACCGCTAATCCGGTGGCAATGCGGCGCTTGAGACCGGCAACGCGAACCATGAAAAATTCGTCGAGGTTAGAAGAGAAGATACTTAGAAAATTCACCCTCTCGAGCAAAAACAGGTTTGGGTCTTCGGCAAGTTCGAGCACGCGCTCGTTGAAGGCTAACCAACTGAGCTCGCGGTCTAGAAACCGGTCGGCAGGCAGGTGCAAGTCGGCATTGGGAATGCTTACGGCCATCGTTTCATCAGACATAAAGTTCATAGTTGCACCTTTGGGTTACCAGAGGGTTAATTCTCGAAGGCTGGTTCTAGGTCGTAGTCTTCGCTCGAAGGGTTAAAGCGGTAGCCAACGTTTCGAACTGTTCCGATTAGCCCTTCAAGCTCACCGAGTTTGGCGCGAAGGCGCCTAACGTGAACGTCAACGGTTCTAGTGCCACCAAAGTAGTCATAGCCCCAAACCTCGCTGAGCAGTTGTTCGCGGGTGAACACTCGGCCAGGGTGCTGCGTCAAAAAGCGCAGCAGTTCAAACTCTTTATAGGTGAGGTCTAGCGGGGCGCCATTAACCTTTGCCGAATAGCTGGCCTCGTCGATCACCACGCCGGCGATGCTGATGGTGTCTTTGCTCACCATGCGTTGGCTTCGTTGAATTGCAATGCGAATGCGGGCGTCGATTTCGGCAGGCCCTGCCGAATCGAGCACCATGTCGTGGGCACCCCACTCGGCGCTCATGGCCGCGAAACCGCCCTCGTTCACCACCAAAATAAGCGGAGCCTTAGAACCAGTGGTTAGCAGCATGCGCGCCTGTGCCTGCGATGAGGCAAGTTCTTTTCGGGCGTCAAGCAGAATCAGGTCTCGCGGCGGTGCGTTTAGCAGACTGGCCGGCTCTGGTGTTACCTGGCGCACTCGATGCTGACTCAGCAAACCCAGCGCAGGCAAAACAGCCTCGCCCGGCGAGCTCGAAATCAACAGAATCTGTGCCATGCCACCCTTTTGCTTGAGTTATAAGTTTAGCCGTCAAGGTTTTGTCGGGCATTATTAACTTATGAACAAGCGCTGGCCAATGATTGTGTCGATCTGGGTGACGGTTACCGTTTTAGCGCTAGCAACCATGCTCACTCAATCCACCGAATTGGCACTCACCGGCTTCGGTGCCATTTTGGCTACCTCGGTTGCTGCGGTCTCGCTCATTCACTTGTTTCGTGCCGCGCCAAAGAACTTTGTTACCGAGCTGGTTTACGTAGCCGGTGGCAGCTTTTTGATTCTGGCCTTGGCCTCGGTGTATTTGCTATTGAAAGGCTAAACTCGAAGCATGCTCTCGTATGAAATCTTCTTCACCACGCTGCTAGTTTTGGCCGTGCTTTCTATTGCCGCAGTTTCGGTTATGGTTCTTTACAAACTCTTCAAGGGTCAAAAATAGTTGTTTGTTTTACCCGAAGGGCTGCCGTTTGAGCTGACCCCGTTTGCCTTTCTTTTGGGCACTTGGGAGGGCACCGGCGTGATTTCTTACAAATACCGCGTTGATGACTCTGATTCACCGCTGCAGTATGAATTCAATCAGCGCATGACCTTTGCTCACGATGGCAACCATTACCTGACTTACCAGTCAACCGCTCGCTTGCTGGGCGACGACGAACGCGTGCTTCCTTCCGAACTTGGTTACTGGCGCATCAATCGCCCGGTTGCGCCATCAGATCACGGGCCAGGGCTGCTTCCCGGGGTCGGCGTGAGTGCCATTCAAAGTCACGACGACCTTGAAGATTTTCGTAATGCCGACGGCGGCTTCGACATTGAGGCCTCGATAATTCATCCGAGTGGAATCTCTGAGCACTATCTGGGTCAGGTAAAACAGGGGCGAATCGATTTGGCTACCGGTGTTGGCTCATCGCGCCCAGTGAACTCGCCAGAATACTCAGGTGCCACCCGCATGTATGGGCTGGTTGAGGGTGCACTGCTTTGGGCTTGGGATATCGCGGCTCTTGGAAACCCTCTGACATCGCACGCTTCGGCACGGCTTGAACGGGTTGAATAGTTGAGCTTCGTTGCCGGTAACCCGCTAACTCAGCAGCGTGACCTTTTGGCCGGGCGCGCGGCGGTGAAGCTTGAATACCGCGGAGTCGTTCGCGTTGCGGGTGCAGACCGATTGAAGTTTCTGAACGGCACCCTTTCGCAAGAGGTGCTGAACCTGAGCGCGGGTGATTCGGCTGAGGCTCTGCTGCTTGACCCGCAGGGCCACATCGAGCAGGTGTTGCACTTGCTTGTCGACACCGAAGCCGTTTGGTTAATAACGGCTAGCAATCAAGCAGCCGCGGTAGCCAGCTATCTTGACCGCATG
>CANFOX010000106.1 GCA_947448845.1 Microbacteriaceae bacterium | reverse complement strand
TTGACCTCGACCTGTTCACCGTGCATCTTCACGAACTCGGCTCCGTCGGCAAGCGTGCGACCGCGGGTTCCGATTGCCTGATAGCCAACCAAAATTACGGTGTGCAGCGGGTTTGGAAGCATCTGCGCCAGGTGGTGAACTACCCGCCCACCGGTTCCCATTCCAGATGCCGAAATAATTATGCTCGGCTGCTTCGGCTGATTGATTGATTTTGACTGTTCAACGGTAAGCAACTCGGTAAGTGTGCCCGGGTCGAAAGGGTCGCGCCCTTGCCACTCATTTGCTACCGCTTCGCGAATCTCGGGCGAATGCTCGTCTATGGCCTGGCGATAAAACGCAAGTGCCTTCAGCGCCATTGGCGAGTCTGCATAAATCGGCACAGCCGGAATGCGCCCAGCTTCAACCAATTCCCGTAATTTAACGAGGATTATTTCGGTGCGGTCAACGGCAAATGCCGGAATCAGCACAGAACCGCCACGAGCGATGGTCTGCTTTATGGCATCCTCAAATTCGGTGGTTGTCGGCGCGTGCTCACGATCGCCATATGTTGACTCGGTAACTAGCGCGTCGTAGTTGCCTGCCGGCAAAGCCGCTGGGTCGCCAAGAAGCGGGTGGCCCTGACGCCCCATGTCACCGGTGAACAACAAACGCTTGCCGAAAAACTCAACCTCGAGAAACGATGCACCAAGAATGTGGCCGGCCGGGTGAAAGGTAACCCAGGTTTCACGAGCCACCTGCACTCGCTGCGAAAACGGTTGGTCAACAAACAGTGGCAGCGTGCGCTCAACATCGGCTTCTTCGTAGAGAGCAAGCGGCGGGTTGTGCTTAGAAAAGCCCTTCTTCGCCGCCCATTTGGCATCTTCAGTTTGTATTCTTGCCGAGTCGCGCAGAATTACCTCAGCCAGTTCGCGGGTGTATTTGGTGGTGAAAATCTTGCCGCGAAAGCCCTCTTTCACCAACTTCGGCAGATAGCCGCAGTGGTCAAGGTGCGCGTGGGTTAGCAGCACGGCATCTACCTGGCTGGCATCAATCGGCAGCGGCTGCCAGTTGCGCAGGCGAAGTTCTTTCAAGCCTTGAAAGAGACCGCAATCGACCATCACCTTCACGTCTTCACAGGCGAGCAAATAGCGAGAACCGGTAACCGTTCCGGCTGCGCCTAAGAACTGAATGGATGGCGCACCTGCAGGAAGATTGGTCATGTTTCGAGTCTATTTTGGCTTTGGCGTTATTCGGTGGTGGCAAACTGGATATATGGTCAAACGGTTGAGCGGTTATTCGTTTTTGATTGTGACCGTGGCGACCTTGATTTTTGGCCTGGTGCTTTCTGGGGCCAACCCGCTGGCTGCAAATCTAAGTTGGATTTTCGGTGCCGGCATTGGTTTCGCACTTGCCACCGGTTGGCTCATTCGAGCGATTCGTAATCGCGAGTTTGGTAGCGATGCTCTGGCTGTGATTTCTATTTTGGCCACGGTTCTCACCGGCGAGTTTCTTGCAGCGAGCGTGATTTCGGTAATGCTTGCCTCTGGCCGAGCCCTCGAGCGGTGGGCCGAGGGGCGGGCACGCCACCAACTCGAAGCTCTGCTGGCCCGCGCGCCAAGGGTGGCTCACCGACTTAGCGCCAACGGGCTAGACGACGTATTACTTGCCCAGGTTGCCATTGGCGATCGCCTGTTGGTTCGAGGCGGCGAAGTGGTGCCAATCGACGGCACCTTGCAAACCGAGGGCACCTTCGACGAATCGGCGCTAACTGGCGAACCACTGCCCCGCTGGCGCGCGGCAGGTGAAACGGTAGCCTCTGGCGTTCTGAACGCACACGGTGAAGTTGAGCTGATCACCACGCAAACGGCCGAATCGAGCACCTATGAAAACTTGATTCGCCTGGTGCAGCAGGCCCAGGCAACCTCAGCTAACGGGGTTCGCTTGGCAAACGTTTGGGCGGTTCGATTCGTTCCGTTTGCCCTGCTGCTATCGATTGGCACCTGGGTGGTAACCGGCAAACTTTCTGCCGCGGTGGCCGTAATCGTGGCAGCTACCCCTTGCCCACTGATTCTTGCGGTGCCAGTGGCCATTATTGCTGGCATGTCGAAGTCGGCGGCTAACGGCGCCATCATCAAGGGCGGTGCGGCGCTTGAGCAACTGGCTAGCGCCGAAACCGTGCTGCTCGACAAAACTGGCACGCTCACCCGCGGTGGCCCAGAAATTGCTGACATCGCCCTGGCACCAGGCGCCACCGAGGCCGAAGTGCTGGCGCTGGCTGGCTCGCTTGAACAATCTTCGCCGCACGTGGTTGCCCGCACTATTGTGGCCGCCGCC
Organism: Microbacteriaceae bacterium; assembly: GCA_947448845.1. GTDB lineage: Bacteria > Actinomycetota > Actinomycetes > Actinomycetales > Microbacteriaceae > Rhodoluna. The sequence continues at coordinate 1,012 of CANFOX010000106.1, read as the reverse complement.
AAAAACCGTAACCTCGAACTCACCCGAGCCAGCAACGTGGTTGAGCAGCACGGCATTGGCCTCACCGGCACGGTTGACGGCAAACAGGTTGAGGTTGGCCAACCCCGCGGCGGCTTACCAGAGTGGTGCAACTTCAATCACAGCCTGCTGGTTTACATCTGGGTAGATGAAAAACTTCAGGCAGTGCTTGGTCTCGACGACCCGGTGCGCGAAGAGTCGGCAAACACCATCGCCAGCATGCGTCGAATGGGAATCAATCGCATCCTTATTATTTCTGGTGATCGAAAAGCCACTGCCGATGCGGTTGGCCAAGCAGTTGGCGCAGACGAGGTTCACGCCGAGTGTTCGCCCGAAGACAAACTGCGCATAGTGCGCGCCGAGAGTGAACACGGCAAGGTGATTGCAGTTGGCGACGGCATAAACGATGCACCCGCCCTTGCCGCCGCAGCCGTTGGTGTTGCCATGGGAGCACGCGGTTCCACGGCAGCCAGCGAGGCCGCCGATGTTGTGATTGTCGAAGACAGCATCAAACACTTGGCAACTTCCATCGACATCGCAAAACAGGCACGAGCCAGAGCCCTGCAATCTAGCGGGGTGGGCATGAGTCTTGCCATCGCTGCCATGTTGGCGGCATCCGTTGGTTTCACCAATGCCACCGAAAGCGCAGTTTTGCAGGAATTTATTGATGCCGCAGCAATACTCTGGGCATTGGTGCCAAGCCGAAACAGAATCGAGTAGCAGTGCGCGTAGTAACCATCGAGCAGCTCAAAGCCATTTTTGAGAACCTGCCGAATAACCCTCGGGTGGTGGCAAGCGGCAACTTTGCAACGCCAAAAACGCTGCTGGCTGCTTTCGACGCGAGCGTTCCTGAGTTTCGCCTCAACATGCTGAATGCTCAACCAGGCATTCCAGATCGCGATGGCGTGGTTTATGAATCGTCGTTCGTTGGGGCCGGAATGCGTCGCAGCCCTCGCCTTGAATACATTCCTAGCCGCCTCAGCTTGCTGCCAGA
>CANFOX010000105.1 GCA_947448845.1 Microbacteriaceae bacterium | reverse complement strand
GGAGATTCAGACGTTTACCCAACCGTTGAAGAAAAGGCCGCCAACCTTCTGTATTTCATAATCAAAGACCACCCGCTCTCAGACGGAAACAAGCGAAGCGCGGCTGCAATTTTTGTCACGTTCTTAGAGAGAAACAAGATCCTTTTTGACAACAAGGGTCTGCAAAAGGTTTCAAACAATGCACTTGCGGCTATTACTCTCCTGCTGGCAACGAGCGATCCGCGCGAAAAAGACCTTATGGTTGCGCTGGTAATGCGAATGGTGTCGAATAACGGCTAGCTAAAGATGATGGTGCGGTCGCCGTCGAGCAACACGCGGCGTTCCGCAAACCAGCGCAGCGCCTGAGTCAGCGTTTTCGACTCGACGTCTTGGCCGATTGAAACCAACTGGTTCTTCGATTCACTGTGAGACACGCGCACAACGTTTTGTTCAATAATCGGCCCCTCGTCGAGGTCGGCGGTGACGAAGTGCGCGGTTGCGCCAATCAGCTTCACGCCGCGCGCATGTGCCTGAGCGTATGGGTTGGCACCCTTGAACCCTGGCAAAAACGAGTGATGAATGTTGATGATGCGACCCTCGAACTCGCGGCAGAAATCCTCCGACAGAATCTGCATGAAGCGGGCCAAAACTATTACCTCGATACCAGCGGTTTTGATGTAATCACGCAGCATGTGTTCAAACGCCGCCTTTGAGGCGTCATCTTTTATGGCATGCATCTCGAACGGCACACCATAGAACTCGGCTAAGCCACCAAGTTCGGGGTGATTGCCGAACACGGCAGGAACCTCAACCGGCAACTGCTCGGCGCGCTGGCGAAAAAGTATGTCGTTGAGGCAGTGTGCAGCCTTTGAAACCAGCACCAGGGTTTTCATTTTGCGGCCAACAACATCCAACTGCCATTCCATGTTGAAACGCTCGGCAATGGCGCGAACCTCGGCCTCAAAACTCTCGCGAGAAACCGACGCCTCAATCTGCAGTCTCATGAAGAAGCGGCCGGTGTCGGCAGAAGAGAACTGGTGCGATTCGGTGATGTTGCCGTTGGCTGCCAAAACGGCTCCCGAGATGGCATGAACAATTCCGGGTTTGTCGGTGCAAACAATGGTGAGCACCCAGTGCGAGGCGGTGGCAGACATGCGCTTAAGCCTAGTCGCGCGACTTTCTAACGGCTCGCACAATCACGCTCACCACGAAGAAGATGACCACACCGATTCCGCCAACCAAGAACGGCCAGCCAATAATTAGCCTCAAGTCAACGCCAAACATTAGACCCACCTCTCGCGCTGTATTAGCCGAGTTTATCAACCGAACGCGGGCATGCCCATTGGTAGAATTGCAAAATGAACGCCAAACTTCCTTCAACTTTCAACCTGCCGCTGAGCGAAACCGACCCTGAGATTGCAGCCGTGCTGCAGGCAGAGTTGAACCGCCAGCGCTCACACCTAGAGATGATTGCCAGCGAGAACTTTGTTTCGCGCGGCATTCTTGAGGCAGCCGGCTCGGTGCTAACCAACAAGTATGCCGAGGGCTACCCTGGCAAGCGCTACTACGGCGGCTGCGAAGAGGTTGACGTGGCAGAAGATTTGGCTCGCGACCGCGCCAAGCTACTCTTCGGCGCAGATCACGCCAACGTTCAGCCGCACTCTGGCGCCACCGCCAACGCCGCCGTGCTGATGGCTCTGGCGAATCCGGGCGATCGCATCCTTGGCCTTGAACTTGCCCACGGTGGCCACCTAACCCACGGCATGAAGCTCAACTTCTCGGGCCGCATGTATGAGCCACACGCTTATGGTCTGAACCCAGACACCTTCTTGATCGACATGGATAACGTGCGTGAGCGCGCCCTTGAGACTAAACCAGCCGTGATTATTGCCGGATGGAGCGCATACAGCCGTCACCTTGACTTTGCTGCCTTCCGCTCGATTGCCGACGAGGTTGGCGCGAAGCTCTGGGTCGACATGGCTCACTTCGCGGGCCTAGTGGCAGGTGGCGTTCACCCGAACCCAGTGCCTTATGCCGACGTGGTTTCAACCACCGTTCACAAGACCCTCGCCGGCCCGCGCTCAGGCCTTATTTTGGCCAAGGCAGAGTTTGCCAAGAAGATCGACACCAGCGTGTTCCCTGGTCAGCAGGGTGGCCCGCTGATGCATGTGATTGCCGGCAAGGCCGTTGCCTTCAAGGCAGCCATGACCGACGAGTTCAAAGACCGTCAGCGCCGCACCATCGAGGGCGCGCAGATTATTGCCGAGCGCCTAAACGCTGCCGACATGAAGGCCGAGGGAGTGGCCGTGCTAACCGGCGGAACCGACGTTCACCTGGTGCTGGTTGACCTGCGTAACAGCGTGATCGACGGCATGCAGGCCGAGAACCTGCTGCACGAGGTTGGCATCACCGTGAACCGCAACTCGGTTCCAAACGACCCTCGCCCGCCAATGACCACATCTGGTGTTCGAATCGGAACCCCAGCGCTTGCAACCCGAGGCTTCGCAGCCAACGAGTTCGCCGAGGTTGCCGAGGTTATTGCCAGCGTGCTGAAGCCAAACCCAGACATCGATGCCCTTCGTGCCCGCACCCGCAAACTGGCCGACGACTTCGCGCTTTATTCCGGCCTAGAGAACTGGTAAAGCTTTGACCGCAGTCAAGCTCGACGGCCTGGCAACAGCCAAGGCCATAAAAGCCGAACTTGCCGAAAAAGTAATCGACCTCAAAAAGAGCGGCATCAACCCTGGCCTTGGCACCCTGCTGGTTGGCGACGACCCTGGTTCACACTCATACGTTGCCGGCAAACACCGCGACTGCGCCGAGGTTGGCATCGAGTCGGTGCGACTTGACCTACCGGCCAGTGCCAGTGCCGCCGATGTTAGGCACGCGATTCGCGATCTAAACGACGCCAAAGATGTGACCGGGTTTATTGTTCAGCTGCCTCTACCGCTCGGATTAAACGCCGAAGAGATGCTCGAGCTAATTGACCCAGACAAAGATGCCGATGGTCTTCACCCGGTGAACCTTGGGCGCCTGGTGCTCTCGGTGGCAGGCGAAATCACCAGCCCGCTTCCTTGCACTCCCGCCGGAATCGTTGAATTACTAAAGCGCTACGAAATCAACACCCGCGGGGCCGAGGTTGCCATCATCGGGCGCGGCGTTACTGTTGGCCGCCCGTTAGGCCTGTTGCTCACGCGCAAGGGCATCGACGCCACCGTTACTTTGCTGCACTCATCTTCGCTCGATGTGGAACACGCCGTGCGTAGGGCCGACATCGTGGTTGCCGCCCTGGGCGTAGCGCACTTTGTGCAACCCGAGTGGGTCAAACCAGGCGCTACCGTGCTCGACGTTGGCATCACAAGAATTCAAGGCACGGATG
>CANFOX010000104.1 GCA_947448845.1 Microbacteriaceae bacterium | reverse complement strand
GGTGAACTTAAAGGCGAAATTTTGGTGAACAACGTTTCAGTTACCGGTGCCCAGCCGAATGAACTGGCCGGGCTGATTGGCTATGTAAACCAGCAACCAGATGGAGCATTCGTTGCCGACACGGTGTCTGCTGAAATTCTGTTCGGCATGGAACAACTTGGTTTTGAGTCAAAGGTAATGAATGAGCGCCTTTACGAAATCGCAAAACTTACCGGGCTAAGTCACCTACTCGAAGCCAAACTTGAAGAACTCTCTGGTGGCCAGCAGCAAGCGGTCGCCATAGCCGCGGCACTGGCTGCCGGGCAAAAACTGCTCTTACTTGACGAACCAACCTCGGCTCTTGATCAAGATGCCGCAGAAACTGTGATTGCCCTGCTTCGTGAGCTAATCGACAAAACGGGCATCTCGGTGGTTATTGCCGAACACCGAATCGAACGAGTTCTCGAGGCTGTTGATTCGGTGGTTCTGGTTGACCTCGATGGCAGCGTGCAGTTTGGGTTACCAGAGCAGGTATTTCGCGACTACCGCCTTGTTCCCCCGGTGGTTCAACTTGGGCAAAAACTGGGTTGGAACCCTCTTGTTCTTGGCTTGAGCAAAGCACGCGAACTTATTTCAGTTGGCCAAAAAAGCTTTGTGACCTCGCCTCGACTTATCTTGCGGCCTCCCGGCGAAGTGCTTTTGAGGGCAGAAAATGTGCTCGTGAAATATCGAGAAAAGGTTGCTGTTGATCTGAAGCTCTTGCAACTTCGAGCCGGTGAAGTTGTTGCCATTATGGGGGCAAACGGAGCCGGAAAATCTAGTTTGCTTTACCAGCTTTGGCGAGACAACCAAAATGCGGTAACGCTGGTTCCGCAGCGGGCCGCCGATCTACTGTTTCTTTCGTCGGTTCATCTCGAATTCGAAGAATCTGACCGAATGGCAGATGTTGCTTCAGGAAGCACCGCAGCGTTATTCACGAGACTAAGCAAAAGAGTTGACCCGGCGGCACATCCTCGTGATTTATCTACCGGGCAGCAGCTTGCATTGGTTCTCGCCATTCAGTTAGTCAAAGGTTCAAACCTGGTGCTTCTTGATGAGCCAACCGGCGGCCTCGACTACCAAGCCAAAAGCGAACTTGCCGATTGGATTCTTGATTTGAGAGAACAGGGCAAGTGCGTGCTGGTGGCGTCGCACGACACCGAATTCATTGCAGCCTGTGCAGACCGAATCATGGAACTTCGCGATGGCAAAGTGGTGAACGAAGATTCACCAGAGAATCTGCTCGATCACCGAGGCAAACACCGCACCCAACTGGCCGAGGTATTTCAAGAAGATGGGTTGATTTCCATTCGCCAAATTGAGGTGAGGAATGCTTAGAAGAATCAGCGTTGCATTGGCTGCAGTTGGCTCACTTCTAATCTTCACCTGGCCGTTCACAATCGCCGGCGAAATGAAAACGGATGCCCTGCTTGCCCAGGCGGTGTTCGTGTTTCTGATGCCTTTGTTGGTAGTTCTGTTATTCGTGGAACTTTCCAGTGGTCGACTCGACTCTCGGCAGCTGGCTCTGCTTGGAGTGTTAGCCGCACTCAACTCGGTGGTGCGAATGCTTGGTGCCGGCTTGGCCGGGGTGGAAACGGCGTTTTTCTTGATTCTGATTGGTGCTTACGTTTTTGGGCCGGCTTTTGGCTACCTGCTTGGCGCGACATCCTTGATGGTTTCTGCGTTAGTTACCGGCGGCGTTGGGCCTTGGCTGCCTTTTCAAATGATGGCCGCCGGGCTGGTGGGAATTGGGGCCGGGCTATTGCCACACCCGAAGCGAAGAGTTGCTCAGGTGCTCGTGTTGATTGCCTATGCGATCGTTGCAAGTTTTGCCTACGGCGCATTGATGACAATGTGGAACTGGCCTTATTTGGCAGGAACCGGCACCGATCTCAGTTACCTGGCGGGCGCAGCCCAAACCGAAAACCTGCTGAGATTCGTGCGCTACGAGTTGTTCACCGGTGGGTTGCTCTGGGATCTGGGTAGAGCCATCACGACCAGTGTGCTGATCGCCATATCGGCACCGGCCCTGCTAGCCACCCTGAATCGGGCAGCCAACAAGGCCGGCGTAAATCGAAGTTGATTTAGAGGAACAGAGCCCATGCAATGGTTGCAACAAGAGCCGGAGCCAAAAGACCTAGGTTCATCTTTAGGGTGTACTTGCTCTCGCCACGACGCTGGTGAAGAACGATTGCTGCAAGCATCACTAACGAAAGACCAGCACCGGCGGCAACAGCGAAACCTTTTGCGAAACCAAAGCCAGCAAGAGCGGCGATAGGTGCAAGAACGACGCCGATGGCGCCAAGAATTTCGAGCCAAGCTAGAACTCGCACCGAAGTCTCTGAGGTGTTGCTTACCCAACCGAAACCAGCCTCAAGAAGCTTGTCGATTGGGGTCTTGGCTTTGAAGCTACCAGCCTTGTAGAAGCCGAAAGCGGCGAAGATTGAAGCGGCGAAACCTACGATGAGGCCAATGACCTGTACTGCATCCATGTTTATCTCTTTCTTAGAAGTTGATGTTCGCGATGGTTGTTTTTCCAACAGTTCGCGTTTACAGTTGTAAGTAAAGCATCACTTGACTAAACTTGTCAAGTAGGGCTAGACAAAACCTATTACGTGTCGGAGGTGTGAATTGGAAATCAAAGCAGTTTGCGAAAAGGCCCAAGACGGCTGGGCCATTGACATTCCAGAGCTAGACAACCTTCACACCACCGTAAAGCGCCTCGACAAAGCCGTAGACAACATCAAGGTTCTTGCCAAAGAGCGCTTCGGGGTCGAGATTTGCGACATTGTCGTGAAGATCGAGGCAAAGATGCCACATTTGGTGCAAGACCTCGAGCAGGCGCAGGCCAAAATGCGCGAAGCCAATCGACTGCAAGAAGAAGCCTCGGCGGCCATTCGATCTGTGGTTGGCCACATGCGTGAAGAGGGCCTCACCATGCGCGACATTGGTGTGCTACTTGGTGTTTCGCCGCAGCGGGTGGCCCAGTTAGCATCTTGCCCAAGCAGCGAAATTGAAGCGGTAGCCTAACTTCTAGTTAGACCCGCCAGGTTGGCAGGCGCCAACTAAAAAGCAACGCAAGCACGCGAAGTGCCACAATAACCGCAGAGCAAATCAACACCGAGAGCAACTGCCCCCAGTGGGCCCAGGCGCCCAGCACCACAATCCACCCACCGGCAAACGAAAGCACGGTGTATGGCTGGTGATCGTTGAATGCGCGCGGAATCTCGTTCACCACGACATCTCGTAGCACCCCGCCAAACACCGCGGTGATGGTTCCCATGATTACCGCAATCACCGGCTCTGCGTGCATTGAAAGAGCCACGGATGTTCCGCCAGCCGTAAATACCCCAAGACCGATGGCGTCTGGCCACTGCATGGCACGCTCGGTGAAACTCAGGTGGCGGCCGCGCAGGAACACCATGGCAAGAACACAGAGCGCAACGAG
>CANFOX010000103.1 GCA_947448845.1 Microbacteriaceae bacterium | reverse complement strand
GGTATTGGCGGTGCAGTCGCCAACATCAACCCAACGCTAAATGCAAGAGAATGGCTTGACCTCACCTACCAATTGCTTCGAATTGTGCTTGGATTTGCCCCGGTGGCGCTGGTGCTTTACCTGCTTTCACAAACGGAACCGGTGCTGAAAACATTTGGCATAACCCGCCAAGGTTGGCTTCGAAGCAGTGCCACCGGTCTTGCTCTAACCGCAGTGATTGGTATTCCGGGCATTGGGCTCTACCTGCTAGCTCGAACCCTCAAACTCTCGGCCAAAGTTGTTGCCAGTGACCTTCAAAATCATTGGTGGAGCATTCCGGTTTTGCTTCTGGCGGCAGCGAGCGCCTCGCTGCTCGAAGAAACCATCGTGATTGGTTACCTCTTCGATCGGCTTGGCGGCGCGGGCTGGAGAACGGCATCCGTAATCTGGTTTAGTGCCGTGCTTCGCGGCAGTTATCACCTCTACCAAGGCTTCGGTGGCTTCGCTGGAAATCTAGTGATGGGTCTAGCCTTTGGCTGGTTGTATAAACGAACCGGAAAGCTGCTTCCGCTGCTAATTGCCCACTTTTTGCTCGACGCGTTCAGCTTCGTTGGCTACCCACTGGTGGCTCACCTGCTACCCTGACTTTGTAGCCGACCAGGCTGCGAATTGCCCCAAGGGGAAAGTCGGTGCAAGACCGACACTGACCCGCAACCGTAATTCGAGAAATCGATCAGTCGGAATGCCCTAAGGCGATTGCTCCGTTATAACTATCCGTCGTGGTCTGCGGGTGGAGTGGAATGGCCTCATTCACACTTCCCTTGTCTTCTTCAGCGAGAGGTGTGAAATGAAAATAAAACGTTCTGTTTCGCTGGTTGCCAGCCTTTGTGCGGCATCCTTGGTTTTTGGGGTATCGCTTCCTGCTAAAGCCGACCCCAAACTAGATGCCAGCAAGTTCTTACTGAAATCATTTGTGAACGGGCAATACCTTGATGGGTTCACGCCGGGCAAACCAGATTTCGGCTTTTCACTTGAAGCCCTATTGCAACTTTCTCAGTACCCAGCAATTTCAGGTCAGCTCGGCGCAGCCAAGTATTACCTATTGAAAGACTCTCGCATCATCGGCGGCGCTGGCAAGAGCGGCTATGTCATTGATGGCACCAGCAAGCAGCTCAACCCAGCCGCGGCGGCCAAATTCGCATTTGTGAGCGCCGTTGTGCAGGCCGGCAATCAGGATGTTCGCAACCAGATCTTGAGTAAGCTCGCCCGTCAGAGCACCAACCAGCTGGCGCTCAGCCACGGCAGCACCTTTGCCTATGCTTGGGTCGTTTTAGCGCTCGAAGCCAATCACAAAGTTGCCGCCGCCAACCGACTAACCAAGGCGCTGCTGAAGTTGCAGCAAAAAGATGGCGGCTTTGCCGTTGATAGCACCGCAGATAGCACTGGTAGTTCCACCGACGCCACCGGAATTGCCCTACAGGCTCTGGCTGCCCTAAAGCACAGCGGTGCAACTAATTCGAAAGCTGTTAGCAAAGCCGTGAAGTTGGCGGTTGGTTACCTTGCCAAAACGAGAAGCGGCAATCACTGGATGGCCTGGGGTGACGTTGACGTGAACGGCACCGCTTACGCGCTGATGGGGCTTCGCGCCGTTGGTAGGAACGTTTCAAGTGGAATCAAGTGGCTGCTCTCGCAAGTATCGGCCAGCGATGGTGGCATCACCACGCCGTGGTCGAACGGTGCCGGTGACCGATTTGCGACGGCACAGTCACTTTTGATTCTGAAGAACCTGTCATACGCCGATTTGATTCGAAACTAACGTGAGACTTCGCTGGGTGCTGGTGGCACTGATTGCCCTAGTGGCAGTCGGTGGCGCCATCGCGCAGCTGAGGCCGAGTAACACTGTTAGCGGCGCAAGCAACTGTAATGCCGCCAAACGAGTGACCTTGCTGGTTGATTTCGGAAACTCTCGCAAGGTTCATATAAAGTGCGCCGCTAACTTCACGGGCACCGGCTGGCAACTTTTTGGCGCCACCGCCACCTCGGTTTCCGGCACCGATCAATACCCAGAAGGTTTCGTTTGCCGCATTGAGGGCTACCCCACAAAAGCAACTCAGGGCTGTCACTCAACGCCAACCTATGCCCAAGGTGGTTGGGCTTACTTTTACAAAAGCGTTGAAACCGGGCAAAAATGGGTCTTTAGCCCAACCGGGTCGGCCCTCAGAAAACCAGTTTGCGGGTCGATTGAGGCGTGGCGCTATTTTGCTCCAGGCAAAGCTCCGGCAGGCGTAACGCCGAGATCAAACCTGGTTGCCTTCAAATGCTGAACCCGGTAACTAGTTGGCTCGGGGCTCTCGTGCTGGCATTTCTAGCATCAAGCAGCTCGACGCTAGGTTGGCTGGCCTTCTTCTGTGCACTTCCCTTGACCGCCATTTACTGGCATGCGCGCAGAACGGGGCAGCTTTTTCCTCGACTATTTTTGGCATTGGCAGCAATTGTCGTTTTGGTGAGGGTCGGCTTTCGCTTGATTTTTGGGCAATCGCAACCAATCGGTCTCGGTTGGCAATTGCCGTCTTTCGAAATCAATCTAGGCCCACTCGGCGACATACACCTGTTGGGTTTCGTGAGCCTAAGTTCACTTTTGGCTGGGGTCACCGACGGTCTCAGGCTGGCATCCATCATTTTGGCTATTGGAATGGCGAGCACTCTGGTTAGTGCCAGAACTTTGCTTCGCTACACGCCCGCAGCGCTATACGAACTTTCAACGGCAGTCTCGATTTCGGTGAACCTAGCCCCGCAGTTGGTGAAGAGTTTGGGCAGAGTAAGAAGAGCCAGACAGCTTCGTGGCAGAAGCCGCAAAGTTTCGCTGCTTGCCAGCATTGTGATTCCGGTGCTCGAAGACACTATTGACCAATCACTCGCGCTGGCGGCATCAATGGATGCCCGAGGCTTCGGGTATCTGAAACCTCAATCTCGAGGCAAACTTCGCAACCTGCTGGCCGCGAGCTTTGTGCTAATAGCAATTGGCGTTTATCTGCTGCTTACTGGCGCAATTTTGTCGGCATACTTTGCCATTGGGTTCTCGATGGCGACCACGACACTTGCACTTAGAACGGCCTCACGAAGCAGTCTTCGAACGAGGGCCAAGGCGTTAATTTGGTCAAAGTTTGATCGCGCTGCCTTAGTGCTATTAATAGCACTCGTGGTTCTTCGAGCCGGTGGCTGGTGGTCACCGTGATTACTTTCAAAAACGTGAGTTTTGGCTACCAAGAAAATGCGCTGCTTATAGGCGTTAACCTGCAAATACCGGCAGGCCAGCTGGTGTTGGTTTGCGGGCCAACCGGCAGCGGCAAGTCAACACTTTTGAAACTTGTGAACGGCCTAGCACCTCACTTCACCGGAGGTGAACTTAAAGGCGAAATTTTGGTGAACAACGTTTCAGTTACCGGTGCCCAGCCGAATGAACTGGCCGGGCTGATTGGCTATGTAAACCAGCAACCAGATGGAGCATTCGTTGCCGACACGGTGTCT
>CANFOX010000102.1 GCA_947448845.1 Microbacteriaceae bacterium | reverse complement strand
CCGTCCATGGCGGCCTGCAATGCGCAAATCGGGTCGATTTCGCCAATTATTACTCGGCAGCCCTGGCCGCGAAGGGCTTCGGCGCAACCCTTGCCCACGTCTCCGTAACCTGCAACGTAAGCAACTTTTCCACCAATGAGCACATCAGTGGCTCGGTTGAGGCCATCTATGAGTGAGTGACGAATTCCGTATTTGTTGTCGAACTTGCTCTTGGTTACGGCATCGTTCACGTTAATCACCGGAAACAGCAGCTTGCCACCCTGGTTCATATAGGAATCGAGGCGTTGAATGCCGGTGGTGGTTTCTTCGCTGGCGCCAATCAGGTGCTGGGTTAGGTCGGCAAAACGGGTCGGATTCAAATCAAGGCTGTTAGCCAAAAGTTCGCGAACGATTTCAAACTCCTGGGCCGACCAAGAAAGTTCGCGCTCGAGAGCCTTGCCACCTTCGAAATCAACCCCAGAGTGAATGTAGAACACCAAGTCGCCGCCGTCGTCAACAATGGCTGTTGGGTAACTCGAAGCCGGGTCGGCTGGGTCGGCCCCCACCGACCAATCAAGAATGCGGTCGAGGCACCACCAAAACTGAGCCGAGGTTTCACCCTTCCAGCCCCAAACCGAGATTCCCTTAATGTCTTGTTCGGTGCCTCGGCCAACCACTAGGGCTGCGGCGGCTTCGTCTTGAGTGCTGAAGATGTTGCAGCTGGCCAGGCGCACCCGGGCTCCGAGAGCCACCAAAGTTTCAACGAACACTGCGGTTTGCACGGTGATTGAGAGTGACACCGAAATGCGTGCGCCGGCCAGTGGTTGACTGGCGGCATACTCTTCGCGCAGGGCAATCAGCCCAGGCATCTCGGCTTCTGCCAACGTTATTTGCCGCCGCCCGGCCTCGGCCAGGGTTACGTCGGCAATCTTGTAGTTCGTGGCGGTAATCACGTTGAAAAGTCTATTCGGCAGACCAATAGCCACTCAAACCAGGCCTTCCTCAAGCCCGACTAATACCTGCGCGGCTCGTTCTCGAAGCTCTGGCAAGTCGTTCAGGCGGTTTAGCCCATAAACCTGCTGACTCATGCGATGGTTTTTCACAAAGGTTTCGCGGTGCCGATCAAGAAAATCCCAATACAAAGTGGTGAACGGGCAGGCGTCTTCGCCGACCCGCTTCTTTGGGTCGTAAACACAGCCTTTGCAATGGTTGGTCATGCGGTTCAGGTATGCCCCGCCAGCGGCATACGGCTTGGTCATCAGCTTGCCGCCATCGGCGTGCACCGCCATGCCAATCACGTTTGGCACCATCACCCAGTCGCTCGCGTCAATAAATTGCTCTCGCATCCAGTTCAAAAATTCTTGCGGATTCGTTCCGGTAATCAGCGCTAGGTTGCTCAATATCATTAGCCGCGGAATGTGATGGGCCCAGGCCCGTTTCTCAACATCGCCAACCGCGGCGCCCACGCAGGCCATCTTGGTTTTCGTTGAGTCTGTGTAAAGCGGCAACAGCTTTCGATTGGCACCAAGCTGGTTTTCATTGCGGTAACCCTCACCCAAAAACCAATACATGCCGTTGATGTATTCACGCCAACCGATCACCTGGCGAACGAATGCCTCGATCGATTCAATGGGGATGCCGCCCTCACGGTAGCGCGAAATGGCTGCCTCGACTACCTCGCTGGCGTGCAGCAAGCCGTTGTTTAGATAGGGGCTCAAAAGCGAGTGGTGTAGCGCCCAGTTCTCATTGGTAACGGCATCTTCGTAGGGCCCAAAGGCGTGCAGGTGGTGTTGCAAAAAGTTTTCGAGTTGCGCCCTTGCCGCCGCCCGAGTGGTGCCCCAGGTTTTGGTTGGTGTGTAACCCAGCTGAGTGGCCACCTGCTGATCAATCTCGTCGCGTTCGTGTTCTAGGTATGGTGGCCAAACATAGTTTTTTGGCGGCGGCAGCCGGTTTTCGGCATCGAAGTTCCAGCGCCCGCCTTCGGGCTTGCCATCGACCATCAAAACACCCAAACGCAGCCGCTGCGCCCTATAGAAGTTCTCCATCACGAAGGTTTTTTGGGCATCGGCCCAAAGGGCAAACAACTTGCGCGAGGTGAGAAACAGATAGTTCTCTACAAACTCGGCACCAAACTCTTGCAGCTGACGCAACTGGCGATGAGAAGACGGTTCGGCACACACCACCGGAAGCTCACCGAACTCGGCCCGAGCGGCAAGCAGCCCGTCAACCGTGGTTTTGGCTTGCAGGTAGCGCACCGTGAAACCCTTTGCCTCAAGTTCTGCGGCGAAATGCCTTGCCGACGAAATCAAGAAGAACAGCCGCTCTGGGTGCCAGTTGCGGCCGGTGGTCATGCGTTCGCTCTCAACCAAAACCACCGCATCGGTTGCCGCGTTGACGCCACGAAGCGCACCGCGGCTGGCGTTTAGGTGATCGTGCGCCACATAAATAATTCGACTGAAACTCACGCTTTGCACTTCTTCGAGCAATACTTCACGTTTGCCCAATCTTTGGCCCACTTTTTGCGCCACTCAAACGGCAGCCCGCAACGTTCGCAAATTTTCGGTTCGAAGCCGTTCTTGGTTTGGGCTTGGCGTGGCATGAGTCAAGGTTAGTTGCGAAAAGTTAGCAATTTAGCCGTTACCAAACAGTTATAGAAATACGATTTGTTACGAAGTTTGCCCTACCTTGACGGGTAGCATAAATATTGAGTGAGCCCCGGTGCTCCTGTCTTCTGGTGCGCCGAGACCTTCTTGATTTACAAAGTTGTATCAATCAATGAAAGGCACCAAATATATGAATCTCGCACAACACTCTGCTGTCTATAACATGCTTTCGCTTGGAATCGCGAGCATGCTATTCACCAGCATCTTTCTTTGGATAGCCCGCGACCGCGTGCTTCCAAAGTTTCGCATTGCAGTAATGGTTTCGGCAACTGTAACTTCGATTGCCGCTTATCACTACTTTCGAATGTTCGACTCGTTCAACGCTGCTTACAAAATCGGCGGAGACATGCAAGCCGGCTTCGATGGTTACAACGTTGGCTACCGCTATGTTGACTGGTTCCTAACCGTTCCACTGCTTTTGGTTGAGTTGGTTGCCGTTATGGGTCTTGCCCGTGCCGTGCAGTCATCGCTTCTAAAGCGCTTGGTTCCTGCAGCAGCGCTGATGATTGCCCTAGGTTTCCCTGGTGACATTCACTCGCAGCTGTTCAACCTATCGAACAGCATGTGGGGTCTACTATCGACCATCCCATTCCTCTACATTCTTTACGTTCTGTTCATTGAAATTGGCAAGAGCCTTTCAAGCCAGTCTGAAAGAGTGCAGAAGCTACTCAAGGGTGCCCGCTTGTTGCTAATCGCAACCTGGGGCGTTTACCCAATCACCTTCGTGCTCTCGATGAACTCAACCGGAGCCCCAAGCTTCGACGAGGTTGTAACCCGTGAAATCGGTTACTCGATTGCCGACATCTTGGCTAAGTGTGTGTTCGGTCTGATCATCTTCACCGTTGCACGCATCAAGTCTGGTGAAGAGAGCAAGGAATTCGCAGCTGCTGAGTTCCGCGACTAATCACTAGTTT
>CANFOX010000101.1 GCA_947448845.1 Microbacteriaceae bacterium | reverse complement strand
TTGACGGTTTGCCTCGGCGGCAGCGGCCTTCACCTGTGCCAACGCCCAAATCAGACTGCGATAGTGGCCAATCGGAACCCCAGAAATGGGAAAGTTGTGACGGGCTCGCTCGGTGTGAACACCCCAGTAGGCATCAAGAGGAACCTCTAGGTTTCCAAGTAAATCGTGTTCAGTTCTGGTTGCAGAGCCCATGTTTGAAGCCTAAAGCTAGCGGGGAAGAATGTCGAAGGCTAGAGCCAGCTTCATGATCTTTTCGGCGCGACCAAGGCGAGGCAGGTCGGAACCATCGCGAATTACTCGACCACGCGATTCGAAATCGGTGATGAAGTCGTGCGCCCAGGTAACGTCGGCCACAGTTGGGCAAATGGTCTCGTTGATAACCACCAGCTGATCGGTGTCGAGACAAAGCTTTCCGGTCATGCCAAGGGCAACCGCAAGTTCGCTCTTTTCACGCAGAACACCGTGGTTGGTGCTAACGGTTGGGCCGTCGATTGGGCCCGGCAGGTTTCCAATGCGGCTTGCCACCACCAGCTTCGAGCGCGGGTAGGCCATGGCCATGTCGTCAACGCTGGTTCCGGTGTCGCGGCGGTAGTCACCCGAGCCGAATGCCAGCCTGAAGGCACCTTTGGCGCAGGCAATCTCTCGAGAGTCTTCGATGCCCATTGCCGATTCCACCAGGGCAACCACCGGATGCGTTGACCCGAGCGCCGCGAAAGTTTCGGTCACCTGACTCGCGGTTTCGGTCTTGGCGAGCATCACGCCCTTGAGGCCCTTAACGCCTTTCAGTCCATCGAGGTCGTCGCGCCAAAACGGGGTGGTGTAGTCATTGATGCGCACCCAGGCTTCGTGGCCAGCGTTCAGCCAGTTAATAACCTTTTGCAGGGCATCCGCTTTGAATTTTGGGTCGACGGCGTCTTCAACATCGAGCACAATTTCATCTGCTCGACTATTTGGCGCACTGTCGAATAGATCGTCGCGAAGGCCGTTCACCAGCAACCACGAACGTGAGATTTCTGATTTCTGATTCATATCTAACTCCTAAGAAAGTCATCAATGCTGATGACCGAAACGGTTTCGCCGCCTAGTTCTTGCGATTTCACAAGGGCGTCAACAACCAAAAGCGATGCCAAACCATCGCGAGCCGTTGCCATGGCTGCGTTTGGTTTGCCGGTTTGAATGGATTCAATCCAACTCTGAAGCTCGATGCGATAGGCATTCCGCCAGCGGCGACGCCAGTCTGGGCCAATCGAGGTTGAGTGCGAAAGTTCGGCGCTGGTTTGAAGCAGGGTCGGTTCAACCGTTGAAACGGCTCCGTGCTCAAAGACCACTTCGAACCGCACATCATGACCGTAGCGGGCATTTAGAAACAGCTCGCAACTGGCCAAAATGCCAGTTTCGGTTCGTAGCGAAAACATTTGAGGGTCTTGAAAACCAACCGCGTTGCCGCTCTGTTTTGTGCCAATGGTAGAAACCTCGGCAACGGCAGAACCTAACAGCCACGGTAGGTAATCAATCTCGTGAATTGCCGAGTTTGAAAGCGCCGAGCGGTTTGTGGTGCCCGGGCCAGAGGTAGTGCCGCGGCTAACCGAGTGGGCAAGCAGAGCTGGGCCATATTTGCCGTCGACCACGTTTTGGTGAAGTTCCACGCAGGTTGGGTCAAAGCGGCGCATGAAACCAACCGAAACCAGGCTTGGGCTACCGGGCAACGCCCGCTCGGCAATCACAACATCGCGGGCTTCGGCTGAGGTGGTGGCGAGGGGCTTTTCACTTAGCACCGGTTTTTCGGCAGCAAGCACTGCCAGCACCAAATCGTGGTGGGTCATGTCAGCAGAAGCCACAATCACGGCATCCACCTGGTCTGATTTGATTAGCTCAAAACCATCGCTGAACGGTTTGGCGCCAACCGATTCGGCAAGAGCAGTTGCCTTAGGTAGATCCATGTCTGCAATGGCGGAAACCACCGCGCCTGAAACCGATTCGTGCAGCAAGGTGGCGTGGTCGGTGCCCATGATGCCGGCGCCAATAATGCCCACGCGGGTGATTTTTTCGCTCATACGCTTAAATGTATCGGCAGGCTAGTTGCCGGCAAGCCAAACGGTGTCGTTCGGGCCGAGCCAGTTACCGCTCTCGGGGCCGGTTTCGCCTTGCAACGAGGCTCGGCTAGCCAGCAAAACTTGGCCGGGCGGCAATGCCAGAGGCGCGCTGCCAAAGTTGTGAATCACTGTAACGTTGCCGTTTTTGAAACCCAACGAGCTCTCACCAACGAATTCGGGCAGCCACTCAAAACTGCCGCTTCCTAACTTGAGTTCGGCCCGAAGTTTAAGGGCAGAGCGGTAGAGCTCAAGTGTTGAGCCAGGCACACCAACTTGCAAGTTGCGAGCATATTCGGCGTAAACCTCTGGTTGGGGCAACCAAGCATTTGCGCCCGAATTGAATCCGTTGTTCACGCCAGCACCGGCTACCCAGGGTAGCGGCACGCGGCATCCGTCTCGGCCAACCCTCTTGCCACTCGTGCGCGCAAAGGTTGGGTCTTGGCGAAACTCTGGCTGCAGCGTGGTGTGCTCTGGAAGCCCAAGTTCTTCGCCCTGATATAGGTATGCCGAACCGGGCAGCGCAAGCATAAACAAGGTAGCCGCTCGTGCGCGCTCAAGCCCAAGCTCGCGATTCGGCTGGGGGTCAGTTGGCCCAACGCCATCGCTTGCGGTTGGGCGCCCGGTGAGCCCGCCAAGGCGCGAGGCATGGCGAATCACGTCGTGGTTCGAAAGCACCCAGGTGCTCGGTGCGCCTACAGCGCCGAACGCCTCGAACGATTCGTTAATAACCGCGTAAAGATCGTCGGCCTGCCAGAGTGAATCTAGAAAGCGAAAGTTGAAGGTCTGGTGAAACTCATCTGGCCGAACCCAAAGAGCCATAAACGAAAGCGGCAGCACATAGGCCTCGCCGCACATGGCCCGCTCGCCTGGGTAGCTATCGAGAATCTTGCGCCATTTTCTAAAAATCGGATGCACCGATTCCTGAAACCACATTGGCGGGCTGGGTTCGCCTTCAATGAAGCCGGCACCGGCGCGCTCAACATCTGGGTGGTCTGGCAGCCCCTCGGCCTTACCCATGGCGTGCGGCTGGTCGACTCGAAAACCGTCGACTCCACGGTCGAGCCAAAATCGCAAAATGTCTTCGAAGGCTTCTTCAACCTTCGGGTTGGCCCAGTTCAGGTCTGGCTGGCTCGAGTCAAACAGGTGGCAATACCATTGGCCTGGCGTGCCGTCGGGGCGAGTAACGCGAGTCCAGGCTGGGCCGCCAAACATCGACAACCAGTTGTTTGGAGGTAACTCGCCAGTGGCTCCGCGGCCATCCTTGAATAAATAGAGGTCACGCTCTGGGCTACCCTCGGCCGCAGCCAACGCCTGCTGAAACCAAACGTGCTGGTCGCTAGTGTGATTCGGCACCAGGTCAATCAGCACGCGAAGCCCAAGCTCGTGGGCGCGCGCCAGCATGGCGTCGAAATCGGCTAGCGTGCCAAAAATAGGGTCAACCTCGCGGTAGTCGGCAACGTCGTAACCACCGTCTTTCATGGGCGAG
>CANFOX010000100.1 GCA_947448845.1 Microbacteriaceae bacterium | reverse complement strand
GCCGATGGTGCCCAGCGAGCTGCCTCAAGAACTGAAAGCAGGTCGTGTTGGCTGATTTCGTAGGTTTTGTCGAATGAGCGCGGAGACCAACGCTCGGCTAGCACGGGCATAATTGGCGCAGCAGTAACGGCTGTTTTGTTTAGGGTCATGGGTTAAGTAAACCACGCCTTGACGGTGGTTATTCCGCTAGGCGTGACGCCTGGTGGCAAACCATGAGCCAACCACAACTAGCGGCAGCCCAACAATCATGCCGAGCGTGATTGGTTCTGCCAAAAAGCTCACGCCTAAGGCGAGGGCAACCACCGTGTTTACATAGGTGACCAAGGTGGCACGCGCCGAACCAATCTCGCGCATCAGCGCAAAGAAAAGTAAGAATGCAACGGCACTGCAAACCACGCCAAGCGCAGCAAGTGAGGCCCATGCCTCAAGTGGTGGGTTTGCCGCCATTTCACTTGGCAGACTGGCGATGGCGCTAGGCGCATAGATCAGCGCAACCATCAACATTGCGAGCGGCAAGGTGCCAGCGCTTGAAACGTGGGCAAGTTTAACGCTGGCCATCGCTGGTGCAATCGCGTAAAGCACCGCCGAGAGCACAACCGCCCAAACCCAAATTGGATCGGTATTGCCCTGCAACGAATCGATGCCAACCAGCAAGAACACCCCAATAAAACCAACCAGCAAACCGAACAGCGTTTTCGGATGCTTCACGCTCTTATCGCCCAAGAAAAAGTAGGCGATGATTGCCCCGAAGAATGGCACGGTGGCTACCAGTAACCCGGCCAACCCACTGGATACGTGCCGTTCGGCACTGGTGATGAGCCACCACGGGCCAACCATTTCGATAAGCGCGAATGCAAGCACCCAGGGCCACGACTTGATAGCCGGAAGTAGTGCTTTTTGCCTGATAGCAAGCGGCATTAAAACGGCCGCCCCAATAACCACCCGAGCGGTAATGATGGTTGCCGGCGAAAAGTAGGGAACGGCAACTCTAATAAAGAAGTAGGGCACTCCCCAGGCGATTCCTACCGCCAGAAACAGAATCAGGCCTTTGCGCGACATCCACCCAGCCTAATAGGTGGCATTACTTCTTACGCTTGAGCTTCTTTTTTCGAACTAGTGGCTGAGCCAGAATCACGCTTTTGCCATTGAAAGTTGCTGCAACGCTTCCGTAGAGCTCCCATCCGTGCTTTAGGTGATCGCTGACGCGGGCGCAAAATTCTGAATCATCGATGCCGGTTAGAACCTTGTAGTTTCCCTCTGGTGTGGGTTTTACCTTGGCAGGCTTGGCGGCAGTTTTAGCGGCCGGCTTGGCTGCAACGGCAGGTGCTGGCTGTACTGAGTTATTTTCAATAGTCATGCTTCAACCTTTTCAGACGCTGCCTCACTTCAAGAAGTTAACTCTTTAGTAACCAAATGAACAAAACCCCCAAGGCCGAAGCTTCGGGGGTTTTGTTTCTAGAAAAGGAATTACTTCTTAACGGTGAACTTCAGGCTGTCAACAAGCACGCCGCCGAGGTAAAGGTTCACCACGTGACGACCCTTCTTCAATTTTTTACTGAATGAGTTGGCCCCATCGGCGAGTTCAACCTGGTTGTATCGACGGTAACCGTCAACAACCACTAAAACACCCTGACCCTTAGCGTTTGACCAGCTGGCGGTCACAACGGCTTTCGAGTGGCTTACCTTACCCAAGGCGTGAAGGAATGAGACGGTCACCTTCAAAGAGGTTAGATCTGCAGTGGTGGCCGTGAAGCCAACTGAACCGGTGTCACCAATCGCTGTCACATAGTTCACTGTCGCAACACCCTTGGCATCGGTTACCGCAGAGGTTGCGCTCAGTGAGCCGGCGCCTCCGGTGGAACTAAAGTCAACAGTCACGCCAGCTACCGGGTAGCCGTTGGCGTCTTTTACGGTTGCCGAAACGGGCGCGGTTCGACCAGTTTGAGCGTTTGCTGACCCACCTGCTACCACCAAAGTTAGGGTCTTGGGCTTACTTTGGGCAAAAGTAACCGTTTTAGTGGTGGTTACACCGCCGGCAGTTATGGTCACGGTTTGCTTTCCTGGAACGTCACTATAGATTCCAACACCAAACCAACCGTTTCTCTCTGTGTATACGGTTATGGTGTCTTTCTCTGTGCGCCAGCTAGCAAACACGGCCCCAGGCATCGAGATGGTAACCGGTATTCCCGCCAACTCTCCTGCAGCACCTGACACGGTACCTTCAATAGCAAGAATGTCACTGGGGTCAGTCGCCGAGGTGTCAAGGAACGTGTTCGGAAGTGTGTACCAGTCGTAAGAGGAATTGTATTGCCAGTTCAGCAAAGCCGGAAGCATCCAGTTGCTTGGGCCATAGTTTGTCATGTCTTGCAACTTCACCGGATTCACCGGAACCACAACGTCACCTTCTAGTCGCGTGACACCGTCGTTGCCGCCATCCCAGTAAGCGTCAATGGCGATTGGGGTAATCATGCTTTGATCTACATAGTTCATTACAAAGGTGAACTGGTCTTCACCAGAGTCTACATTTTCAACTCCGCCGCCTGGCAGCTTCTTCTGAAGCTGAGCAATCACGAAATCCGAACCGAAACCCTGACCATTGTCTTTGATGGTAACCGAGGCTTCGCCGTTGGCAACTTGACCAATGTAGGCGTAACTAGCTTCGGTGCTTCGGGTTGGAAGCAACTCGTAATCGGCTCGTGTAACGGAAACCTGATAGTCGCTTCCGGCCGGTTGGTTGAACTGGTCTTGCACAATGTATTTCACGGTGGTGGTGCCGCCAACCACCATCGAACGATTAAAGTCAGGGGTGTTTCCCATGACGCCACAACAAGAGAGTGAGTTCTCAACAGAGAAAACCCGATAAAAGGCATCTCGCCAAGTGGCAGCGGTGTACGCACCGCTGTGGTTTCCCACAACAAGTTGCGCATGAATTGAGTCATTGGTAACGCCCGATGCCGTTATGGCAACGGTCACTTTTCCGTTGGCATCAGTGGTTACCGGCACTTCAACAACGTCGCCACTCGCAGTTAGAGTTTGATTTCCAACTTTTACTGAACTGCCGAGGCTCAGGCCGTTGTCAGAAAGCGAAAGCGTTCCCTTGACTCCGGCTGCAACCGGGTTGTCATTTTCTCTTTCGCTGTCGGCTTTGTAAACCGTTGCCGAGAGCGTTAGCGACGTGGTGCCGGCGCGAATTAGCTGGCTATTTGGGTTTTGGCCATCATTCACGGTGTTCGTAGGTGAAACAAAACTGATCTTAGAAACATGATCGACAACATCTGGAGCAACCACAAGTTGGGCTGTTTCGCCGAGTTTTCTCCAGTCGTAATAGTCATTTACGGCGTCCATGAAATAGGTGGTGGCGGTGTAAACGCCTGGCCCAACCTCGTCTTGGGTTCCTACAATGTCATAACTCCAAGGAAACACCAGGCTCTTTGTGGCTTCATCATAAGAAATCGGGAAAGCGCTCGGTTGAAATGGAACTACTCTTGATAACCCTGGGTTCCAGCCAACAAATCTTTCATCCACACCATTTCGCTTAAACGAAACGCCGATGACGCTACCCCCAACCGGGTGTGGTGCACCAGAGTAGATGCTCAGAAAATCCCAGCCTTTACCCAGTGAGATTGCCGTCTGTTCGAGGTTGAT
>CANFOX010000099.1 GCA_947448845.1 Microbacteriaceae bacterium | reverse complement strand
TCGGTGTCAATAAAGCCAGGAGCAACCACGTTCGCTGTGATGCCTCGCCCACCAAGTTCCCTGGTAACCGAGCGAGCCATGCCAACCAATGCCGATTTGGTAGCCGAATAGTTAACCTGGCCGGCAGAGCCAAGCAAGCCAACCACGCTTCCGATAAGAATCACTCGACCGAACTTTGCCTTAATCATTGACTTGGTAGATCGTCGAAGCACGCGAAACACACCGTTTAGGTTGGTGTTCACAACTTCTTCGAACTCTTCATCGGTCATTCGCATTAGCAGTGTGTCGCGGGTAATACCGGCGTTGGCCACTAGTACCTCAACAGGGCCTAGCTTGGCTTCTACCTCGGCAAAGGCTGCATCGAGTGACACTGGGTCGGTAACATCAGCTTGAACGCTCAGTGAACCCTTAGGGCCCTCTCCGGAGCGCACCGTCACTGCCACTTTGTAGCCAGCGCTAATGAACTCTTCGGCAATGGCCTTTCCAATGCCCCGATTTCCGCCAGTAACTAATACGACTCTTGCTTCAGACACAGTTTCACTTTTCTCTGGGAATGATTTCGCAACTTTAGCGATTTCAAAAGTCTAGCCGTAGCCTTGTATTAGTTCATTTGAGGAGTCACTTGAAATCAACCGCGCAAGTTGTTACCGACCTTCAGCAATCCCCTGACGAGGAACGCCGTGGTCGAATCATTCGCTATTCGGTGGCAATGGGTGTTCGCATGGTGTGCATTGTTCTAGCGCTGGTTTTACAAGGTTGGATGATGTGGGTTTGCTTCGCGGGCGCCATACTGCTTCCGTACTTCGCGGTCGTAGTTGCCAATTCGAAGGGCCCCGGCTCCCCCACCCAGAAAGCAACTCGAGTGGTGGCGGCACCGCTTCAAATTAGTGCTGATGATTTTCGGGTCACCGACGAGAAAACTCAGTGACCTTAGAGAAATGCTCGCGAGCTGGCTGCTCTGCAATAGCCACCAAACTGATTGACTGGCGAAACCCCAAAATTCACACCGGTGAACGCAAGAAAACCTGGGCTAGTTGCGAAGAACATCTCGAATTTCTGGTTACATACTTGAGCAACAGAAACTTCTACCTAGAAACTCGACAAACCTCTTGAACTACCTGAAGCTTTCATATCGTCGATGGTTAGCCTGGCTGGCGCTCGCGGCGCTATTTGCCGTAGCCTGCGCCCTGCTTTCGAATTGGCAGTTTGCTAGACGCGCTCAAGTTCTCGCGGTGATTAAGCAGCTAGATGCCAACTATTCAGTGTCGCCAATTTCACTGAGTCAGGTTCAATCCGCTGAAAATCAAAAATGGATGCCGGTAACCCTAACCGGAAACTATCTACCGAGCTTGAATCTCTTAGTTCGAAATCGAAGCCAAAACGGAAATCCGGGCTTTGAGCAATTGGTACCGTTTCAAACCGAGTCAAGCATTGTGTTCATTGATCGAGGATGGGTTCCAACCGGAAATCATCAAGACTCCCCAGATTTGAACCCGCTTCCGCCAACCACATCCATGCAGATTGTGGGTCACGTGATGCCGAGCGAACCCAGGCTTGACCGCTCGGCCCCGCTCGGCCAAATTGCCACAGTAAGTCTTTACCTAGCTGCCCATGAACTACAGCTCAAACCAAGCGAAGTGCAAAGAAGTTTTTACCTGATTCTGAGTGATGAATCAATTAAGACAGTGAACCAACCAATTCGCCTTCCAAAGCCAGAACTCGATGAAGGTAATCACTTGAGTTATGCGCTGCAGTGGATTCTGTTTGCGTTGATGGCTTTCGCGGCACTGGTGTGGGCAATTCGCAAAGAGTTTGAGGAATACCGCATCGCCAATGAGCCGGGTTACCAGCCTAGAAAAAGGCGGGTTACGCGAATCGGGTCAGATGAAAATGCCGAAGATCGGCTTATTGATGAGGCTACTAACTCAAAGAAATAAGTTCGGCATAGGAATCGTTCCAAATGTCTTCATCGCCATCCGGCAAAATCAAAACGCGCTCTGGGTTTAGCGCCAAGACGGCTCCCTCGTCGTGTGAAACCAAAACAACGGCACCCTGAAAAGTAGCTAGCGCACGCAGAATCTCTTCACGACTGGCCGGGTCAAGGTTGTTGGTTGGTTCGTCTAGCAGCAGCACATTGGCGCTGGAAACCACAAGTGAAGCAAGTGCCAACCGAGTTTTTTCGCCACCTGAAAGCACTGCAGCTGGCTTACTGACGTCGTCGCCACTAAACAGGAATGAACCAAGAACCTTGCGGGCATCAACATCGGTGAGGTGAGGCGCATTCATTTGCATGTTTTCAAGAACAGTTTTAGCTACATCCAAGGTTTCGTGCTCTTGTGCAAAGTAGCCGACTTTCAATCCGTGACCGGGCAGAATTTCACCGGTGTCTGGTTTATCGATTCCGGCGAGCATGCGAAGCAACGTTGTTTTCCCGGCACCGTTTAGGCCAATGATTACAACCTTCGAACCCTTGTCGATGGCCAAATCAACTGCGGTGAATATTTCTAGGGAGCCATAGCTTTTGCTAAGGTTTTTAGCCATCAGCGGTGTTTTGCCACAGGGTGCTGGGTCTGGAAACTTGATGCGTGCCACTCGATCGGTTTCGCGAACATCTTCAAGCCCCGCAAGCATTTTCTCGGCTCTACGAACCATTTGCTGTGCGGCTGCGGCTTTGCTTGCCTTGGCTCCGAACTTGGCCGCCTGCAATTGCAAGGTTGCCGCTTTCTTTTCTGCCGTGGCACGCTCACGCTTTCGACGTTCTTCATCTTGTTCGCGTTGCTTCTGATAGGCCCGCCATCCCATGTTGTAAACATCAATAACTCCGCGGATGGCATCCAGATAGAAGATTCGGTTTACGGTCTCGCCGATCAGCTCTACGTCGTGGCTGATAACTATTAGTCCGCCCGCATAGCTCTTGAGAAAGTCGCGCAACCAGATCACCGAATCGGCATCGAGGTGGTTGGTCGGCTCATCGAGAATCATGGTTTGGGCATCAGAAAACAGAATTCGGGCGAGCTCGATTCGGCGACGTTGGCCACCAGAGAGGGTTGAGAGCGGTTGGCTAAGAACACGTTCCGGCAACCCTAGGTTGCTGGCAATGGCTGCAGCCTCAGCCTCTGCGGCATAGCCTCCGGCAGCTTCGAATCGATCTTGAAGTTTTCCGTAGCGAATCATGGCTGCCTCATAGACAGCTTCGTCGGTGCTACCCAAGTCTTCCCCGGCTTTTTCCATGCCCTTCATGAGTTCGCCAAGCCCTCGAGCATTCAAAATTCGGTGACGGGCGATCTCGGCAGGGTCACCGCTTCGCGGGTCTTGCGGTAGGTAACCGATTTCACCGATTCTTTCAACTGAGCCATGAGAAGGTTGGCCATCCCCCGCAAGAATCTTCGTCAAAGTGGTCTTGCCGGCACCGTTACGACCAACCAGGCCAACTTTGTCACCTTTGTCGACCCTGAAATTCACCTCAGACATTAGAACGCGTGCACCAATGCGAATCTCTAGGTCGCGCACGCCAATCATTAGGGCTCCAAACAGTGGGTTTGTAAAAGCCTTAGTCTACAATCGACCTAAACGTTATCTTCGAGACCCTAGGAGCCACCTTGTCAATCACTCTGGCCGTTCGCCCAACCATCATCGATCGCATTGTGCCAAAAAGCCTCGCGGCAGACGTTGCTTTGATTGCTTCTGGCGCAATCTTGACCTCGGTAGCTGCTCAACTTGCTATTCCCGCCTACCCGGTGCCATTCACCTTTCAGACCCTTGCGGTGCTGCTTGTTGGCGTAACCATTGGTTCAACCCGAGGTGCACTGGCTTTGGCACTTTACGCCTTGCTCGGTCTCATCGGTCTTCCTGTTTTCGCGCCTAAGGCAGATGGTAGTCACGTAGTTGGAATTGCCGCCATAACCGGCCCTACCTTCGGTTTTTTGATTGGCTTCATAGTCGCCGCCGCCGTTATCG
>CANFOX010000098.1 GCA_947448845.1 Microbacteriaceae bacterium | reverse complement strand
GAGTTTCAGCGCAGTTTCAATCGAATCGGCAAGGCGCCCAATGATGTCTGCCTTGATTACCAGACGGTCGACTACGACGGAAATGTCGTGCTTAAAAGTTTTCTTTAGTGGTTTGGCTTCAGATAACTGAATGACTTCACCGTCAACCATGGCTCTTGCGAACCCTTGACCAAGAAGCTCACGAAAGAGGTCTACGAACTCACCCTTTTTTTGATCAACTATTGGAGCGAGAATTTGAAACTTTGTGCCTTCATCAAGCAGCAAAATCTGATCAACAATCTGTTGCGGAGTTTGTTTGACAATGGCTTCACCGCAAACGTGGCAATACGCCGTTCCGATTCTGGCCCAGAGTAAGCGCAGATAATCGTGAATCTCGGTGATGGTTCCAACTGTAGAACGTGGGTTTCGGTTCGTTGATTTCTGGTCAATCGAAACCGCCGGGCTGAGGCCGTCAATGAAATCGACATCCGGGCGGTCTACTTGACCAAGAAATTGCCTGGCGTAGGCAGAGAGCGATTCAACATATCTGCGCTGACCTTCGGCAAAAATGGTGTCGAATGCTAACGAACTTTTACCAGAACCACTGAGGCCGGTGAAAACCACCATGGAATCTCTTGGCATCTCAACTGTAAGGTTTTTTAGGTTATGAACCCTTGCACCCTTAACGGTGAGTTTGTTCTCGTGGTTTACCTTTTCTACCGACACCGTAAGAGTCTAACTAGACGTGTCCGGCACGCTGCATCTGGCGCAGTTCGTGCTTTAGTTCAGAGATTTCGTCTCTCAGTCGAGCCGCTAGTTCGAAGTTCAATTCGGCCGCCGCCGCCTTCATTTGTTCATCCAGTTCGATTACAACCTTAATAATCTCGTCGTAGGCAAGCGATGCAATGTTTGTTCGGGTTCCGGTAGCCACTCGAGCTTTTTCTTTATCTTTTTTGCCAGATTGCTTTGGTGTTCCTGCGATGAGTTCGGCGGTGTCCAGTTCTTCTTTCAAAATTTGGTCGGTAATGTCTGCTATTTTCTTACGAAGTGGCTGCGGGTCAACCCCTCTTTCAAGGTTGTAAGCAACCTGCTTCTCGCGACGCCGGCTTGTTTCTTCGATGGCTCGTTTCATTGAATCGGTAATGTTATCGGCATACATGTGCACCTGGCCGTTGACGTTTCTGGCAGCACGCCCGATGGTTTGAATCAAAGACGTGGATGAACGAAGGAATCCCTCTTTGTCGGCATCCAGAATTGCCACCAGAGACACTTCGGGAAGATCGAGACCTTCTCTTAGAAGATTGATGCCCACAAGCACATCAAAGATGCCGGAGCGAAGTTCACGAAGCAGTTCTACCCTTCGTAAAGTGTCAACATCTGAGTGTAGGTATCGAACCCTAACCCCAGCTTCCGATAAAAAATCGGTGAGCTCCTCGGCCATCTTCTTGGTTAGCGTGGTGACAAGTACGCGTTCATCTTTTTCTGCTCTGGTTTGAATTTCTGCCAGCAAATCATCGATTTGGCCTTTGATGGGTTTGATCACAATTTCTGGGTCAATCAATCCGGTTGGTCGAATTATTTGTTCAACAATGCCAGCCCCAAGCCCCATTTCGTATTTTCCTGGGGTTGCCGAAAGGTAAACGGTTTGCCCTACCCGTTCCTGGAATTCAGACCACTTTAGCGGTCTATTGTCGAGCGCAGAGGGCAACCTAAAACCATGTTCAACTAGGGTTCGTTTTCTAGACGAATCACCTTCGAACATTGCGCCAATTTGAGGCACCGTAGCGTGCGATTCATCGATGATTGTCAAGAAATCCTCTGGAAAATAATCCAGCAAGCAACTTGGAGCCGAACCAGGCTCACGGCCGTCTATGTGACGCGAGTAGTTTTCGATTCCCGAGCAGAAACCAAGTTCTCGAATCATCTCTAAATCGAAATTGGTGCGCATTTTGAGACGCTGGGCTTCAAGAAGTTTTCCTGCGGTTTCAAGTTCTTTTAGACGCCAAACCAACTCTTCTTCAATGGCTTCTATAGCGCGACCCATGGCTTCTGGGGTTGCCACATAGTAGGAAGCCGGAAAAATAGCGACAGCCTTCTCTGGGCGAACCACGTCACCAGTCAGTGGATGCAACATTTGGATGGCGTCAATCTCGTCGCCGAAGAATTCAATACGAACGGCAAGTTCGTCATAAACCGGAATAATTTCGATCGTGTCGCCTTTGACGCGAAAATTGCCTCTCGAAAAATCAATGTCGTTGCGCTGGTATTGCATGGTCACGAATTTGCGAATTAGTGCGTCACGATCGATTTGATCGCCAACTTGAAGCGCGACCGATTGATCAAGGTATTCCTTTGGCGCCCCGAGTCCGTAAATGCACGAGACGGTCGAAACAACAACCACATCCCTTCGGCTCAAAAGGCTCATTGTGGCACGGTATCTGAGTCTTTCAACCTCTTCGTTGATCGAGGAATCTTTTTCAATGAACGTGTCAGTTTGGGGAACGTATGCTTCTGGCTGGTAATAGTCGTAATAGCTCACAAAGTATTCAACGGCATTATTCGGAAGAAGTTCTCTAAGTTCGTTTACCAACTGTGCAGCCAAGGTTTTATTGTGCGCCAGCACCAAGGTGGGTCTCTGAACGGCTTCGATTAACCATGCCGATGTTGCTGATTTTCCGGTTCCGGTTGCACCGAGAAGAACCACGTCAGTTTCGCCGTTATTGATGCGCTTGGTTAGGTCTGCAATTGCCGTCGGTTGGTCACCAGATGGCGTGTAACTGCTAATTACCTCAAAGGGAGCAAAGGCTCTAGTTGGTTCCATTGGCTTCCTTCTGAAACTTGTTCCAGAGCTGCTGGGCATCTTTCAGCATTAGGTTCAATGGCTGGTTGCTGTTCAAAATGTGATCGGCGCGATTTGCCCTCTCGGCCGCACTGGCTTGAGAAGCTATTCTGCTTTTGGCTTCAAGTTCAGTTAACCCTCGTTCTTTCACCAATCGATCGAGGCGGGTTGACTCTGGGGCTTCCACGGTTACCACAGTGTCAAACGGCAGGTCGACGTTGGCTTCAACCAAGAGCGGCACGTTGTAAATGACGAACGCTTCATTTTCATAGGCTTTCAGCAGTTCTTTAGCTTTAAATTGCACCAACGGGTGAACGATGCCCTCAAGTTGTGCGCGCTTTTCTGGGTTGTCAAAAATGACGCTTCCAAGTGCTGTTCGGTCGAGTGATCCATCTGTGTTCAGCACCCCTTCACCGAATAGGTCAACCACGCTCTTCAATCCTTGCGAAGCTGGTGCAACGGCCTCTCTTGCAAGTAGGTCTGCATCGATTTCAATGGCACCAAGGGATTTCCAGAAATCGGCAACGGTAGATTTACCCGCTGCAATTCCACCGGTTAGGCCAATCAAGAACATAACTTAAGCCTAGATAGAAAAAGAGGCCGGTTTTACCCGGCCCCTTCGAAGAAACTTCTATTACTTAGCTTCGTTCAACTTGTCGCGAAGTGCGGCCAGTGATTCGTCGCCAGCAAGGGTTCCCGCTTCTGAGCTTTCGCTCGAGTAGCTGGTTTCTGCTGAACCTGCCGCAGGGGCATCAGGAAGCTTGGCTGCTAGCTCGTTGGCCGCCGCAACCTGCTTCTTGTGTGCCTCCCAGCGTGCGTGGGCTTCTGCGTATTCCTTCTCCCACTTGGTGCGGGCTTCTTCGAAGCCGGCGCGCCATTCGTTGGTGGCAGGGTCGAAGCCTTCAGGGTACTTGTATTGACCCTTGTCGTCGTAATCTGCAGCCATACCGTAAAGTGCTGGGTTGAAGTCGGTGCCCTCTGGGTCAACCTCTTCGTTAGCCTGCTTTAGCGATAGCGAGATGCGGCGACGGTCTAGGTCAATGTCAATAACCTTCACGAAGACATCCTGGTTGATTGAAACAACCTGCTCGGCTAGTTCAATGTGCTTGCTCGAAAGCTCGCTAATGTGAACTAAGCCTTCGATGCCGTCTGCTACGCG
>CANFOX010000097.1 GCA_947448845.1 Microbacteriaceae bacterium | reverse complement strand
CACTAAAAACCCCGTCGAGCAATCGGCGGGGTTTTTTGCTGCGTTGCTGTTGTGGTTACCTAAGGTGCTCGCCGAAGAACTTTTCGATGCGAGCCCAAGCATCTTTCGCTGCGGCTGGGTTTGGTTTGGCTCCGGTTACTTGAAGCAGCGTGCCGAAGAAAGGGCCGCCACCCTGGCGCGGGTTCATGAAGGCGTGACCGGCATCCGGGTATTCTTTGAGGTCGTGGGCTACGCCCGCAGGGGTGAGCACGGCGTCGAGCTTGCCGACTGCGCCGGCCAACTGCTTGTCTTTCGCGCCAAAACTGCCAACGATAGGGCAGGCGCCAGCCAGCGCCGCATCAAGATCTTTCGGCAGCATTCCATAGTTCACAGCGCTGGCGTCGTAGCCGTCGTTGGCAAGCAGCAACGAGAAGCCGCCGCCCATGCAGAACCCAATCACGCCAACCTTGTTGGTAGTGTCTGGGCGCGCGGTGACCATGGCTTTGGCGGCTTCAATGTCGCTGAAGGCTTGGCCGGTGCCGGCGGCGAGCGCCCTGAAGGTTGCCGTCAGGCACTTGCGAGCACCGCCTCGGCTGTAAAGGTCTGGCATGAGCACAACGTAACCCGCACTCGCAAGGCGCGTCATTTGCGCGCGCATGTTTTCGTCTATGCCGAACACCTCGTGCACCATCACCACCGCCGGCCACGGGCCCCTGCCATCTGGCAACGCGAGCGCGCCCTTGAGTTCTGGGGTGATTTGAACCTCGGTTATCTGCATAGGTTTACTCTAAGGCGATACTCTGAACCTAGAAAACAAAGGGGAAGCTCATGCTGAATGTTTCATGGTCAAACCAAACACTGGCTTGGGTCTCAAGGCTTTTGGGGCTCGCTTATTCGGCCCTAAACGCCTGGGGATGGTGGGATGAAAGCCAAGCCCGGCTAGACGGCGGCGCAGGCGCGAACCACGATTTCTTCTATCAGTGGGCGGTGTTCACACACCTGTTGCCGCTCTTTCTGATTGTTTTAGGGTTGATCTTCGGGTGGAGACAGCCGTTTTATGGTGCCCTAGCATTTATTCTTTTCGCTGGCCTTCAGGCGCTAAGCGTTGACACCGAGTTTGCTTACATTGCGCTGGTGGTTTTGCCGCCACTTGCCATTGGCGGGCTGTTCACCGCCGGATGGTTGTCATCACGCGGCCGCGAAAAGGACTAACCCCCGCTTTTACGGCCAACCAAAATCGAACCAAAGGCGCGTAACGGCTTGGTGATGCGCCAAGAAAGCGAATTTCTAAGCGCGTCAAGTTCAGCGGTTTTCTGATTCAGCTGCTGGCTCACATGGTCAACTTCTTCAACCCCAGCGGTTTCCGCAGTTGCAAGTGTCGCAGCGCGAAAACCGTCAACTGAAACGGTTTGGCCGGCAATAACCGCCTTCATCAATTGTGCAACCCGGTCAGCGTGAACTGGTCTAAACAAATTAAGGTTTTCGTTTTTCAAAAGTTCGCGACGTGCTTCTGTGGAAAGGGCGAACCAGTTAGCCACCTCGTCACTGGTGACAGCATCCGAAATTAAATGAGCCGAATTTTCAGGCCCCATTACCCCGATGCCAAAATCAGAATCGATTATGAACCAGGCTCGAGTGTTTTGAGGGTCGCGCATCAAGTCAGTAATGGCTTCGTAAGTGGTGCCACACCAAGCCCCAACCACTTCGGTCGGCTCGGCAAGCTCATAGGTTGGAAGGCAGTCGTGAACCAGAACCCACCCAGTGGTGGTTTCTAGAGATAACTTGAGTGCTTCGAGGCTGCTTTTGTAGCTGTGAAATGGGTCTACAAAGGTCAAATCATAGGGCGCCAAAGCTCGAACCCGACCTGATGCCGCTTCGAGTCTGTGCCATTCAACCTCGCTGGCATCAAAATCTTTGATTGCCCGACCGTCAAGATAGTTGAGTGAAACTAGGTTTGAAGTTGCGTTTGCTTTAATTTTTTGAAGCGCACCCACTCCGGTGAACTCCGTAGTAAAAATTAGAGCAATTTTCGGATGCAGCAATGACACCAATAACTCAAAAACATCACTGGCAATCATTTTGGACTCTCTTCTAATCTGTTTCGACAACTGCAAGTTTAGAAGAGAGAGGCTGCTTTAGTGCAGGTGCTCGCGCTCGAGCGCTTCACCCTCAACGTCAACGTTTGGCAGTAGGCGATCGAGCCACTTAGGTAGATACCAGGCGCCGCGACCTAGCAGCGAAATCACGGCCGGCACCAACACCAAGCGCACTAGAAACGCATCGAGCAGCACACCGGCGGCCAAGCCAAAGCCCATGGGGCGAATCATGGCCATGTGCGAGAAGGCGAAACCACCGAACACCGAGATCATGATGATGGCTGCAGCCACCACCACAGACCGGCTCAGAAGAATTCCATAGTTGATGGCATCCTTCGGTGATTTACCGTGAACGAATGCCTCACGAATGCCAGAGGTTAGAAACAACTGGTAATCCATGGCGAGGCCAAACAGAATGCCAATCATGATGGTTGGCAAGAAGCTGAGAATCGGCCCTGGGTCGTGAACGCCGAAGAGCCAGCCGGCCCAGCCCCACTGAAACACTGCGGTAATGGCACCCATAACGGCGTAAATGGTGAGCAAGAAGCCGGCGCTGGCAAGAATAGGCACGGCAATCGATCGAAACACCAGTAGCAGTAGAAACATCGAGAGAATCAAGATAGTTCCCAAATAGAGTGGCAAGGCGTCTGCCAGTTTCTTAGAGACGTCGATGTTCACTGCGGTCATGCCGGTAACGCCGAGCGTGCTGCTATATTTCGAAGCAAACGAGCCACTTAAGCCGCGAACCGCATAAACCAGGTTTTCGGTTTCAACGCTGGCCGGGCCGTTGGTTGGCACAATCTGAAATACATAGGTCTTGCCGTTGTCTGAAACCCCGGCAGGCAGCACGGCGGCCACGTTCTTGAGGGCAAACAGATCGGTTGCCATTTCGGCTTGAAGCTTTAACTTGCCGGTGTCGTCGAGCGCTGCCGGAATGTTTGCCACGGTAACAATGCCGCCGTTGAAACCGGCACCAAAGGCGTCGGTGGTCAGCTTGAAGGCGCGATATTGCGTTGAATCGGTTGGTTCGCTCGAGCCGTCGGGTAGCCCAAGACGCATTGCCGAACTTGGTATGGCAACTACACCAAGCACAATGATTGCTGCCAAAACTGAAAGCACCGGATGCCGATTAACCCAAATGTGCTTAGTTGGCTTAGTTGAGTTGTGCTCGGCGCCTGAAGCGTCTGGCAGCTTTGCGGTGGGGGCTGCGGTTATCGCGCGGCGGGTTTTGCGAGATAGCACGCGCATGCCCACGAGGCGCAACATTGCGGGAGTAAAGGTAATTGCGATCAGCACCGCAACCAAAATGCCCAGAGCACCCATGGTTCCCATTAGGCCGAGGAATGCAATGCCGGTGAGGTTCAGGGCAGCCAACGCAATAATCACGGTAAGGCCCGCGAACACCACAGCGTTTCCGCTGGTGCCGGTGGCAAGGCCAATCGATTCGTAAAGTTCAACGCCAGATTTGAGCTGGCGAATGTGGCGGTTCAAAATGAACAGTGAATAGTCAATGCCAACTGCCAAGCCAAGCATTAGCCCCAGCATTGGGGTGGTTGAGTTCATTTCAACCAAACTGCCAATAGCCAAAGTGGCAGTCGCCGAAATGCCAACGCCAAGCAGGGCCGACACCACCGGTAATCCGGCCGCGATCAGCGAACCAAGCAGCAAGAACAGCACAATGGCTGCAATCACCAAACCGGTGGCTTCACCGGCACCAAGCAAACCAGAAATGTCGTTCACAAACTCTTTGGAATATTCAACCTGCACACCCGAAAGGTGCTTCGAATCAATCAGGCTCATAATCTGCTTGAAAGCAGCCTTATCAACATCGCTGATTGGCTTGGTGAAGCGAATGTTCGCCAAAGCAACCGAACCGTCTTTTGAAACGGTTGCGAAATTGGCGCTGGTGGCTAGAAGTTGTTTAGCGTATTTCAACTTAGGCGCATTGGCATCAAGTTTTACCTGAGCCTTCACTAGTTTTACGTTGCCAGCATCGAGCTTGGCTTGGCCGGCAACAAGTTGAGCGCGTGCTGCCTTGATCTGGGCGAAACCACCTGCAATTTTGGTGCGATTAGCCAAT
>CANFOX010000096.1 GCA_947448845.1 Microbacteriaceae bacterium | reverse complement strand
TCGCTGCCGAAGTTCAACTGGAACTCGGCCGAGCTTAGCCGCCGCTTCATTGAGGGCAACGACTCGGTCGTGGGCAAGTGGCTTCAGGCACCTTTTGGTTTCGATGGCTGGCGCATCGACGTTTCCAACATGACCGGGCGCCATGAAGCCGATGACCTCTATTTGGATGTTGCCAAAACCATTCGCCGCACCATGAGCGAAATCAACCCAGACTCGCTGCTGCTCGGTGAATACACCGCAGACCCTGGGCTAAACGTTCAGGGCGATGCCTTCAACGGAGCCATGACCTATTCGAACTTCACTCGTTCGGCTTGGCGCTGGTTCTTCAACCGCAAGGTTGGCAAGACTCCAATTCACATGGTTACCGAGGGTCAGTTGTTTGGCGATGGCAAAGACTTTCACGAAACCTACACGCAGTTCATTGCGCCATTCGCCTGGCACGTTCGCCAGCACAACATGAACGCGCTCGACACCCACGATCTACCTCGTTTCAAAACCTTCACAATCGAGGGTGCGCAAGCGGTGGCTGCCGGAATGCAGTTCGCCCTTCCTGGTATTCCGGTGATTTGGTCTGGCGACGAGTTTGGGCTCGATGGCATAAACGGCGAAGACTCACGCACCCCACTGCCGTGGAACAACGAGCGCCCATACGACAAGCACATGTTCGAGGTTTATGCCTCGCTCACGGCTTTGCGAAAGGCGAACCCGGCGCTGGTGCACGGCTCGGTTCGATTCGTTTTCGCTTCAAGCGAGGCGGTTGCCTTCGTGCGTGAGACTCGCGATGAAACACTGCTTGTGCTCGCCACCCGCGGCAAAGAGCCAAAGTTGCTCATTGAGGCCAGCGCGCTGCCCGGTTCCGAAAAAGCCGAACTCATCTATGGTTCGGCCAAACTCAGGGTGAAAAAAGGCCAAATAAAAGTGGATGCCGGGAAGCTAGCCTTCGCTGTTTGGCGGTTGCCTGCTTCTAAATAAACTGGTAGGCTCTTCGGGTTGCCAAGCGGTATTGCGCTTTGCATCTGCCCCGATAGCTCAGTGGTAGAGCACTTCCATGGTAAGGAAGGGGTCGACAGTTCAATCCTGTCTCGGGGCTCGGCCGCCGAATTCGGTAGTCAGTTCGGCTGGGTAGCTCAGGTGGTTAGAGCACACGACTCATAATCGTGGGGTCGCGGGTTCGAGTCCCGCCCTAGCTACAAAAAAACGCCCCAACGCTAAAACCAAATTTAGCGCGGGGCGTTTGTTGTTTAAGCGGGCCTTAGAACGCACCCGCTGTGTTTGGGGTGCCAAGGCCGCTGGCGCCATCTTGGCCAACACCTGCGGTGCACCAGATGGCAGGGCGGCAGCGGCCGGTTGTTCCGCTCACGATATCGTGAAGCGCTGCCGCATTGCCATAGAGAAAAGCCGCCGCAGAATCGCCAAAGTTGTTCTTCAATGCAAACAGGCTGGCGATTATTGGCGCCGAGGCACTGGTGCCACCAAACTCATACCAAAATCCGTCGTTGAAAACCTTCACACCGGTGGCTGGGTCGGCAACCGCTGCAACGTCTACTGTTGATTTGCCGGCGCACTTGGTAAGGGTGGCATCTTGCCAGGTTGGGCGGGTGTTGAGCTTCGAGCAACCTGAGCCGGCCATAGCCCAAACGGTTTCGTTCGACCAGTTGCCAAGGGAATCAAGTTGCAGGTTGGTTCCGCCAACGCCAATTACCGAGGTGTAACTCGCTGGTGCGTTCACGGCGTAACCGCTGTCACCGGTTGAAGCCACCACGGCAATGCCACTAGCGGCCGCCGCGGCAAATGGTGAATCGATTGGCTCAGCGTTATCTGGCCCACCATATGAGTTGCTAATGGCAACCACGCCGGCAAAATCGGCCGCCGTGGCAACCGCGCTCGATAGATCTTTGTTGGTTGCCGTGTTGGCTTCAACCAGCAATATGCTGCACTTTTCACAGATGGCACTGGCCATCTCAATGTCAAGGGCAATCTCTTGCGCCCATCCGGCGTTGGTAGTGGCTGCCGAATTGTCTGCCGCACCGCTCTGGTTTAGCTGGTAAAAGCAGGGCGCTTTTGAGCCCTTGGCAGGCTTGGTAACACCGCAGTTCAGCATGGTTGGCAGGCCGAAGGTGTTGCGATATTCGGTGATGTCTTCAAAGGCTGTGCCCGAGTGGTAGGCATCAACAATTGCAATCACGCGGTTTTTCAACCCAAGGGCGGTGATGCCATAGGCGCTGCGCAACTCGTTGGGGCCATAACCGCCCGCCGAACTTGCCGAAACCAGATGCTGTTCGATGCCACTCACGAACACCTTGCGGCGCACGGCTAAACAACCTGCCTTGCCAGCGGTTGCCTTGGTGCACACCGAATAGTTCTGATAGGTAACCTTGGCTGCCTCGGCGGCGGTGCCAACGGGTGCGAATAGAAGCGCTGCTATTAGGCCAGCAGCGGGCGCTAGATGTTTTAGTTTCATGCGGCAAGTTAGCCAGCCCCAGCTTGCCGGCATTGGTTTTATGAAGGTATTTGTTGAAAAATGCGAGAAACTATGAGGGTGGTAAATGTAAACGTGCAGGGCAAGAAGTATGCGCCCTCTGCCCCCTATTTGGTTGGGCGAGAAAAGCTTCGCGAGTTCGCCCATGCGGTGAAGGCAACCAACCCAATCAACCTAGACGTGTTCGCGGCCCAGGCCGCCGGCTATGACGACATCGTTGCCGCGCCAACGTTTGGCGTTGTGATTCAAGAGCGTTCGCTGGCGACCGTGCTTTCAGACCCCGAGGCCGACATTGATTTCAGTCGCGTGGTTCACGGTGATCAGCGCTTCATTCACGAGCGCCCGATTGTGGCCGGCGATGAGCTAACCGGCGAACTCGAGGTTGCCAGCGTGAAATCGCTCGGTGGGCACTCGATGGTCACCTTTGAAACCAAGATTTTCGATGCATCCAAAAAGCTGGTTTGCACCGCTATTTCAACCCTTGTGGTTCGAGGTGATGAGTAATGAATCACCCGCTTCCAAAAATTATTGACCTAACGGTTGGCGATGTCATTGGCACACAAGAGGTTCTGCTGACTCGCGATTCTCTGGTTCGTTACGCCGGCGCATCTGGCGATTTCAACCCAATTCACTACCGCGACGATTTTGCCCAGTCGGTTGGCCTGCCAGGCGTTTTGGCACACGGCATGCTCACCATGGGCGTTGCCGTTCAGGTTGTGGTTGATTGGGTAGGCGACCCCGGCCGCGTGCTCGATTACCAGGTGCGCTTCACCAAGCCAGTTCTTGTGGATGCCGCCGACGGCGCAGTGGTTACCATCACCGCAAAAATTGGTGAGATCGACGCCGAATCTCACAGCGCGCGAGTTGACCTCGCCGCGGTGTTCAGCGAAACCACCGTGCTTGCCAAGTCGCAAGTTAGGGTTCGGCTTAGTTGACAGCTCTTCGTGAGCTAACCACCATTCGCATCGGTGGCAAGCCATCTTCTCTGGTTACCGCGCACTCGCGCGATGAACTGGTGGCTGCCGCGAGCGAGGTTTGGGCCACTGGCGAAAACTGGTTGGTTCTTGGTGGCGGTAGCAACGTTGTGGCGGCCGACGACCTCGACGGCTGGAATGTCATTCAGGTTGCCAATGCCGGAATCGAAGAATTGGGCGCGGGTTTGCTTCGCGTTGGTGCCGGCGAAAACTGGGATTCACTGGTTGAGTTCGCCATTTCGCGAGGCCTCGGCGGCTTCGAATCGCTAAGCGGTATTCCAGGATTGGCGGGTGCTGCGCCAATTCAAAACATTGGGGCCTACGGCAGCGAGATTTCGCAAACCCTGGTGCAACTTGAGTTTCTCGACTACGAAACTGGCGAGCTCTACCTGCTCTCGAACGAAGACTGTGAGTTTGGCTATCGCGACAGCGTGTTCAAGCGTGGTCGCCGCGGGGTAGTTACCTGGGTTGAGTTTCAGCTTGAGGTTGGTGCCGATGCCGAGGCAATGGCTAGCCGTCGCGCCGAAGTTTTGGCCCTGCGTGCGGCTAAGGGAATGGTGCTGAACGCAGCCGATCTTGACACCCACAGTTGCGGCAGCTTCTTTGTGAACCCAATCGTGAGTGATCGAGTGGCTCGCACCATTCCACTCGAAGCCCCGCGTTGGGAGTCTGAGGCAGACGACGGCTTGACCGTAAAGTTGAGCGCGGCCTGGTTGATTGAACATTCCGGAATAGCCCGCGGTTTTAGTTTGGCTGGCTCAAAAGCCGCCATCTCGAGTAAGCACACTCTTGCCAT
>CANFOX010000095.1 GCA_947448845.1 Microbacteriaceae bacterium | reverse complement strand
GCTTGATCATATAGTTCTGGTTTCGCAATGGCCCCAGAAACAAACTGGGCGCTAGGCGCAAAGTGGCGGTTCTCGTGACCGAGATTCTCGATCGCTTCGTGGTCAGACATCGTTGTCCTTTTTCTCGCAAATTCTGCTCTTTAGTAACGGCAGACTCTCATTCATTATTGTGAACATTCTGTGAATACGCGAAATCGAGAGAGCGTGTTCTACAATAAGTGCGTTGCCTTTATGGCAACTCGCGATAACTCGATTCCCCCAATCGGTTATCGCCCGGCGCCAGGTCTCCCCCCAGACCTGGCGCCTTTTTAACTTTCCCCAAGTTTCATTTATCTGGGCGTCTTTGTCGGCGCAGCCATCACTATGGCTCGGTGATTACTTTCGAGCCCAAACTTCAAAAACTTTGTTTCACCGGCGGCGCCACCGATGTGTTTCTAAACGGGCACCAAGAAAGCTGGGTAGAAACGGCATCCGGGTCTCAGTTGGCAGCTAACCCGTTCAAAACCGAAGAGGCCCTAGCCGATTTCGTCATCAACTTGATTGCCGAAACTGGTCGTCACCTTGATCAGGCCAACCCTTTTGCCGACGTAACCATTGATGCCACAGAAATCGAGGGGGTTGACGCCAACAAAATCTCTGGCGTGCGAGTTCACGCCGCCCTTGCTTCGGCTTGCACCGGCAAAACCTTGGTCTCCATTCGAGTGCACGGTCGCGATGTTTTAGAACTTGCCGACCTTCGAAAACAAGGCATGTTCAACGAGCGGGTCGAAAAGCAACTTCTGCAGATAGTAGACAGCCGCGCCAACTTCATAATCTCGGGTGCCACCGGTGCCGGCAAAACCACTTTGCTTCGCGCCATGATGCTTCAGGCTGAAACCGATCGCGTTATCGCCATCGAAGATGTTGCCGAACTAAACCTTGGTAATGAATATTTTTTGAGCCTGCAAACTCGGCCAGCAAACATCGAAGAAAAAGGCGAAATCTCACTCGATCGACTGCTGCGCGAGGCTCTTCGCATGAGGCCAGATCGACTTCTGGTTGGTGAAGTGCGTGGCCGCGAACTGGTAACCATGCTGCAGGCGCTAAACACCGGGCACCGCGGTTCGGCAACCACCATTCACGCTAACTCGATGGCGGCTGTGCCCACCCGGCTACTCGGCATAGCTTCCTCTGCTGGCCTAACTACCGAGCAAATTGCAGGGCAAATTGCCGAAGCCTTCGAGTTTGTGATTCACCTTGGTGTAGTTGCTGGGCGCCGCCAGGTGATTCAAGTTGGCCGCCTCAACTTCGATGCCGGGCAGCTCACTGTGCCCCCAGTTCAACCTCGTGGGCGTGCAAAGGTCAGCAGTGTCGAAGCTGCTTGAACTAGCGGCGCTCGCCGAGGCCGGAATACCCCTGCGCGAGGCCAAGCGCATGGTTGAGCTTGAACACGACATGCACACGCTCACCCTGAGCGTGGCAGAAACCTTCGGTGGCCCGGTAGCCAAAACACTGCGCCGCCAAGCAGAAGTTGTGGCGCAGCTGGCGGCAGCCAATCGTTCCCTTGAGGTTGCCTTTGCCACGCCCAAAGCAACCGCTCGGCTCATGCTCTGGTTGCCACCAGGCGGTTTTGTGTTCGGTCAACTTATGGGGCTCAACCCCATTCCCGTGCTCATGCACAATTTAGTGGCTCAACTCTCACTAATTGTTGGTCTCGCCTTGCAGATTGCGGGGGTGCTCTGGAGTCGCAGCATTCTCAAGCGCGGGCGACCAAAGTTGACCGACGCAGGGTTAGTTTTTGACCTAATGGCCATAGGTTTGCGTGCTGGTTTGTCGCCGCTAGTTGTGCAACGCAAACTTCGAACCCTGGTTGACATTAACGAAACCGACCAAGCCGAGCTGACGCGCCTGGAACTTATGTCGCGGCGAACCGGCGCCCCACTCGAAAACCTGCTTTTGGCGCAGGCAGAAACCACCAGGCTGAACACCGCGGCGGCGGCAGAGACTCAGGTCGCGGCTCTCGCCATAAAACTCATGATTCCGCTTGGCGTAGTCATTTTGCCGGCCTTCGTTCTAATGAGCGTGGTTCCGGTGGTCATCAGCATTCTGGTTTAACTTTCAGCACCCAAACCAAAATAGAAAGGCAAAAAATGAAACAAAAACTAATGGATGAATCGGGAGCCGCGACTGCCGAATACGCAATCGCCACCCTGGCAGCAGTTGGCCTCGCAGGCCTTCTGGTTGTGATTTTGAAAAGCGATGAGATTCGCCAAATGGTGCTCGACCTTGTGAAGAGTGCCCTAACCCCGCCGGCAGCGTGAGGCTAACTCAAGAACACGGCTCGGTCACCGCAGAACTTGCGGTGACCTTGCCCGTTGTGGGGTTCATGCTTGCGGTAATCGTTGGCGTGTTTGGCTTGCAAGTTCAGCGCCTGCAACTTGCAGCCGACGCGGCAACGGCAGCTCGGGCGGTTGCCCGAGGCGAAGACACCGCGATTGCCCAGCAACTTGTGCTGAAGGCCAACCGCAAGGTTGAGTTCACAACCCCGAACGACTTGGTTTGCGCCGCAATCACTCAGCCAGTTGCCGTTGCCGGGTTGCCGAGTTTCGAGCTCACCGAGCAGTCTTGCGCCAGAAAGGCTGGGCTCTAGCGTGTTGGTTCGAGAAAGCCTTCGGGGCGAAACCGGTGCGGGAACCGTGCTTGCCGTAGGGCTCATTGGCGCAATAGTGCTGGCTTTCGGGCTCGGGCACATTGCTTTTAGCTTCACCTACACTCGCATGCAGAATCAGTCGATTGCCGATCAAATTGCGGTGGCGGCATCTGACAGTTTGCGTGGTTTGAGTGAAGGGTTTCCCTGTGAAGTTGCAACTTCTCTGGCAAATCGTAATAGGGTGACCCTTGACGAATGTCGCATCGCCGGGTTCGAAGTGTTTATTCGAATTCACACCGATGCGCTGGCAGTTGAAGTTAGCGCAAAGGCGCGAGCGGGGCCTAGTTAGACGTTATAAGGAGTAAGTTTGGCAGCGAACAAGTTGGTGATTGTTGAGTCACCAGCAAAGGCAAAGACCATCTCTAAGTACCTTGGAGATGGTTTTACCGTGCTTGCCTCGGTTGGGCACATTCGCGATCTTGCCGAACCGAGCGCACTTCCTGCCGAGGCCAAAAAAGGCTACATGAAGCAGTTCGCCGTTGATATCGATAACAACTTTGAGCCCTATTACCTAATAAATGCCGGTCGCAAGAGCGCCGTTGCCGATTTGAAAAAGGCGCTCTCGGATGCCGACGAACTCTATCTGGCTACCGATGAAGACCGCGAGGGCGAGGCCATTGCTTGGCACCTGCTGCAGGTTCTCAAGCCAAAAGTTCCGGTAAAGCGCATGGTTTTTCACGAAATTACTAAAGACGCAATTCTTGAGTCGCTGCAAAACACTCGCGCCATCGACGAGAACCTTGTGAAGGCGCAAGAAACCAGACGCATTGTCGACCGTTTATATGGCTACGAAATCTCGCCCGTGCTTTGGCGCAAAATCAACCGTGGCTTGAGCGCAGGTCGCGTTCAGTCGCCGGCAATGCGCCTGGTGGTTGAGCGCGAACGTGAGCGCATGGCCTTTATCTCGGCAAAGTATTTCGACGTGAAAGCGCTGCTCGACCCAAAAACTGGCAACGACCCTAACTTTGAGGCAAAGCTTCTAAGCGTTGACGGCAAACGCATAGCCACCGGCGAGAGTTTCGACGACATGGGCGTTATGAAACCCGGCGTTCTGCTTCTCGACGAGACCAGTTCAAACGCTATTGCCAAAGGGGTGAAGACTTCGGTAATTGAAGTGGCTTCGGTTGAGGCAAAGCCATCAACCCGCAAGCCAGCCGCACCGTTCACCACAAGCACCCTGCAGCAAGAGGCCTCTCGCAAACTTCGCCTGAGCGCGAAGCAGACTATGGATCTAGCTCAGTCGCTTTACCAAGACGGTCACATTACCTACATGCGAACCGACTCACCAACGCTTTCGGGCCAGGCCATTTCGGCAGCACGCAATCAGGTGAAGAGCATGTTCGGTGCCGAATTCCTGCCAGATTCGCCACGGCTTTACGCCGGTAAATCGAAAGGCGCCCAAGAGGCACACGAGGCGATTCGTCCATCCGGTGAGGTTTTCAAAACCCCGAACGAGTTAGCCAGCGTGCTTTATGGTCGCGCCCTCGACCTATATGACCTGATTTGGAAACGCACGGTGGCATCGCAGATGCTGGATGCCAAGGTCTCGACCACCACCGCAAAGTTGAAGGC
>CANFOX010000094.1 GCA_947448845.1 Microbacteriaceae bacterium | reverse complement strand
AATAATCAACACCAAAGAGATGGTTTTGTCAGTTGTCAGAGCCAATCCTGCGTAGGTTGCCGCAAACACCAGTAATCCGGCGGCGTAGATTTGGTTTGGTTTGAATCGATCGGCTAGCGCTCCGGCCGGAAAACTGAGAACTGCATAAGCAACGTTGAACAATAAATAGGCACCAATCACCTCGGTAACAGAAAAACCAATTTGGCCAAGATGCAACAAAATCAGAGCGTCTGGAAAGTTTAATAAACCGAAAATGGTGAGAAGCGCTATCGATTGATTTACTCTGCCGGGTAATGCTCGGTCTTCAGATGCCTGTCGAATTTTTGGAGTTTTAACCCCAGCACCCTCACGGTCTTTCACCAAAAACACCAACACGGTTGATAGCACACCGGGTATTACGGCAAACCAAAGTACAGCGCGCAGATTTTCGTTGAAAGCTGCGAGTAACCCTAGCGCCAGAAGTGGCCCGATGACGGCACCGGTGGTGTCGGCCGCCCGGTGCAAGCCGATTGCCCTTCCTCGGTGCGCTCTATCGATTTCTGAAACCAAAAGTGCGTCTCGGGCCGCCGACCGCATGCCCTTGCCAAGTCGATCAACAACTCGCCCAACCATCACCACCGGCCAAAACGCAGCCATAGCAACTATTAGCTTGCCAACGGCCGCCGCCCCATAGCCAATGACAATCATTGACTTTTTAGGTAGGTATTGGTGCATCCAAGAACTGGCAAGCTTCGTGGTGGCGGCACCAGCTTCTGCCAAACCTTCAATCATGCCAATCACCGCGGCCGGTGCGTGAAGCACAGAGTTCAGCAGTGTTGGCAGCAGTGGGTAGAGCATTTCGCTGGCAGCATCTTGCAGCAGTGACACCCAAGACAGCGTTACAAGATTTTTTGTGATCCAGGTTGGTCGGGCCATGTGGCTAGTCTGCCACCAAAGTAAATGCGAGAATATACGCATGACAAATCACACCGCTGTAGCAACCATTCACACCAACCACGGAGCCATTAAGGTCAACCTATTTGGCCTGCAGGCACCTAAAACTGTCGAAAACTTTATTGGCCTTGCCACCGGAACCATCGAGTGGAAAGACCCTCGAACTGGTGCCACCAAGGTCAACACCCCGCTCTACAATGGTGTGATTTTCCACCGCATTATTTCTGGCTTCATGCTTCAAGGTGGCGACCCAACCGGCACTGGAATGGGCGGCCCTGGCTACCAGTTCGGCGACGAAATCAATGCTGAACTCAATTTCAACGAGCCATATAAATTGGCCATGGCAAACGCCGGACCTGGCACCAATGGCTCACAGTTCTTTATTACCACCGCCCCAACCACGTGGTTGTTCGGAAAGCACACCGTGTTCGGCGAGGTTGTTGACGAAGTTTCTCGCAAGGTTGTCGACAAGTTGGATGGCGTTGTCACCGACGGC
Source organism: Microbacteriaceae bacterium (assembly GCA_947448845.1). GTDB lineage: Bacteria > Actinomycetota > Actinomycetes > Actinomycetales > Microbacteriaceae > Rhodoluna. Next base: position 2,958 of record CANFOX010000094.1, on the reverse strand, counting down.
CGCGACAAGCCGCTCGATGACGTTGTTATCGAATCAGTAACCATAGAACAGGTCTAGTGAACGCTTCGGTCTGCTACCGTCATGCTGATCGCGACGCTTATGTTCGCTGTCAGAGGTGCGATCGACTGATTTGCCCCGAGTGCCAAACCGAGGCAGCAGTTGGTTTTTTGTGCCCGGATGACGCTGGCAGCCGAGTAAAAAATGTGAACATTCGACGCCTAACCAATAATGGTTCGCCAGTCACCACGTCGATCGTTTTGGTGAACATTTTTGTGTGGTTGTTGCAGATTCTGCCTGGCTCGCTGGTGACCCAATATCTTGAATACATTCCGCTGGCAACATTTATTCAGCCCTGGCGTTTGATAACCACCGCATTCGTGCACGACCCAGGCAACATTTTGCACGTTGGTTTGAACATGTACACGGTATTCATTTTTGGCCGAATTCTTGAACCAATGCTTGGTCGGTGGCGCTTTCTTGCACTTTACCTAATCTCGGCTATTGGAGGGTCGGTGGGTGTGTTGCTGCTGTCTGATCCGACGGTGAGTGTGGTTGGTGCATCCACTGCCTGTTTTGGTTTGATGGCAGCTTATTTTGTAATGGCTAGAAAATTCGGTGCAAATACCGGTCAGCTCGTGGGATTGATTGCCATCAACTTGGCATTTGGTTTCTTGGTGCCTGGCATTGCTTGGCAGGGGCACCTTGGTGGCTTGATTGCTGGTGGCTTGATTGCTTACGTTTACACGTCGAAAAATCGTGCAATCCAGCAACTTATTGTTGCTGCCATTGGAATTGGTTTAGTGGTGCTTCCGCTTGCAATCGCCTATGCGCGCGGCTATCACTACTAGGGCCTAAACCCTTGGCCGGCTACTTCCAGCGGGTTGACATCATGAAGCCAACCATGGCGATGCCAAAGCCAACTGCAATGTTCCAGTTTTTAATGTCGAGGCCCCATCGAGCGACGCTCGAACCAAGTGGCCACTGGGCACCGGTTACATAGAACGTGATGATCCAGATCAGGCCAAGAAGCATGAAGCCGAACATGACTGGTGCAAACCAAACTGGGTTTGGCAGATCTTCACGACGTGGCTTTTTAGCCTTCGAACGCTTTGGCTTTTCGTTTGAATCAAGAGACATGCTTCAAGTTTAGCGACACAAGTAACTGTGATTTAGGCTTAAGGCCTAATGAAAAAAATTCTGGTGCTAGATAACTACGACAGTTTCGTCTACACGCTCAATGGTTATTTGCAGCAACTTGGGGCCGAAACCGAAGTTCTTCGCAACGACGTTGTTTCTGAGGCAGAGTTACCAGATCTAATTGGCCGTTTTGATGCGGTACTGATTTCCCCTGGGCCAGGCACCCCGGCGCAGGCGGGTCTTTCGATTGCCACCGTGAAATATGCTTTGGCACACGACTTGCCAGTTTTTGGGGTTTGTCTTGGTCATCAAGCGATTGCCGAGGCTATGGGAGCAACGGTTACCAGCGCGCCAGAACTAATGCACGGTAAAACCAGTCAGGTGCACCATGACAACAGCTTGGTTTATAAAAATGTGCCGCAGCCGTTTACCGCAACTCGCTATCACTCACTAGCTGTGGTTGATGACACGGTGCCAAATGACCTGATTGTCACCAGTAGAACTGTCACCGATGACGGTAAACCTGGCGTAATTATGGGAATTCAGCATGCCACCAAGCCAATTTATGGTGTTCAGTTTCACCCTGAATCGGTGCTCACCCAGGGTGGTTACCAAATGCTTGGCAACTGGTTGGAAAGCATCGGCTTAACTGGTTCAGCTGAAAAAGCTAAAACACTTAGCCCGATGGTTAAGTTCTAAATCAAACCTAGGGCTGACAAGCCACAATCAGAACCACGTTGGTTCCCGGCGCAACCGTTGACCCGGCTGCAATCGACTGACTGAGCACAACGGTTCCCTGAGTTCCAGCACAAGGTGCGGCCGTGGTTGTTGTGAAAGTTAGCTTCACGCTTTCAGAAGTCAGCTGATTTTGAGCATCGGAGATGTCAAGGTTGGTTACGTCTGGAACCAAGACCTTGCCGTTTGAAACAATCAGGTTGATGGCCGAACCCTTGGCGGCTTGGTTACCGGTGCTTGGGTCGCTCGAAATCACCGAACCGGCCTTGATGGTTGCACTGTTTGCTGTGTTTATGGTTCCGAGCGTAAAGCCGGCGGCCTGAATCGCAGCGGTTGCATCGGCTTCGGTCATTCCCTCGAGGGAAGGAACAGCAACTTGGTCTTTACCGGCAGACACGTAAACCGTAATAGTGGTGTTTTCTGGAACCTTGGTTCCGGCAACTGGGTCGGTTTTGATTACCGAATCTGCCGCAACAGTGTCGCTTTTTTGAAAGACTTCGTTAACCAAGAGCTTTTGCCCAGTCAAAGTGGAATAGGCGCTGGCATATGGTTGACCAACTACATCTGAAACGGCAATACCCGCGTTCGGGTTTACCTGCAGATTAAAGCCCTTTTGAAAAAGACCCCAAACCATGAGACCGATTAGAACCACAAGAACACCAGCTCCAACACCCCAGAGCAAACCCTTGCGCTTCTGAATCTCGCGAGTGAGAATCGGTTGCTCGGTGGTGAAGGCAGGAAACTCAACGCCGATTGATTCAAAAGGGTTGGCATCAATTGCCTCGGTAGCCGCGGCAGTTTTGATTCGCGTTGTTGCTGCAGCCGCAGCCGCAGCCGCAGCCGCAGCCGGGGCCGTTGCCGAGACAGCAGGCTTAGGCTCTGCTTCATCGAGAAAACTCTTGCTTCCGCTGGTTGGTGCTGGTGCGATCGGAGCCGTATTCTTGGCGCCGGCAAGTAGAGCGTCAAAATCGTCGCCAATAACCTCGGCAACTTGCGTAGGCAGCGGTTCAGACTTGAGGTTGTTGGCGGCTGCCCGCAGGTGATCGCGAAAATCTTCTGCGGTTTGAAAACGATCGGCACGGTCTT
>CANFOX010000093.1 GCA_947448845.1 Microbacteriaceae bacterium | reverse complement strand
GTTCGCCGCATACGCAATCAGCTCGCTGATCATCTATGCCTTCGGTGTGCCCGTTCTCTCGGCAGTTGCCTTCGCCGGCAACTTCGGCGCGGCGGCAACCTACATGGCACCGTTTCTAATTTGGGATGCCGTAAAGGCAGTTATCGCAGCTGGACTGCTTCCGCTGGCATGGCGCGGCGTGAATAGCATCAAGCGCTAAAACTTAAACAAAAAATCGGTCACCTAAGTGGTGACCGATTTTTTTGCGCTTTAAATCGAGAAGCCGATGGCGCGCATCTGTTCTTTGCCGTCGTCTGTAATTCGCTCTGGACCCCAGGGCGGCATCCAGACCCAGTTGATTCGAAACGCTTCGGTAACGCCATCGAGGGCGTTAGCGGTTTGTTCTTCAATTACGTCGGTGAGTGGGCACCCAGCACTGGTTAGCGTCATGTGAATCAGCAGCGAGTCATCTTCAGCTTTTTTCAGGTCGTAGATCAATCCAAGATCAACAATGTTGATGCCAAGTTCTGGGTCAATAACTTCTTTGAGCGCTTCGATAGTGCGGTCATAGTCGGCCGCGCTAAGTTCAATTTCGGTCAATTTAGGCCTTTACGTAGCGGTCGTAGCCCTCGGCTTCAAGACGATCGGCTAGCTCACGGCCGCCCTGCTCGGCTATTTGACCGGCCACAAAAACGTGCACAAAGTCTGGCTGTATGTAGCGCAAGATTCGGGTGTAGTGGGTAATTAGTAAAACACCGTTGTTTTGCGTTTCGTGGGCACGGTTCACGCCCTCAGAGACGATCTTCAAGGCGTCAACATCAAGGCCTGAGTCGGTTTCGTCGAGAATGGCGAACTTTGGCTTAAGCATTTCCAGCTGCAAAATTTCGTGACGCTTTTTCTCTCCACCAGAGAAGCCCTCGTTAACATTTCGCTCGGTGAACGACGAATCCATTTTCAGTGCTTCCATCGACTCGCGCAGGTCTTTAATCCAGTTTCGAATGGCAGGAGCTTGGCCGTCGATGGCAGTTTTTGCGGTGCGCAAGAAGTTACTCATGCTTACACCCGGCACTTCAACTGGGTACTGCATTGCCAAGAAGAGTCCGGCGCGTGCCCGCTCGTCAACCGACATTTCGAGTACATTTTCGCCATCCAGGGTGATTTCACCTTGGGTCACGGTGTATTTCGGGTGGCCGGCGATCGAGTAGGCCAGGGTTGATTTTCCTGAGCCGTTTGGGCCCATTACGGCGTGAACTTCGCCGCTTCGAATGGTTAGGTCAACACCCTTGAGAATTTCTTTGGTGCCCTGTTCGGTTTCAACGGTGACGTGAAGGTTTTTGATTTGCAAAATGGCCATGTTGTGCTTTCTTAGGCTTGATCGATTTCGAGGAAAACATCGCCATTTTCGACGAAGGCTTCATAGGTTTTTACTGGCTCGTATGCCGGCAGGCTTAGTGGCTTGCCGGTTTCGAGTGAGAACTTGGCTCCGTGAGCCCAGCACTCAATGGTGTCATCGTCAACAAAACCCTCGCTCAGCGAAATTTCGCCATGTGAGCATTTGTCGCCGAGGGCATAAACCTGCCCGGCTTTGGTGTGCACAATGGCAATAGCGTCGTCTCCGACTTTTACACGGATGGCACTACCAGGTTTTATAGCGCTTAGTTCACAGATGCGGGTAGACATTAGCTGCCGCTCCTCTCAAGTTTGGCCTCAACTGCAGCGGTGAGTTCCGCGACCAAAGCTTCGTCGTCGATTTGCTGAATAACCTCGTTCAAGAAACCCCGAACGACGAGCTGACGTGCTTCGTATTCGCTGATTCCGCGGGCTTGGAGGTAGAACAACTGATCATCGTCGAAGCGCCCTGACGCGCTAGCGTGACCGGCACCTTCGATTTGCCCTGTTTCAATCTCGAGGTTAGGAACCGAGTCGGCGCGAGCCCCATCGGTGAGCAAAAGGTTGCGGTTGAGCTCGTAGGTGTCGGTTCCTTCGGCGGCGGCACGAATCAGAACGTCACCCACCCAAACCGTGTGGGCCTTCTCGCCTTGCAATGCACCCTTATAGGTGACTCGTGAACGGCAGTTTGCCATCGCGTGGTCAACAAAAAGGCGGTGTTCTTGGTATTGACCGGCATCGGCGAAATAGAGGCCGTAAAGGTCAACTGAGCCACCTTCGCCTGCAAAAACTGCGCTTGGGTTGACTCGCACAACATCGCCGCCAAGGGTAACCACAATATGTTTCACGCTGGCGTTTCTACCAAGTTTGATGAAATGGCTTGCCAGGTGGGTTGAACCTTTCGACCAGTTCTGAACGCTAATCAGCGTTAGGTTGGCGTTGTCTTCGACAACAATTTCAACGTTTTCGCCAAGGTTCCCCGTGCCGGTGTGGTTCACAATGAGACCGGCTTTCGAACCTGCGCCGGCACGAACAATCAGGTGAAGAGCTTCGGCTTCACTTGAGGTGCCGACTACCGCCAGGTTCGCCAATGTCTCGAAGCTGGTTTCTGGCGCAAAATCAACAAGATAGGCCTGCGATGCCGATTGCCAGGCTGCCGCACTCGGTTGGTCTTCAGGTGCACCCGCAGCGCCGAAAGCTGGGTTTTCGGAACCTACCCAGCTGGTGGTGATTCCATTGGTTTCGGTCAAACCGATGTCGCCAGAGAACTCTGCCAATCCGGCCTGGTCGAGTCCGGCCAGTTTGTCTAGGTCGAAGTAGCGCCAGGTTTCTTCGCGCTTAGAAACCGCAGCAAAATCGGCCAGCTTAGTTGAACTGAAACGCTCAGAACGAGTTTGCACCGGAACGCCATAGCCGTGACTGTGCTCTGACAGCCCGTGTTGGGCTGCCTGGGTAGAAGCGGTCATTAGCCAACCGCCCCTTCCATCTGGAGTTCAATAAGTTTGTTTAGTTCGAGGGCGTATTCCATAGGCAGTTCTTTGGCGATGGGCTCAATGAAACCGCGCACGATCATTGCCATGGCTTCATCTTCAGGAAGACCCCTAGCCATTAGATAGAAAAGCTGCTCTTCGCTGACGCGCGAAACGGTAGCTTCGTGACCCATCGAAACGTCATCTTCTCGAACGTCAACCGCTGGGTAAGTGTCTGAGCGTGAAATAGTGTCTACCAGCAGCGCGTCACAGCGAACCGTGTTTGCAGAGTGGTGAGCTCCGGCTGCAACCCTGATTTCACCGCGGTACGAGGCACGACCGCCACCCCGGGCAATTGATTTCGAAACGATTGAAGAAGAAGTATGCGGTGCGAGGTGAATCATTTTGGCGCCGGCATCTTGGTGTTGACCTGCGCCAGCAAATGCCACGGAAAGTGTCTCGCCGCGGGCGTACTCCCCCGCCAAGATAACCGAGGGGTACTTCATGGTCACCTTCGAGCCGATGTTTCCATCGATCCACTCCATGGTGGCACCCTCGTGTGCGATGGCGCGCTTGGTAACCAGGTTGTAGACGTTGGTAGACCAGTTCTGAATAGTCGTGTAGCGAACTCGAGCGTTCTTCTTGACGATGATCTCAACCACAGCCGAGTGAAGTGAGTCGCTCTGGTAAATCGGAGCGGTGCATCCTTCAATGTAATGAACGTATGAGCCCTCGTCGGCAATGATTAGGGTTCGTTCGAACTGACCCATGTTCTCGGTGTTGATGCGAAAGTAGGCTTGAAGCGGAATTTCAACGTGAACACCCTTTGGAACGTAAACGAACGATCCACCAGACCAAACTGCCGTGTTTAGAGCCGCGAACTTGTTGTCACCCGATGGAATAACGGTTCCGAAGTACTCCTGAAAGAACTCTGGATGTTCGCGAAGCGCCGTGTCGGTGTCCATGAATATGACACCCTGCTTCTCGAGCTCTTCGTTAATCTGGTGGTAAACCACCTCAGACTCGTACTGAGCGGCCACGCCAGCCACCAGACGCGAACGCTCGGCCTCTGGAATGCCTAGGCGCTCATAAGTGTTTTTAATGTCGTCTGGCAGGTCTTCCCACGAAGAAGCCTGACGCTCGGTTGAGCGCACGAAATACTTAATGTTCTCGAAGTCAATGCCGCTTAGGTCGGCACCCCAGGCTGGCATCGGCTTTTTAGTGAAGTAGTCGTATCCCTTTTGACGGATGTCAAGCATCCACTGTGGTTCGCTCTTCTTCGCCGAAATGTCGGCCACTACCTCGCTGTTGATGCCACGTTTTGCGCTTGCGCCAGCGGCGTCTGAGTCTGACCAGCCGAACTCGTAAATGCCGAGGCCTTCGAGTTCTGGATGCTCAATAGTCTTTTCTGACAACGAGATTCCCTTCTAGAGAAAGTGATTTGAACTAGTCAACACACTTTCGGTTGAATTTCATTCCCGAATGGGCCTGATGCCGATTTGCCCTGTGCCAAACTTACTTACAGGTTCACTGGCTCAACAACACAAGTTTAGTTGAGCCGAGGCGCATTCGAAAGGTGCAACTTTGCTGCAGAAGCTAAAAAAACTGATTGCTGCCGAATCGCTGATTTATTGGGTTTGGGCTTCGCTAGTATCGCAAATTCTCATAGTGGTAACCGGCGGTTTAGTGCGTTTGACTGGTTCCGGCTTAGGTTGCCCAACTTGGCCAAAGTGCACGCGGGAATCGCTGGTCACGGTTCCGGCTCAGGGAATCAACGGAGTTATCGAGTTCGCCAACCGCACCCTCACGGGTGTTTTGGTCATCATTGCTCTAGGTACTTTTCTGGCGATAATGCGACTGGCAGCACCAGAGCGAGTTGGCTTGGTTTGGCCGTCTTTACTGCTTGGTCTCGGAATTATTTTGCAGGCGGTCGTGGGCGGAATCAC
>CANFOX010000092.1 GCA_947448845.1 Microbacteriaceae bacterium | reverse complement strand
TCCACTGCCGCTTTCAGCGCGGCATCGGCCTTTCCATAGGCTGCCCAGTCACCAGCGGCTAGCGCCTTAGCCTTGGCCGTTAGAGCCTTATTGGCTCGATCTAGCGCCTTGGCAAGGGTGTCATTGGTAACGGTTGAACCAGTCGAAGAGCCGCCGCCGGTAGAACCACCGGTTGCACCAGATCCGGAATCGCCGGCGCTGGCGCCAGAAGAACCGCCAAATAGTGAATCGAGTGCAGCGTTCAAGGTGTCTTCGAATGCAATCTTGTCGCCAAATGAAACCAATACCTTCTTCAAAAGTGGGAACGATGTTTCACCGGTGGATTGAATGTAAACCGGCTGCACGTAAAGCAACCCACCACCAACCGGAAGGGTAAGCAGGTTGCCGTTGAGCACCCGGGTTGAGCCCTGGCGCAAAATGTTTAGCAGTCTGGAAACCTCAGAGTCAGAGTTGAAGTTGTTCTGAACTTGACCAGGCCCCGGCACCACGGTTGACCTTGGTAGCGTCAATAGTCGAAGCTGCCCGTAGCTACTTGCCTTGGCGCCAGCCTTGGTGCCAGCATCAGAATCGGCTACCAAATAGCCGGTCAGCACATTTCTGGTTGACTTGCCGGTCGAGCGCGGAATGAAAGTTGTATAAAGCGAGAAGTTTGGTGCGCTTTGGCCGGGAACCTGCATGGTGAGGTAGTAAGGCGGCTGTAGCTCATTGGCCGAAGATGTTGGGTCATTCGGTGTCATCCAAGCGTCTTGCTGCGAGTAGAAAGCACCAGCATCTTGAACGTGGTAGTTACCCAAAATTGCGCGTTGCATTTTGAACAGATCTTCTGGGTAACGCACGTGGCTAATCAACTGGGCAGACATCTTTGAAATCGGAAGCACCGTGTTCGGAAAAATCTTCTGCCAGGTTTTCAGAATCGGGTCAGTGGAATCCCAGGCGTAAAGTTTCACCGAACCGTCATAGGCATCAACCGTTGCCTTCACCGAGTTGCGAATGTAGTTGATTTTGGTGGTTCCCAAATCATTCACAGTGTTGCTGTCGGTGATGGTAGAGCTCACATTTTCAGCCCGCGAGTATGGGTAGTTTGAGGTCGTCGTGTAACCGTCAATAATCCACTGGATGCGTCCATCCACCACGGCCGGATAGGGATCACTGTCGATGGTGAGGTATGGCGCAACCTTCTTAACGCGAGCTGCCGGGTCGCGAACGTAGAGAATTTGCGACTTGGAGTCAATCGAGTTTGAAAGCAAAATTTGTTCGCTTTGAAACTTGATGGCGTAAAGCAAGCGAGTGAAAACGTTGTCGAGTTTTGGCCCACCGTTGCCATTGAAAGTTGTGTAGGTCTGACCTTGAGAGCCGGTACCGCCAGGGTAATCGAGTTCGCGAGCCCCACCAGAATTTGAACCAACAATCGAGTATGACGGCGATTGTTCACCGAAGTAAACTCGCGGCTCAAACTTGCCTAGGGCTCCGGTCGAAGGTATTCCAGACTGCAAGAAGACCGGCTGCCCATCGGTGGAACGCTGATTTCCATAAGCGGCAACCAAGCCGTATCCGTGGGTGTAAATCAAAGTGTTGTTCACCCAAGACTGTGAACCACCAAGGCCTGACTGATTCAGCTCGCGAACGGCTAAAACGGTGTCTTGACTCTTACCGTTGATGGTGTAGCGGTCAACATCCAGGTGGTTTTCAAAGTTGTAATACTGGCGGTATTGCTCAAGTTGCCTAAATGACGGGCTCACCAATGCCGGGTCAATAATGCGAATCGAGGCCGTGGTCTCTGCGTCTTTACGAAGCGCACCCGTGGTGGCCGTGGTCTTGGCATCGTATTGAATGGTTTTTACCTTGTCGAGGCCATAAGCGAATCGGGTGGCATCAAGATTGCGCTTCAAAAACTCCGATTCCAAGGTTCGTTCGTTTGGAACCACCTGCAGGTTTTGCACCAACCATGGGTAAATGCCAGAGAGAATCAGTGAGCTAACAAGAAGCGCGGCGATTCCAAGCACCGGCAAGCGCCAGCGCTGAATAAATGCCATGGCGAAAAACAGCGCTGCAACCATCACCGAAATGCCGGCCAGAATTTGAAAACCAGGGATGCTGGCGTTGACATCGGTGTAAGTGGCACCGGTGTATAAACCTGCGGTGCTAGTCATGGCTGAATACTGATCTAGCCAAACCGACCAACCCTGCACCAGCAGATAGGCGCCCGCCCAAAATGCAACGTGAAGGCGCGCTGGTCGGCTCATGGTCACCTGGCGACCAGTGAACTTGAAACCACCGTAAACCAGGTGCACTGCCAGACCAATAATGAAGGCAAGCAGGGTGATTGCCGAAGCAAGAGTTTCAACGTTTCTAAGAAACGGAAGTTCGAAAAAGTAAAACGAAACGTCTAGCCCGAACTGGGCGTCGCGCTTACCTGCCGGCGTGCGATTCAGGTACAGCAGCACTGTTTTCCATTGAGAACTCGAGGCCAAGCCGGCGAAGATTCCAATCAGAATCGGCACGCCCCATTGAATGGCGCGACGCAGTTGATCGAGCAGCTCACGGTAGGCGTCAAAAGCCCTAGATGCCACGCTGATAGAGGGTCTGGCGTTAAACGCAAGCCTCAGCACCAAACCAAGAACCAGTGCGGTTGCCACGGTTACCGATAAGAAAAGTAAGGTTTCGGTGGCCACTTGAGTTGAAAAAACTTTCGAGTAGCCAACCTGTGAATACCAAAGTAGGTCGGTGTAGAAACCCGAACCAGAAACGAAAATGATTCCCAGCACCACGATCAATCCGGTTGCAATTACCGCCGGAGAGAGTCGTCTTGATTTTTTATCTGCCATGGTCTGCCTTATTTGCTAGTGGTGCAGGTTGGTAACTGGTGCGTGTTTGCTCCAGCGGAAATAACTTTGAGGGCCGCCAATGCCTGCTTTAGGGTGCTCACCTTTACAACTCGAAGGCCGTTGGGCACATGCCCGACTACCTCGCTGCAGTTGCTGGCGGGCGCCAAGAACCAGGTTGCCCCTTGGCTACTTGCGGCATAAAGCTTTTGTCGAATACCGCCAATTGGGCCAACGTTTCCGTTGGCAGCTATGGTTCCGGTTCCTGCAATGTGGTAGCCACCGGTTAGATTTTCTGGCGTGAGTTCGTCGATGATTCCGAGTGCAAACATCATTCCCCCGCTGGGTCCACCAACGTCGGCGAGCTGAAGTTTCACATCAACTGGGAACTTGTATTTAGTGCCAACCATGACACCAATTCGAAGGGCCTTGTCAACCATTTTTGGAGTAACCATCACATCGGTGGTTTTTCCGCCTCGAATCACCTGCACCGCGAGGGGCTTTGGCCCAACCCACTTGCCCACCACCGCTCGAAGTTCGTCTAGGTTGCTAACCGGCTCGCCGGCAACGTTCAAAATTACGTCATCCGCGTGAATTAGACCCTCTGCCGCACCGCCTTTGACCACTGAAGCCACAAAGGTTTGCGTTTGAATCTTGTAGCCAAGCTGTGTTAGCGCCGCCGCGATTGCGTTTTGCTGCGAGTTTGTCATCATTTGGCTGGCTTCGGCAAGCACCTCTTTTGAGCTTTGCCCAGGAGGAAACACTTCACTAAGTGGAAGCACGGCTTTCGACGGGTCGAGCCAAGCCGAGATTACTTCGGCCCAACTTGGAGTTTGATCTGGGTTGCCAAGTTGCATCACGGTAAGAAGGTCTAACCGGCCCGTAGTTGGGTAAGTCTTGGCGTTAGTGATTTGAATAACCGGCACACCATTGTTGCTGCCAAGCACATCAAAAACCTGCCCAGGGCTCTCGATTACATATGGGGTTTGGGCAAAAGCTAACAGATATGTGCCCGCCACCAAGGTTGCGGCCAGTAAAGCCGAGGCAACCCTTTTGGCTACTTTGCCCTTTGGCCGATTTGATTCTTCAATGTCGAAACTCATACTTCTTCAAGCCTAGGTTGCTGGGCGCGATGTTGCTAACGCTCACGCTCTAGGCGAACATGGTGCCAAAAACCTCTTTCTTTCAGGCTTTGCTGATGATGTTGGTAATAGCGTTGAACCAGATGGAGGCCAGTCTTGAGTAATTCAGAACCAAACGAAGAAGACATCGAGGCGCTTCGCAAGTTTCTTGAGAATTTTTTACCAGATACCGAGGGGCTAGATCACGAATCTTTGGCAAAAATTGCCGGCCTGGTCGGTGATCAAAAACCAGAAGAACTGCTGGCAGCGCTTCAGCAGGCAATGGCAAGTTGGCAAAACAGCCCAGACCGCTCGCAAGGTGTCGACTGGAATCTAGCCAGTTCGGCTGCTAAAAAACAGGCGGGTAAACAAAGCCGTGCCGTTGATTTGGAAGCCCAGCGAAAGTTGCTGAATGCGGTAACACTTGCCGACCTTTGGTTGTCAGAAGTTACCGACATCTCGGCCCTGGCCAATGAACCTAAGTTGCTAACCCGTGAACTTTGGGTGGATGACGCCCTGCCGCTTTATCGCGCACTGTCAGACCCGATTGCCTCAAAGATGAGCACTGGGCTTTCTGACGCATTGCGTGAAAATGCACCAGATCAACTGAATGCCAATCTTGACGCACTCACCTCGATGATGCAGGCCGCAGGTGGCGCCATGTTTGCCATGCAACTTGGTCAGGCTCTCGGAAACCTAGCCTCTGAGACCCTCACCGCAAGCGACATCGGGCTATCAATTTTCGCTGAACCTCGAGCCGGATTTCTGGTGCAGAACCTGGTTGATTTCATAGCAGAACTTGAAGTAGACGAAGATGCCGCACTGGTTTTCTTTGCCGTGCGAGAGAT
>CANFOX010000091.1 GCA_947448845.1 Microbacteriaceae bacterium | reverse complement strand
ATTCTTGGCGCCGGCAAGTAGAGCGTCAAAATCGTCGCCAATAACCTCGGCAACTTGCGTAGGCAGCGGTTCAGACTTGAGGTTGTTGGCGGCTGCCCGCAGGTGATCGCGAAAATCTTCTGCGGTTTGAAAACGATCGGCACGGTCTTTGGCCAGGGAGTGCATTACAACCTGGTCGAGTTCAGCCGGAATAGCAGGGTTGTGGGCAGATGGCGGGGTTACCGCTTCACTTACGTGCTGGTAGGCAACCGAAACAGCGGTGTCGCCGGTGAATGGTGGGCGACCGGCCAGCATTTCGTAAAGCAAAACACCGGTGGAGTAAAGGTCGGTGCGGCCGTCAACCGTTTCGCCGCGTGCTTGTTCTGGCGAGAAATACTGGGCGGTGCCTACGATTCCGCGAGTGTGTGCCTGGGTGGCGCTCGATTCCGAAATCACGCGCGCGATTCCGAAATCCATAACCTTCACCTGGCCGGAATCGGTAATCATCACGTTTGCGGCCTTGATATCACGATGAATAATGCCAGCGCGGTGCGAAATTTCAAGTGCGGTTAGAACGCCCTCGGCATATTCGATTGATTGGCTAATGGTTAGCCGCTTCTCAACCATCATGTCGCGAAGTAGTTTGCCCTTCACGTATTCCATAACTATGAATGGGGTTCGGCTTGGGTTTCCGTTGGAATCAACACCGTATTCTTCGCCGGCGTCATAAATGCGCACAATGTTTGGGTGAGCCATGCGGGCCGATGCCTGGGCTTCTTGGCGAAAACGAGTTTCAAAGGTTGGGTCATTCGCGAGTTCTGACTTCATCAACTTGATAGCCACTGCGCGCCCGAGTCGGGTGTCGACACCCTCGTAAACGTCGGCCATGCCGCCGCGACCAATCAGGTTGCCAACTTCGTAGCGGTCGGCAATTACTCGCACGTTTTCAGACACTCGGTGCCTCCATGGGTTTCGGTCTCAACTTTTCAAGTCTACTTATTGGCTCGGGCTGTCGCTCGGGGTGGGGGAATCTGAACCGCCATCGCTTGTGTAGTAAAGCAGCTTTACCTCTGTGCCAGCTGGCAGAAGCCCGAGGGGGCTGGCGTCGTATACGGTGTTAACTTTCGGGTCGTCAGTAGCCACGGTTTCGCCCGGCTGAGCCGAAAAGTTGAGCCCGAGGGCTTGTAGCTTGGCGGCCACAACGTCTACGGTTTGCCCAAGCACATCACTTGAAAGCAACGTGATCTCGGTTGGCGCAGTTGAGCCGCTTTGGCTTGGTGTTGGGTATGTGCTCTGGCTCTGGCTCGGTGTTGGCTTTGCAGCGGGCGAAAGCGCGCCAATAATAATGGTGACAATCAACCCGAGTGCGGTTATTGCCAACATCGCTACTAGGGCAATCCATGGCCAAACAATGGGCAACTTCGGTGCCGGCGCGGTGTCGGTGTTGATGATGGTCGTGCTGGTGGTTACGGTAGGCAAAGTCTTTAGCACCGTCGTTGGCGTTGGTTGCCGGCGCGGCGTGGTCATGAGCGCTTCGGCACGTTGAGCCAAATCTAGGGCGTTGCTGGGGCGAGCCACTGCCTTCTTAGCTAGGCAAGCCATTATCAGTTTTCTGACCGGCTCTGGAATGGAATCTGGAAGCGGCGGCGGGGCATCGTTGATTTGTGCCATTGCGATTGCCATTTGAGATTCACCAGTGAAAGGTCGTTTACCGGTTAGGGCCTCATAGGCAACAATGCCAAGAGCATAAATATCTGTGGATGGCGTTGGTGGCTTACCGGTTGCCTGCTCTGGCGCGAGGTACTGAACGGTACCCATCACCTGACCGGTTGCGGTGAGGGAAACCTGATCGGCCACTCTGGCAATGCCAAAGTCGGTTATTTTCACAATGTCTTCCGGGGTGATCAGCAAGTTTCCCGGCTTGATGTCGCGGTGCACCAGCCCAGACTTGTGAGCTTCGTGCAGCGCTCTCGAGGTTTGAGCCACAAAGTCGAGCACTCGGTCAACCGAGAGTTTGCCTTCGGTTTCTATTACCTTGGCCAACGATTCCCCTGGAACCAGTTCCATAACCAGGTAGGCGCTTCCGCCATCTTCGCCGTAGTCATAAACATTGGCGATTCCATCGTGGTTCACGCGAGCCGCATGTTTAGCTTCGGTGCGAAAACGCTCGAGAAAGTTTGGGTCGCTCAGATATTCCTGTTTCAAAATCTTGATGGCCACGTCACGAAGAATAACTTCGTCTTGGGCTCGCCAAACCTCACCCATGCCGCCAATGGCAATGCGCTTGCTAAGACGGTAACGCCCGCCGTAAATCAAACCGCTCTCTGGCTTCACTTGCGCAACACCGCCTGCATTACTTTGCGGGCAACTGGGGCTGCCAGCAGGTTTCCGAAACCACTCTGGCCCATGCCGCCACCATCTTCAATCACAACGGCTACAGCAACCTTGGGGTTGTTCGCCGGCGCAAACCCCGTAAACCACAGCGTGTAAGGGCGGTTTCCTCCGTTTTGCGCGGTGCCGGTTTTGCCGGCCACCACAACTCCTTTAATTTGCCCGTTAGAACTAACACCGCTCGAAACGGCACCGATCATCATTTGCTTTACGAGTGCGGCGGTGGCCGGCTTTACCGGCTGCGAGAACACCGATGGCTGCGGCTGAAAGAGCACCGAAAGCGAAGAGCTCTCTACGTTTTCAACGATCTGCGGCTGCATCTCAACACCACCGTTTGCAATAGCTGCCGAAACCATGGCCATTTGCAGCGGGGTAACCCGGTCTTCATATTGCCCGAATGCCGAAAGCGCGGTCTGTGCGTCATCCATATTGCTTGGGTAAGTGCTTGGGGTGGCGGTCATTGGCATTGAAATCTTCTTACCAAAACCGAAAAGTTCGGCCTGGGCTCGAATGCGATCTTGGCCGAGGGCAACACCAACCTGCGCAAACGGAATGTTGCACGAAAGCCGAAGCGCATCGGCGATGGTGACCGAGGCCTTGCTGCCGCACTTGCCTTCACCAGAGTTGTAAATGTAGGTGCTGGTGCCTGGCAGTTTGTAGCGAGTTGGGTTTGGAATCAGAGACTTTGGGGTGAACATTCCACTCTCAATGGCAGCCGATGCAACGATGATCTTGAAAATCGAACCTGGTGCATAGAGATCGCCAGAGATGGTTCGGTTGATTAGCGGTTTTCCAGCGGCGGCAAGTAGCTTGGCGTAATTCGCATTCGACTCGGCACCGGCGTGCACTGCCAGCAAGTTGGCATCGAAGCCAGGCTTTGAAACGAAAGCCAAAATGCGCCCGGTGCTTGGTTCAATGGCAACTACCGCACCCTTTAGGTTTCCCATTGCCTTCCACGCAGCCGCCTGAACGGTCGGGTCGATGGTGAGTTCAACCGAACCACCGGCAACCGGGTTACCCGAAAGCAAGGCATTGATTTGTTCAAAAAATTGGGATGAATTCTTGCCAGTTAGGTAGGTGTCCATAGCCGATTCCAGCCCAGTGGCACCTTGAAAAAGTGAGTAGAAGCCGGTAACCGCAGAGTACATTTCGTTGGTGTATTGACGCTGGTAGTGGTAACCGTCGGCGCTGGCAACCGAAGAGGCAATCGGTTGGCCATCAACCAAAATGGCACCGCGCTTGGTTTTGTATGAATCGTAAATGCTGCGCACATTTCGGCTATCGCCATTGAGTGCATCTGCCGAGAGTACCTGGATGGTGCTCGCAGACACAAACAGACTGGCGAACATGGCGAAAATCACCAGTGCCACCCGCTTTAGTTCTTTGTTCATGGGCGCACCTGACCTGACTGCAAACCAGCTGAGTCTGAAATGCGAAGAAGTAAAGCCACGATGATCCAGTTGGCTAGCAACGAGGAACCGCCCGCGGCCAAGAGCGGAGTGGTCAAGCCGGTAAGTGGCACAACTCGGGTTACCCCGCCGATAACAATGAAGGTTTGCAGCGCGATAACGAACGACAAGCCGCTAGCCAAAAGTTTCGAGAAGTCATCGGTGTGCTTAAACCCAATGCGAATACCGCGGGAAACCAGCAACAAATAAAGCACCAATACCGCGAATAAACCCATGAGGCCAAGTTCTTCGCCGAGGCTGGCAATAATAAAGTCGCTTTCAGCTAGTGGAACTAATTGCGGGGCACCGCCACCGAGCCCGGTGCCGAGCAACCCACCGTGAGCCATGCCCCAAATGCCCTGCACCAGTTGGTAAGAACCGCCAACCGCGTTGTAATGCGCATTATCGAACGGATTCAGCCAACCGTCGATTCGACCGTTCACATAAGTCATCAATCGTGAAGCCACCAGCGCGCCGGTAACGAAAAGACCAAGACCAATGACCACAAAGAAAGGCCGAGCGGTGGCCAGATAGATAAGCACCAAGAAGATTCCGAAGTAGAGCAGCGAGGTTCCAAGATCGCGTTCAACAATAAGCACCAAAAGGCTGGCTGCCCAAACCAGCAGAATAGGCCCAAGTTCACGAGCTCGCGGCAACTTTATGCCGAACACCTTTCGGCCGACCACGCTTAGCGAATCTTGCTTGGTTACCAGGTAGCCAGCGAAGAAAACGGTTAGTGCAATCTTGGCAAGCTCACCGGGCTGAAAGGTCACCCCGCCGATGGCTATCCAGAGCCTGGCGCCGTTAATGGAACGCCCAATAAGCGGAAGAGCCGGCATGAGCAGGAGCGCCAAACCCAGCACCATTGAAATGTAAACATAGCGTCGTAAAAACAGGTGAGACTTCACGCCGTAAATCACGGCGCCGGCTACCGCCATGGCGATGCAGCTCCAAACCACTTGCTTCACGGCGAAAAAGTGGGTGCCGTGTATGGCAGCTT
>CANFOX010000090.1 GCA_947448845.1 Microbacteriaceae bacterium | reverse complement strand
TGACCCAAACATTTTTGCCGCAGGTGACGCCGTTGAAAAACATGGCGAACTCACTGGCCAGCAAACTTTGATTCCGCTGGCTAACCTAGCCAATCGGCATGGGCGTTTGGTAGCCGACGTAATTGCCGGGGTAACCACTCGGGCCCACGATGCCCTCGGCACCGCCATTATTGGCGCCTTCGGTATGGCCGCTGCAACCACCGGCCTCAGTGAACTGGCCGCCACTCGCGCGGGCATCAAACACAGCGTGATTCACCTGCACCCTGGAAGCCACGCTGGCTATTACCCAGGAGCAAAACGAGTTTCACTCAAAGTGCTGTTTGACCCAGCCACCGGTCGACTGCTTGGCGCTCAAGCCATTGGTGAAGATGGCATCGACAAGCGAATAGACGTCATAGCAACGGCCATTCGCGCAAGGCTTACCATTGACGACCTGATGGATCTCGAACTTGCCTACGCCCCACAGTTTGGTTCAGCCAAAGACGCTGTCAACCAAGCCGGTTACGTAGGCAACAACGTGTTTACTGGAAAGACCGAAACCCTGCAGTGGCACGAACTTGATGCCGAACTTGCCGCGGGGGCTACCCTGATTGACGTTCGCACAGCCGAAGAGCATGCCGCCGGTTCGATTGCTGGCGCCAAGAACATTCCGGTTGATGAGTTACGCGAGCGCCTCAACCAACTCGCGGGCCAAAACGTAATCGTGCACTGCGCCGTCGGCCAACGCGGTCACACGGCAACTCAAATATTGCGGGCTAACGGCATCCCTGTTAAAAATTTGGATGGCGGTTTCATTACCTGGCGAGCCGGCATGGATTCGCGAACAAGGTAAGCGCATTTCGAAACGTGAAAACGCCCCGACGAAAAATCGTCAGGGCGTTTTACTTTAGGGCTACTAGCAGTTGCAGGTGCCGCCTTCGGCCTTGCCACCGCAGTTGCAGCCAGAGCCGCAGTTGCAGCCATCTGAGGTCATGATGTTCATTTTCGCCTCCCTTCCTGGAATGTGGTCGAACCCGTTTGGGGTTCGAAGCTATTTAGTTTGCCTAATGTTGCTGATTTCAAAAACCTTGAGCATTTCGTCGATTGCCTTAGCGTTTTGTTCGACATCACTCGATTTCATCATATGCGTCACATGCGTGCGCAGATGGTTTTCAACGAGCAATTTGTTGAGCGAAGCCAGCGATTTTTGAATGGCAAGAGACTGAGTGATGATGTCAACGCAATAGTCTTCTGCCTCGATGGCCTTTTGAAGCCCACGAACCTGACCCTCGATGATTTTCGATCGGTGCAAGGCTCGTTTTTTCAAATCTTGAAGCATGAATTAATAATACCCCTAGGGGGTATTAAGTCAACTACTTGTTTGTGGCCGGTTGCGCAGCTTTAAGAGCCTGCAGTTGTTTGCTGGTGGCAACCAAAATTGTTGCAATGGTTAGTAGCCCGCCAAGAATTAAGTAGGTCTTCGAGACCCCAAAACCGTCAACTGCCATGCCAACGAAGAACATTGAGATCATTGGCGCAGCCGACCACACGGTGATTTCGATGGCAAAGATGCGCCCGCGAATGTTGGCCGGAACCATGCGCTGAATCACGGTGTTTAGAAGCGGCGGAAGCGGGCCCCAAACTATTCCGATCAGTGCGCCGAAGAGCAGCATGATTGGTTGCGGTGGCAAGGTAGACATTCCCAGAACAGCAATGGCCACGCCAATGATGGTGCTTCGCACAATGTTCACATAGCTGATGCGCTTGGCGATTTGTTCGAAAAGCAACGAGCCAAAGGTGCCAAAGACTGCCATGGTTGAAACCAAAATTCCAAAACCGGTGGCATCTTTAATGCCGTTGTAGTAGCGCGGCAAAATCACCATTTCGGTTGGCAGGTAAATCAAAGCCAGGGTCACGAAGGTGAGAAAAATAATAAAGACGGCGGGGAATTTCGGAAGCGCCTTGAAACCCTGCATGGCATAGGTAAACCAGTGTGACTCGTCACGTGCTTCGTCGTCATATTCTTCTTTTACCCGCACCAGTGAAACCATTAGCGCCGACAGCAAAGTCACCACGGCAACCACATAAAACGACTGGATGGGCCCAATCCAAATGATGGTTAGCGCCGCGATCGCTGGCCCTAACGCCCATCCGGCCGAGAAAAGACCTTCGTGAATTGAGTTGGCGCGCTCGAGACTTAGGCCTGCCACCTTGGCAACATCTGGTAGCAACGATTTTCTTGAGGTTGGCATTGCCGAACCGATGCCGTTTCGAACCACACCTACCACGATTAGCCAAAAGAGGTTCAGGGTGATGGTTGAGTCAATCAGCGGAATCAGAAGGTTCGTTGAAGCTGCCGCAATGGTTGCCACAATGGCAACCTTTCGACGACCAATGCGGTCAACAAATGACCCGAGAACCGGGCCGAGCAATAAACCTGGCACCGATGTGAGGGCAATCATGAGGCCGCTGCCAGTGCTTGAGTGGGTTATGTTCAAAGCTAACCACGGCATCAAAATGTAGAGCATGGCGCCGCTGGTGACCTCAATAACCGAAGCTGCTTCAAGCAGCACGAACGGCGTCATGCGGCGGGGCTCGGCGTTTTTTGGCATCAGCGAAGTTCTAGATCATCGAGACTCACGGCGCTCAGGTATTTGAAGCCCTCGGCTTCGATTACCTGCTGGGCGCCGGTGTCACGATCAACTACGGTAGCAACGGCCACCACGATGGCACCTGCCTCAACCAAGGCCTTGGCGGCCGTTAGCGGTGAACCACCGGTAGTAGATGTGTCTTCGACCACGATAACTTTTTTGCCAGCAACATCTGGCCCCTCAACCTGACGACCCATGCCGTGTGCCTTGGCCGCCTTGCGAACAACGAAGGCGTCAACGGCGCGACCTCGCGCCGCCGCCTGGTGCATGATGGCAGTTGCCACCGGGTCGGCGCCCATGGTCAAACCTCCAACCGCATCGAACTCGGTGATTCCGGCGGCATCCAGCAGGTCTAGCATTACCTGCCCAATCAGCGGGCCAGCCTCGTGGTGCAAGGTGGCGCGGCGAAGGTCAACATAGTAATCGGCTTCGATGCCGCTCGAAAGGGTAACTCGGCCATGCACCACCGCAAGCTGCTTGATTAGCTCAATGAGGCGGGGCTTGCTGGGCGAGTTGAAAGTCATGGCTTAAGTTTAAGCAATGCGCATTGCCACTTGGAACGTGAACTCAATTCGAACTCGGGTTGGTAGAGTCACCGACTGGCTCGCGGCTACCAACACCGATGTTCTTGCCATGCAAGAAATTAAGTGCAAGCCAGAGCAGTTTCCAATGCAGCCGTTTATTGACGCGGGTTACCAGGTAACCCTGCACGGTCTGAACCAGTGGAATGGCGTGGCATTTGCCCACAAAATGCCGGCTGAAGATGTTGAGATCGGATTCAGCGAAATGCCCGGCTTCGGCCCTGAATTGGCACAAGAGGCACGTGCCATTGGTGCCACCTTCGATGGCGTTCGACTTTGGAGCCTCTATGTGCCAAATGGCCGCAGCCTCGACGACCCTCACTACAACTACAAACTTGAGTGGCTCGACCGCTTGGCAGCCAACGCCGCCGAATGGCTTGAGCACGAGCCAGATCAACCACTCGCGCTAATGGGCGATTTCAATATTGCGCCGCTAGACACCGATGTTTGGAATATCGATGACTTTGCCGGCGCCACTCACGTTAGCGAACCAGAGCGTCAAGCATTCGAGGCATTCGAGCAAATCGGCCTTGCCGACGTGGTGCGCCCGCGCATTCCAGAGGGATATACCTATTGGGATTACCAGCAACTGCGATTTCCGAAAAACGAGGGCATGCGCATTGATTTCATTCTTGGCAGCGAGGCGTTTGCCGAGAGAGTTACCGATGCCAGCATTGAGCGAAACGAACGCAAGGGCGAAGGGCCGAGCGACCACGTGCCGGTTGTAGTCAACCTAGACTAAACATGTGCTGAAGAGACTTGTAGCCATATCTCGCCCGGTGCTGTGGGTAAACACCATAGGCACCACGGTGATGGGCATGTGGCTAGCCGGCTACCTCTGGGATTGGCGAGTGCTGCCAATTTTAGTTTGGGTAACGCTGCCTTTTAACCTTTTGATCTACGGCATCAACGACATTTTTGATCAAGAAACCGACAACATAAACGCCCGCAAGGGTGGCTATGAAGGTGCGCACATCAGCCCAAACGAAGTCAAACCCATTTTTTGGGGTGTGCTTGCCACCAACCTTCCGTTTCTGATTTTCTTTGCGCTAACCCTTCCTTGGCAAGCAACAGCATGGATGTTGGCCTACAGTCTGTTTTTCACTTTCTATTCGGCACCACCGCTTCGATTCAAGGCGCGACCGTTTCTAGACAGTTTTTCGAACACCGACTACGCATTTCCGCTGGCATTTGTTCCCCTGGCACTCTCACGAGAACCACAGTGGTGGGCGGTTGCCGCGCTGATGGCATGGTCGATTGCAAAGCATGCCTACGATGCCATTCAAGACATCCCTCAAGATTCTGAAACCGGCATACAAACCACAGCGGTTCACCTGGGCGTGCGCGGCACTCTGATTTGGTCTGGCTTTTGGTGGCTACTTGCCACCGTGCTCTTCGCACTGGTGAACCTGCCGGTAGCCATTGTGAACGCTCTGATCGCTGGCTACCTGGTGCTTTCGGTGTGGAAAACACCCACCCCAAAAAAGGCGCACGACGTTTACAAGTATTCGATTATTTTTCCCTATGTTGCCGGTGCGGTAGCCGGAGTGCAGCTAGTTTTCTTCATGGTGCTTGGCGCCAACTAATGGCCAAAATAGTTGTGCTCGGAGCCG
>CANFOX010000089.1 GCA_947448845.1 Microbacteriaceae bacterium | reverse complement strand
CGCTGCCACCGTGTTGACCACCTATCTTGATGACCCAAGCGGATACGGCCGAATCATTCGCGATGATTTCAATTTGGTTGCCATCGTTGAACATCGAGATGCCACCGAAGAACAGCTAGATATCGAAGAGGTGAATGCTGGTGTTTACGTCTTCAACGCCGAGTTGCTTGCCACCGAGTTGGCCAAGGTCGGAACCGGCAATTCACAGCATGAAAAATATTTGACCGATGTTGTGGCTCAGTTGATTCAGCACGGCCATCGAGTTGAAGCCCTCGTGGTTTACGACTACTGGATGGTTGCCGGCGTGAACGATCGAGCACAGCTTTCTCAGGTAGCAGCTGAACTTAATCGCCGACTCTGCCAAGCCTGGCAACTTGCCGGGGTAACCATTGTTGACCCTGCCACCACTTGGATCGATATCAATGTGAGCATGGGCGAAGACGTAACAATTTGGCCAAGCACTTACCTGCAGGGTGAAACCGTGGTTCACAGCGGTGCCAGCATTGGCCCTGAGGTTGTGCTTAACAATGTTGAGATTGGCGTAAATGCCAGCATCATCAAGTCGCATGCAACGTCGAGCCGCATCGGCGATGGTGCCAGTGTTGGCCCATTTGCGTTTGTTCGCCCAGGCACCGATCTCGGCGCCAATGGCAAAATCGGCACCTTCGTTGAAACTAAAAACGCCATTATTGGCGACGGCACCAAGGTGCCGCACCTTTCTTACGTTGGCGACGCCGAGATCGGAACCGGCTCAAACATTGGTGCTGGCACCATATTCGCCAACTACGACGGCGTAAACAAGCACCGCACCAAGATTGGCTCTGAGGTTCGCAGCGGCTCGCACAACGTGTTCGTAGCGCCCGTTACCATTGGGGATGGAGCCTATACCGCCGCTGGCACCGTGGTTCGCAAAGATGTTGAACCCGGCGCTCTAGGCATGAATGTGGCTCCGCAAAGAAATCTTGCCAATTGGGTTCTGCAGCAGCGGGCGGGCACTAGCCCCGCCAGGGCAGCCGAATTGGCCAAGGGCAACGACTAACGAAGGAATCGGCATGAGCATCAAGAGCAACAACCAAAAACGCCTCGTGCTTGTTTCGGGTCGTGCTCATCCGGGTCTAGCTCAAGACATTGCCAGAGAACTTGGCACCGAACTGCTGCCAACCACCGCCTATGACTTTGCCAACGGTGAAACCTTCGTTCGCTTCGAAGAGTCGGTTCGTGGTGTAGACGCCTTTGTGATTCAAGCGCATCCGGCCCCAATCAACCACTGGTTGATGGAACAGCTGCTTATGGTTGACGCCCTAAAGCGGGCCAGTGCCAAGCGCATCACCGTGGTTGCCCCGTTCTTTCCATACGCTCGCCAAGACAAAAAGCACAAGGGCCGCGAACCAATTTCGGCCCGCTTGGTTGCAGACCTGTTCAAGGCTGCGGGTGCAAACCGCCTCATGTCGGTAGATCTGCACACCCCTCAAATTCAAGGGTTCTTCGATGGCCCGGTTGACCACCTCTGGGCCCTGCCATATCTTGCCGACCACATCAAAGCCAAATACGCCAACGAACTCGACAAACTCACCGTGGTTTCACCAGACTCTGGCCGCGTGCGAGTTGCCGACATCTGGGCCGACCGCCTCGGTGCCCCGCTTGCCATCATTCACAAGCGTCGCGACCCGAACGTGCCAAATCAAGTTTCGGTGCACGAACTGGTTGGCGACGTCGAAGGTCGAATCTGCATCCTTGTTGATGACATGATCGACACCGGCGGCACCATTGTGGCGGCTGCTATGGCACTAAAGGCCAACGGGGCAGCCAAGGTTATTGTTGCCGCGACCCACGCTGTGTTCTCTGGCCCGGCAGTTGAAAGACTTTCTGGGCCTGAGGTTGACGAAGTTTTGGTCACCGATACTCTGCCAATAACCGAGGAAAAGCGTTTCGCTCAGCTCGAGGTGCTTTCGATTGCTCCGCTAATTTCAAAGGCAATCAACTCGGTGTTCAACGACGACTCGGTTACCAAACTGTTTCCTGGGCAATCCTAAGAGTTGTCAGCCAGTCGCCCCCCAAGTTAGAATAGGGGCAGACAACGGCGAGGGCTCTAGGGTTCTTATTTGAATCTGCGAGCCGTTATCGACGGATGAGCCTTTACTGGCTGTGATCCTCGCGTTAGACGCTTGAGTTGATGAAACCAGACAGAAAAAGGAAACCATGGCAGACAACAAATTGAAGGCAACCCTTCGCGAATCGTTCGGTAAAGGCGCAGCTCGCAAGTTACGCGCAGCCGGTCACACCCCAGCCGTTATTTACGGCCACAAGTCAGAGACCCGCCACATCACTCTTCCAGCCCATGAGGTTGCCCTTGTTCTTCGCCACAAGAACGCCGTGATGGAAATTGACCTTGGCGGCAAAAACGAACTCGTGCTCGTAAAGTCAGCTCAGAAAGACCCAGTTACCCAGATCATCGAACACATCGACCTGGTTGAAGTTGTTAAGGGTGAAAAGGTTCACGTTGAAGTTCCGGTTCACATTGTTGGTGAATCAATGTCTGGAACCACTGTTGACCTCGAGCACAAGACCGTGAAGTTGCTTGCAGAAGCCACTCACATTCCTGAGCACGTTGAAATCGTGTTCAACAAAGAACCAGCAGGCTTCCACGTTCTTGCAAAAGACGTTGTGCTTCCTTCTGGCGTAACCCTAGACCTCGACCCTGAGGTTCTGATTGCCTCGGTTGTTATCACCGGCGCCGGAGCCTCTGAAGACACTCCAACTGAAGCCCCTGCAGAAGCAGCCGCTGAGTAACTTGTCTAGCTTTCTCGTAGTCGGACTCGGTAACCCTGGGTCCGACTACGCATTTAACCGCCATAACGTTGGCCAGATGGCGCTGGATGTGCTTGCCGATCGCATCGGGGCGCCATACAAATCGCACAAAGCCAATGCGAAGGTTGCCGAGGGTCGCCTGCGAGCTGCGGGGCCGGAAGGTGCTGACACCAAGTTGATTCTGGCCAAGAGCCACGGTTACATGAACACCAGCGGCGGCCCGGTTGCAAACCTGCTGAAGTTTTTCGGGCTCACCCCGGCAGAGCTGATTGTGCTTCACGATGAGTTAGACATTCCCGCCGCTGCGGTTCGCCTCAAGTTTGGCGGCGGTCACGGCGGGCACAACGGGTTGCGCGACATAATCGCAGCCACCGGAACCAATGAGTTTGCTCGCGTTCGCATTGGCATTGGCCGCCCACCTGGTCAAATGGATGCCGCCGACTATGTGCTTCGCGATTTCAATTCCACCGAGAAAAAAGACTTGCCAGTCACCTTGGAACTAGCCGCCGACGCCGTTGAAGCAGTGGTTCGCGAAGGCTTTGCGCTGGCTCAAAATCGCGTAAACCAAAGCGACTCTTAGACTTAGGGTTGTGAAACTCAGTGGGTTAGTCGCGGCCGTGGCACAGGGCTACCCATTGGCCAAGGTTCAAGCCCAAATCAAAGCACCGAGGCTCGAGTTGGTTGCCCCACTCGGCGCCCACCCAGCACTAACCGCCGTAATTGCCTCGCTTCGCGACGAAGCCAAACTCAACCGCGTGCACCTCGTGGTGGCAAGCACCGGGCGAGAAGCCGAAGATTTGGTTGCCACCCTTGGCAGCTTTGACCCATCAGCCGAAGTACTTGAGTTTCCAAGTTGGGAAACCCTGCCGCACGAGCGCCTGAGCCCAAGCCCCGAAACCGTTGGCAAGCGCCTAAAAACCATTCATCGTCTTCACGAAATTGCGCAAGCCGGCGCAGACCAAAACATTTACGTGGTGGCGTCGGTGCGGGCAGTTTTGCAGCCCGTGGTCGCCGGGTTAGACCAGCATCCACCTTTTGTTTTAAAGCAGGGCAGTGATTATTTCTTGCCCGAACTATCGCTCAAGTTGGTTGAAATGGCCTATCACCGGGTTGACTTGGTAACCAAGCGTGGTGAATTCGCAGTTCGCGGGGGCATTGTTGACATTTTTGCCACTACCGCAGAGCATGCTGTGCGGCTTGAATTCTTCGGCGACGAACTCGAGCAAATTCGTCAGTTTGGCGTGGCCGATCAGCGTTCCATGGGCGAGTTGCTCGACTCGGTGCAAATCTTTGCCGCCCGCGAGGTAATCATCACTCCTCACGTTGCCGCAAGAGCACGCGAAATGCTGCACGAGTTTCCAAACCTTTCAACCATGCTCGAAAAGATCTCGCAGGGCATTCCCGTTGAAGGCATGGAATCACTGGCCCCAGTTCTAACCGAGAAAATGGTTTCGGTTACCGATTACCTTCCGCCCGGTGCTGCGGTTATTTTGCTTAGCCCAGAAAAATCGGCAGCCAGAGCCGCCAGCCTAATTGAAACTAACGAAGAGTTTTTGCATGCCGCCTGGGATGCCGCCATTGAGGGTGCTAAGGCCCCAATCGACCTGAGCGCCGGCGGTTTCATTAGCCTGAACCAACTGAGCGAAACCCTTTCTGGCCGCCAATTGATTACGGTTAGTCAGTTTGCCTCTGATGATGAATCGGTTGTGAACCTCGAGATTCTTGAGGTGCCGAACTTCAAAGGCCTCGACCTAGGTGTCACCGATTGGATCGCCGATCAGTCATCGCGTGCAGAACTTGTGGTGATTGCAACCGAAGGTCACGGCACTGCCGAGCGCATTGCCGAGGTGCTGGCCGGTGTTGGCGTTACCGCTCGCGTGGTTGACGAGCTTCCCGCTAAACCAGAGTCAAAAACCGTCTACATTACCCAAGCCAGCCTGCGCAAGGGGTTCGTGGCTGTGGCTTCGCAACTCATCGTGCTCACCGATGCCGAGTTCTACCAAAAGCACAGCAACTATGTG
>CANFOX010000088.1 GCA_947448845.1 Microbacteriaceae bacterium | reverse complement strand
GCTTTGTGGGCAATGTTTTTGATGCCGGCTTCTTCGATCATCTTGAAGCTGGCCTGCACGCCCTTGAGGCCAATAATGCTTGGGCTGGCAATTTGGTATCGGCGCAGGGTGTCGGTTGGTTCGAAGAATGGGCCCATGGTGAACTGGTCGTCTTGGGCGAACCATCCTTGAATTGGAACTCGTAGTTCTTTTTGGATGCGGTGACTAACGTAGAGCCAGGCGGGGGAGCCGGGGCCGGCGTTGCCGTATTTATAGGTGCAGCCGACGGCGAGGTCAACGCCCCATTGGTCAAGCTGAATGTCGATGGCCCCGGCGGCGTGGCTGGCGTCCCAAACCATTAGGCCACCGTGCTGGCGCACCAGGTCGGTGATGGCTTTTACGTCTGGGCGGGCGCCCGAGCGGTAGTGAATCACCTGGAAGGTTACGAGCGCAACGTCGTCGTTGAGAAACGGGGCTAGCAGCTCGGGCGTGATTCGCTCGTTTTCGGCGTTGATTGGTTTGGCGTTTGGGCCGCCGGTGCCATCGTTGTCTAGCGTAATTAGGTTTAGGCCCATCGCGTCGGCTATGCCGCTGAGAATGTAGCGGTCGGTCGGAAAGTTGGCCGCGTCGATAATCACTGTTTTGCGGCCAGGTCTAGCCTTGATGGCGGCAACGCAGAGCTGATAGAAGTTCACCGAGGTGGTGTCGCAAACCAGAGTTTGGCCGGCGGCGGCGCCCAGCGTGGCGCGGCCGAGTAAATCGCCCGTTGGTTGCGCCTCATCGATCCAGTGGCTCCAGCCGTCAACTAGCTCGGCGCCCCACTCGTCGAGCAGAAAGCTGTTGACCGCCTCAACGGTTGCCTTCGGCAACCTGCCGAGCGAGTTGCCGTCTAGGTAGCACAGCTCATCGTCGGTAATCACGAAGCGCTTGCGAAAGCCCGCTAGCGGGTCGTTCTCGTCAAGTTTCTGGGCGGTGGTGCGGTTGGTTGGGTCGCCAATGGCGGCAAGTTCTGCGCTGAAGCTCATGGGTTCAATCTATCGGTTTGGCTAACCCCCGCGCACAAATCTAACACTGTATAATCAATGCATTATGAAGCGAATCGGGCGTGAAGTGGGGCAGCGGGCTAGACACCGCGCCAGCACTGTGGCTCAATCCATTCGCCGCTTTTTTCGCCGCACCGGCATCGCTGGTGCACTTGTTGCCACCATTACAGCCGCCACAATCACCGCAATAGCTGGGCCGGCATTCGCCATCTCGGCGCCGACATCCATTTCTTATGACCGTGACCAAAACGGCTTCAAGGTAAGCGGCATCACCATGACCGACCCACCGGCCTATGTGCAGGTGAGCCTTACCGTGGTTGACTCGGGCGGCAACCCAACCGACGCCAACGGTGACTTTCGCATTTCGGCCGCCACGCAGTGCTCGCCAGAAGCCAGTTGGCTTAACCCCGACACCAGCAACTCGGTGCGCATTTCTGGTGATAACTCGGCCAGTTTGTTTATTAGCGGCGACCCGGTAGACGTGCAGGCAGCCCTTGGAAACATTTGGCTCTATCGCGCCAACTCGGCTTTCTGCGGCGGCAATGGCACATCAACCTTCACTACAGACCTGGGCAATTACACCCTTCAGGTGAGCGCGGTTGAGTCGGCGCCAGATCTCTATTTCTCGCCGTTTGCAAACAGCTATTACAAGTTGGTTTCAAACACACAGGATGACGGCATGGGGCAGCCCACCGACGTGAACGGCAACTTGACCAGCTCGAACTATTTTGTTTCGTGGAGCTCAGCGCGCGTGCAGGCCAAGGCAATGTCTATAAACATAGGTGGCGGTTCGCACACGGGTTACCTGGCCGCCGTTCTTTCTAGAAACGAGCAGATCTTTCTAGACAACAACGTTTCGCGCGGAGATGGAATCACGCGCCCAGCTTGGATTGGCGGTTCTGACAACACCCACAAGGGCAAGTGGAACTGGGTTGATGGGCCTGAAGCCAGTTGGTATGGCGGCGACACGGTTGGTGCGCAAGCGGGTTACACGGGAACCATTGCCGGCCAAGATTACGTTCAAAAGGGCACCAACAGCGATGGCCAAACCTTTTACCTTCGGCCAACCGGGCACCTATTCTTCGTTAGCGATAACGGCAACGTATTTGAATCGAGCTCTTTCGACCCGGCTAACTGGCAATACCTGATTGCGCGAGACACCTCGGGTGCGCCGGTTTTGGATGCTTTCAATGTTCCACTTTTGGTTGACACCTCGCCATGCAACTCGAGCCCGATGCCGCCGGTGGGCGATGCACGGTTTACAGCAGATGAAAGCGGGTTCGTAACCCCAAGTGGCGCGGCTATTCACTGTGGTTATGAATTTGGTCTCGGATACCCATACCCATGGCTTGAAGATGGCAATGGCGGAACCTGGAACTTAACCGACCCAGACCTAAATGGCACCTGGCCAATGTTGGACCACCTTGAGAATTACGTGCTCGACAGCAACGGTTACATTCGCCAGGTGGTTCTAGCCGACATAACCAGACAAACCTACTTTGACCCCGCTGCACCAAACTATGACGGCTATAAGTTTTGGGGCACCAACCCTCCAAACCCAGACAGCTGGCTAACTTCAACCTGTTACATTCCTGGCTCGGTTGGTGATTGTTGGGATTACTACAGCTGGAGCAACTGGACCAACGGCGATGGCCTGGTGCCCGCACAGCCAGACGACTCCACAGCCTATGGAGCGAGCGGCGAAGACGCTACCATGCTCAACTGGTGCACGCGCGATGACCCCAGTTTTGTTGGCGCACCCGGCAGCCAAACCCTTTATGGCAACCCAGGCTATAAGTGCACATCCGGATGGAGTGACTGGCCCGTCGACACCTGGCCAAACTCGAGTACCTCGTATTCGGGCACTGAGAGCTCAAGCCCGAACCAGATCGGCACCACCGACTTCATTGTTGAGTTTTGCGGTTACGAAAGCGAAAACTGGTGCGGTGGTGCGGTTCAGACCGCCGTCATCAGCTTTGTTGAGCCAGGCACCATTTGCCCGGCTGGTGGCAACCCGAACCTTTCGGTTAGCTACGCGGCACCAGGGGTAATGGCAACCGACCTAACCTCTGATTCCATGACAACTGAGAACTTCAACTCACTTTCAATCGGTTCAAAGGATGGTCAAACCGTCGAGACCGCAATCGGAACATTTACCGGCAACTGGCATGCTGACGGCGATAACTGGTTCGGAGGTGACGGCAACGGAAGCGGGGGTCAAGGTCACTATGGGGTAGCCGGGGACAGTACTGGTTTCACGGGAACGTTGAAGACCACTCAGCGATATATCGGCTTCTATTGGTCGGCAGGTGACGGCATTAACTCTGTGCAGTTGCTCGATTCATCTGATCGCATTGTGGCCTGCTTCACAGGTGCAGATTTGCTGGCAGACATGGGTTCTAAACCCGCCTATTACTCGAACCCGAACCACACGCAAGACAATACGTATTTTGGAACTAACCCTGGGCAACCTTATGCCTATGTGCACATGAGGCTTCCCAGTGGATTCCAAAAAATACATTTCTCTTCGAATGCCTACATTGGCGCTTTCGAATTTGACAATATTTCAGTTTCAGAGACCGTGCCCGGCCTTTCTTCGTCAGAAACAAACCTGAACGGTACGCCGCCAAGCAACTCAATGCACACGCCAAGCGTTGTTCCAGTTGACCCTCGTGCTTCGCAAGCAAGGTTGCCCCAGCTCGACATTTCGGGCTCTACCGACACCACAGTTTGTTACCGCCAGGTGGCAGATGCTGCCGGAACCGCTCTTACATCTGCGGCAACAGTCAACTTTGGCACAGTTGGCTCAATGCAGGTTGAGCTGGCTGGGTCATACTTTGCGGTGTATGGCACCCAGAGTCAAGTGGTTACCAACACCGGCGGCATTGTTGTTGGTAAAAACGATTACTCCCGCATTACCCAGGGCGGCTCTATTTACATTGAGGTGGCGCTACTGCCAACTGCCGATGTTCCAACCGAAGCCCTTTGCAACTCGGCAACTACTAGGGCGATTATTGCGATTCGCCCGCTTGATCTATTTGAAAAACTGCACCGCACCATTCAGTTGAGCCACTAGGTCGGGCTCATGATTTACACTGTAAAAATGAACCCCGCAGTGGATAACGCTCGCAAGCCATCGTCTTTTGTGGCCATGCTCGAGGCTGGGGTTGTGGCAATTGCCGAGAGCGGCGTTGACCGCATTTCGGTTAGCCAGGTGGCCAAAATTACCGGCCACACCAGACCAACTTTTTACTCTTACTTTGGTGACACCAACGGTCTGCTTGCCGAAATTTGGCTTGCCTGGGGCGAGGCCTGGCTCGATCGTCTTGCCGATTTCAAATACAAAGTGGATGCCGATTCGCCCGAAAACCAGAGACTAAACCTGGCGCTCACCGAGATTATGGCCATTTCGCACCGCTGCACCGAAGTGCTCGAGGTTGTTGAGCCGGCCCTCACAAAGTGGTGGCGCAAGTTTGACGGTGAGACCGATTTGGGCAAGTTGAAAGTCATTTGGCTTATGGGCGAGCGCCTTGGCACCGGCATTACGGCTCAGGTAGACCGGCAGGCTTCACTTGCCTCCTTCATTGAACCCGCGCTTGCTGCGGTTCCGAACGAGCCATTTGAACCGTTGGCCCCGATTTCTGCAGCAAAAATGCCAGAGGTCTCCAGCCCGGTCGTGGCTGCTGATTCAACCGAGTCACAGCTAATTCAGGCAGCGGCCGACGTAATCGCAGCTTCGGGGGTTGCGGCAACATCCATGGCTCGTATTGCCCGCAAGGGTCAGGTTTCAACGGGCACCATTTACCCGCGGTTCGACACAATTACTGACTTGGTAGATGCCTCGTTTGAACTTTCTGTTAATGGCGTGCTTGAACAGAACTTCGCGCAAAT
>CANFOX010000087.1 GCA_947448845.1 Microbacteriaceae bacterium | reverse complement strand
GTCGCCGCGCAGCAGCTCTGAGTTTGCCGCGTTCACAATCGCATCGGCCTCAAGTTCGACTATGTCGCCGACCACTATTTGAAATTTTGTCATTCGTTTCTCCTACCTGCGGTGTGGAAGTGCCAGACTGAGTTCTGTTCCCTAAAATAAAAGGAAATTACTCTTCGAGACTCTCGCTACCGGCACGCAAAATGTCTTGTGGTGTTGGAACTGCCGATGGTAGAAGGCGCTTCGAAAGCCCCCTGGCTGTTTCGTCTTCACCTGCCGCTAGGTAAAGTGCAATTGCCTGAGCAACCAATTCGTTTGATTTTTGTTCGTTGCCGCGATCACTTTCAATTAGGGCGAGCATCCTGTTGGCTTCGGCGCTCTCCGCAAGAAATCCGCTTTCGAGTCCGAGACTTACAACCTCAGTGAGTAGTGGCTCAGCCTCCTCATCACGGCCTAGTTCAATCAGGGTGTAGGCAAGCGCGTTTAGGTGCCGCGAGCGTTGGGTCAGGTCTTGGCCCCAATCATCGACAGATGTGGTTTCGAGTAACGAGATTGCTTCCTGGTAATGCTCGGATTCATCAAGCTTGCAAAGCGTTTCAGCCATGCGTACTTTTGCAGCCCTCACAAGGTATTGGTCATCAATCTCCTCAGCGCCGGCAATCACTCTTCTGTAAATGGCAATTGCTTCGTTAGGGTTTTGAGATGAAATTTTGGCGGCGGCATTTACGTCCGCAATGTAAGCCGAACTCATGTCTCCAGCGGCATCAAAAAATGAGCGAGTTTTACGGTAGAGACCAATGGCATCTTCGTCATCACCAATTGCTGATAGGGCATGTGCCAGTTGGGTGTCGGCATTAGCCGCATTTCCAAACTTTTCATGCTTCTTATAGGTAAATGAGGCTTCCCTAAGTAATGGTATGGCTTCCTCATTTTCGCCTGAACTCACCAAAGTCCAGCCCAGTCGATATTGAGAATATGCCACTCTGAGCTCGTCGTTAATGTAATCAAATATGTTTAATGATTCCCGCAAGTGAGTGATTGCCTCTTCCAAGTCACCCAGGTCAATCAACGCCGCCGCAATGCGATCGTTGGATCGGCCCGAGCCAATGTAATCTCCACCTGCTTTGAAAATTCTGAGGGACTCACGAAAAGTTTGAAGGGCCTGAACTTGCAAGCCGCGGCGACCTTGTGATTCGCCAAGATCTAGCGCGCAGATCCCGGCCAAAGTATGGCGATTATTACTTTCATAGAGTCGTATAGCACTTTCATAAGCTTCGGTGGCATTATCAAAATCCTCTTCGGCAATTAGTGCTTCGGCCTGCTTCCGAACGGCATCGGCAAGCATTTCTTCAGTTGCATAGATTCGATAAAGCTCAGTAGCGCGATTCAGAGATTCGAGCGCCTCGAGATTTCGATTATTTGCAAGAAAAACGCAGCCCTCAAGGTAAGCCGACGTGCCCTCTAACTCTGGGCGGTCGAGTTTGTGAAAGAGTTCCCGAGCCGCGGAAGCTGGGCTTACAGCCTCTGCGAATTCACCCCTGCCAAATAGCCTGTTTGCAATGTTTGCAAACGCTTCCGCCCTAATAAGCTCATCTTCATCGGCTGTGAGATCCCAAAGTTCTTTGTCGCTAAGTTCATCAAAATCCGGCATTCAAATTCCCCCTTTTATAGTTTGAGATTACTAGTTGGAACCGCGGGCTGTCTTAGCTTCAACATCTTCTGACTCGAGCATTACCTGCCACACATCATGCAGGCGGTAGGCATAATCGGCACCACGGGTCTTAGCTACCTGCGACTTGAAGTTCGGGTAGCGCAGGTCTCGCAGCGATGCGGCCACCAATTCGGCAACATCCGTTTCGTTTGCGAAGATGCGGTAAGGATAGTCAGCGTCTGGTGTGAGTTGAATCTCGAGGCCGGTTTTTGCTTCCAGGGGTTCAAGCGAGATTCGATCGCGAGCGCGAACCACAAAAACCTCTGGTTCGTCGCGGTGCCTAACAATCGAGATGAAGCCGGTTTCACTAAATAGCCACATGGTGACCTCCTCGCACGCGTTGGTTTTTCGCGTTGAGAAATGTTATCGGCAGCCACCGACAAAACTGCTGGCAGCAGGCCACGGAAAATGTCAGTGGTTGCACTTAAGTTCAACTCGTTGAACTTAAACCGAAAACGCAGGGGGCCAAAATGACTAAAACCATCGGATCAAACGAAGGCGTAAAAGAGCTTGTAGACGAAATTCTGAATTCCCGTCGAACCAGGCCAGTATGCGTTATTAGTACTCCGAATGGCGAACTCGAACCCGCCTTTGACCCGCTATTTGTCGACCAAGAGGTTTCGAAATTCTGCGACGTGTTCGTAATAATCGGCGGCACGGCTACTCGCGAAATGCAAGAGTTGATGCCACCAGACACCCACGTCTACGGCGGGGCCGCTCGGGCTTACCCGATTGATTTTGCAATATCCAAGAAGCCGGGCACGCTGCGCTATGTTTACCCGCGCAATCAGCTTCAACGCAGCACCGACAAGCTCACCTCAGACATTTGGGGATTCGCTATGCAGGCTGGGCTCATTGGCATTCCAACGTCGAACACCGTTGATTGCGATGTGCTTATCAAACAGATCTTTGAAGACAGTGTGGCAATCGGTGACAGCCCAATCTTTGGCCTGATTTCGATTCGCCAAGAGGTAATTTGCCCGGGGGTGCCGCTAAGTTGGGTCTTCGAAGTTGGAGAAACTATTCGTGGCCAAATAGACCGCGACACCCGCATCTTCAACCTGGGCAGCCAAGCCCTAACCAAAGATGAGGTTGCCAAACACTTTGGCTTCGACACCGTAACCCTCGGCTTAGTTCGCGAAACCGATCGCAAAACTGCAATCATCTCGGTGTTCCCAAATGTTGACTTTGAGGTCAGCAAAGAAGAAATAACCGGCAACCCACTGGATGTCATAAACCAGTATCTGCGCGTAGGTGAGGTGTGGCCAGTGCGCATTTATCGCGACCCACAAGGCCGAACTCGCATCAAGATGAACGACATCGACGACGATGAACCGATTGCCGGCCCGTTGCCAATTCTGGCTGGTGGCAAGCCCTGGCTAGACCAGGCACGTTATGCCGAACTTCATACCGAAGTAGAGGTTGAAGAGCCGTCGCCATCCATTGAGGCAGAGCCCATGGTGCTCGAAGATTTCACTCCAGAGCCAAACACGCAAACTGGGACGATTGCCACCCCTCTCAACATGGGTGAACCAATACCGAAAACCAAGCAAGACCGCCTTCACGAGCAGGCTATCGCCCACTACCGCGCCCAGATAATCAAGGCGAACCGTGAAATCGGGCGTTTGAACGACGAAAACAAAATGCTTGCAGGGCTTCTTCGCGAAACCAATGAAAAGCTTGCCGCAAGCCAAAATGACGCCAAAGACTACCGAAAGAAAGTGGCAGAGTTTCGCAAATCAAAGTCAGAGACCGCCCCTGCTGAATCGAGCTATTACGAACTTCGTAACTACTTCGATTCTTTGGAAGACTGGTTTCGTGAAGTTGTTCGTCGCACCTGGATCGAACTCTTCAACTCGAGCGAACGCTCTCAATATCCATTGCAAGATGAGAACTGGAGCTTCGGCGAAAACTTCTTCGATTCGCTAAACCCCCGCGAATTCGATGCCTCAGAACTTAGCAAATTGGCCCGCACCGTTGTTTTCTTGGTTACCGGCAGAAACAACGTTGAGCACTCTTACACATTCCACCCACTTCGTGAAAGTGGCCGCCCTCTAATGCGCGGTGGAGATAAAGGTCTGCGCATGCACATCGAGAATGGCCAGCCTCAGGCTAAACGCCTCCACTACTTCAAACTTGCAGAAGGTGGCTATGAGCTCAGCAAGGCTGGCCTTCACGATGACTTCGACCAGGAGTAAGGCCTAAGCCCTACTCCTCAATCTCGCGTTGGCTTTTGCCCTCGAGCTCAAGTGGCTGCACCTCTGGGCGCAGGGTGGCTTGAATGCTATAGAGGCTATCCAAAATTCCACTGCGCACAGCCTGCAACTGCTTCCACATGCCGTCAGCAGTGTTCCTGATTGCGGCAGAATCGCGAACGAAACCATCAAAGTGCTTCACCTCGGCGAACACGGTGTCTAGAATCGCGTTGACAGTCGAAACCTTGTCTTCAGACAGGTTTCCTGCTGCTGCCAGAGTGTTGGTCTTGATCATTTGATAAACAACCAGCAGAAGTTCAGGGCTGTCATTCTCTGGGTCATAGGCAACGAGCCAAGTTAGGCGATCAATCATCATTATGCGACCCTTGTTAGGCATGTCATTCAGATATTTGCTGAAACCAACGAAGGCGATTGCGCCGCGGTTATCTTTCGCACCAGAAATTTCCTTGTTCCAATCAGGCATGCTTACCGCACGGTTCTTTGCTTCGATCACGATGCGAGCAACATTGCGGTCGCCCTGCTTCAACTCGATTACGCCATCACCCTTTTTCGAGTTCTTCACTAATCCAGTGCTGTTGCCAGTTGAGGTGCAAACATCGCTGGCTAGAGATGCAATCTGCTGAACTGCTGAGACCACCAGTTCTTCATAAGGTGCCCCGCTCTTCGCTGTATCTTCAAGTGCTGTTGCAGTGACCGACTTTTCGAGCATCTGCTCTTTTACGCCTGCAAGGCTCTTGTCAACATTTTCAAGCTTCGAAGCAATCTCACGAAGTGGCGACTTTGCGTTCTTGGGGTCAAGCAGTTCAGCCATCTGGTCGCCCTGCTTCTTGGTTTCGCGACTGAAGTCATCCATCAGTTTTTTGGCCATATCTGCCATTTGCTTCTTAATACCCTCGCGAATTGGCGAGTTTTCGCCACTAGTGAGGTCGCCCAGTTCTACAGAGAACGTTTCAAGCAAGCCATCGATTGACTTTGCCAGGGTGCCGTCTTCGCCTGCC
>CANFOX010000086.1 GCA_947448845.1 Microbacteriaceae bacterium | reverse complement strand
CCAAGGATTCGCTATGGAGAATAAGCAACCGCACTATGTGGCCGACCCAAACGAGGTTGAGTTCAAAGAGGTTGACGCGGTTCGCGTTGACGACAAGCCAACCAACCTTTGGCTAGATGCTTGGCGCGACGCTCGTCGCCGCCCAATCTTTTACATCTCAGGCGCCATGATCATTTTGGTTGCCTTAGTGGCGCTATTTCCGCACTGGTTTACCACCGTGGCACCAGATCGCTGCGACCTCAAGAACTCTCTGCTTGGCCCAAGTGATGGCCACCTTCTTGGCTTTACTCGCCAGGGCTGCGACATTTATAGCCGCATCATTTTCGGCACCTCAACCTCGCTCAGCGTTGGTTTGATTGTGACCATTCTCACCACCGTGGTGGGCATCTTCTTCGGCGCCATTGCCGGCTTTTACGGCAAGTGGATAGACGCTCTGCTTTCACGAGCCGGAGACATTTTCTTCTCGATTCCTTACATTCTTGCCGCGGTCGTAATCATGTCGGTGTTCTCTGCCTACCGAAACGTGTGGGTCATTTCGGCAGCCATCGGCATCTTTGCCTGGCCGTCAACCGCCCGCGTGCTTCGCGCCGAGGTGCTTCGGGTGAAAAACTCTGACTTCGTAATGGCGGCAACCGCGGTTGGCCTCAGCCGCTTCAAGATTCTGATGCGCCACGTAATGCCCAATTCGATTGCCCCGGTAATTGCCGTAACCACCATTTCATTGGCGGCGGCAATCGTGGCTGAGGCCACGCTCTCGTTCTTGGGCGTTGGCCTGCCATCAACCACCATGAGCTGGGGAAACGACATTTCGCAGGCGCAGGCCAACTTGCGCACCTCGCCGCAGGTGCTGCTCTGGCCTTCGTTGGCTCTTAGCCTCACCGTGCTGGCATTTATTTTGATGGGCGAAGTTTTGCGCGACGCCCTCGACCCAAAGGCAAGGGCACTTCGATGAACGAACAGCCGCTGCTATCAATACGCGATCTTAAGGTTGACTTCGCCCGCGGTGCCGTTCACGCGGTTGACGGCATCAGCCTCGAGTTGTGGCCCGGGCAAACCCTTGCCATTGTGGGGGAGTCTGGCTCTGGCAAATCAACCACCGCCCACGCCATTATTAACCTGTTGCCCGGCACCGGTGAGGTAACCGGCGGCTCAATCAAGTTTGACGGCCAAGAGCTGGTTGGCTTGCCAGCGGCAGACCTTGAAAAGATTCGCGGCCGCCAAATTGGTTTCGTGCCTCAAGACCCAATGAGCAACTTGAACCCGGTGTGGTCAATCGGCTTTCAGGTTGAAGAAGCCATTCGTGCCAACGGCATTGCCACCGGCAAAAAAGAGGTGCGCGCTGCAGCCATCGAGGTGCTTCGCAAAGCCGGCCTCAAAGACGCCGAAGCCCGCCTCAAGCAGTTTCCGCACCAGTTCTCTGGCGGCATGCGTCAGCGTGTGCTCATCGGCATCGGCTTGGCCGCCAACCCCAAACTGCTGATTGCCGACGAACCAACCTCGGCACTCGATGTAACCGTGCAGCGCACCATTCTTGACCATCTAGATTCACTCACCAAGAACACCCAAACCTCGGTCATATTGATTACCCACGACTTAGGCATCGCCGCAGAGCGAGCCGAGCAGCTGGTGGTTATGTATCGCGGCAAGGTCGTTGAAGCCGGCCCAAGCCTTGAGATCTTGCAGAATCCGCTTCACCCTTACACGCAACGTCTGGTTGCCGCAGCTCCATCGCTGGCATCCAGAAGAATTAGCGCAGGGGTAAAGGTTGCCCAGGCAGCCGCCGCCTTCGACCTCACCGAGGTTGCCGAAAAGCGTGCCGCCCGCGCCCAAAGCGGCGAAGCTGCCATTTCGGTGCAGGGCCTAAGCAAGGTTTATTCAATTCGCGGCACTGGATTCAAGTCAAAACCCTTCACCGCTGTTGACAACGTTTCGTTTGAAATAACCCGCGGCACCACCATGGCCCTGGTTGGCGAATCTGGCTCTGGCAAATCAACCGTTGCCAAAATGCTGCTCGGCCTCGAAAAGCCAACATCCGGTGAAATCATCATCGAAGGCAAAGAAGTTGGCAAGCTAAAGCCCAAAGAACTCTTCGAACTCAGAAGCAGAATGCAGCCGGTGTTTCAAGACCCCTACGGCTCGCTCGACCCACTGCGCGACATCGCCAGCACCATCGCCGAACCCCTAGTGGTTCACGGGGTGGGCGACCGCAAGCAGCGACAAGCCAGAGTTAAAGAACTGCTCGAGCAGGTGTCGCTGCCATACAGCATCTCAAGTCGTTACCCCAACGAACTCTCTGGCGGCCAACGCCAAAGAGTTGCGGTCGCCAGGGCCTTGGCCCTCAAGCCCGACATCGTTATTCTCGACGAGGCCGTCTCAGCCCTTGACGTTTTGGTTCAGGCACAAATTCTTGAGCTTCTTGCCCAACTGCAGGCAGAGCTCAACCTCACCTACCTGTTCATCACCCACGACCTCGCCGTGGTCAGAGTCATCGCCGATCAGGTCAGCGTCATGAACGCTGGCCAGATCGTCGAGTCGGGCTCCACCGCCACCATCTTCGATAACCCCCAGCAGCCTTACACCAAGCGCCTGCTGGATGCTATTCCGGGTGCGGGCATCAAGCTCGGTCGCTAGGCGGTTGAGCTACTCAACCTCGTGATAGATAAGTGAGCCCGGGAGTTTGATGTTTATCATCCAGAAGGGCTTAGCTTCACTCCAACCCATTTTCCCCCCATCAACCTTGTATGCAGTTAGGACGATTTTGTCGGTAATCGTTTTTCCATACTGTAGGTCGCCAGGTGAAAGCATCGACCCAGTTGACGAAATTTCTGCACTTCTCAAAATGAGAATGGCTTCCGGTTTACTGAGTTTTTCATCAATCGCGTTGATGAAGCTTTGGCTTTTCCAATCGACTGGTTCACTTGCCAGTTTGATTGCTTTCTTTACGATGTCCATAGAAACTGGTCCTGTGTGCCGTTCGCCAAACTCATGAAAGGTGACATCCAATGCCGCACCATTTGATTGGTTTGGGAGCGGCGGGAAGTAGTTGACGTCGCCTACGATGAAACGATAACGAGTTTTCTTGACAATATTTGACCTGGTCGGGCTGAATCCTTTAGGTAAGGATATTTGAAGAATTTCGTGATTCCCACTTTTTATTAGTTCGATTAATCGAGTATTCGAGTCTTGTAGCACCTGAAATAACCTAAAAATAGTAGGTGGCATGAATATTCTCACGAGGCGACGGTCTCTGTCATAGCCAAAGATTCTGCTGTGTTGCCAGAATGTGTCGGCCTGAGGAGTCTTTGCCCTTCGCGTGTAGTAAACGACTTGTAAGTGAGGAATGGCAACTCCGCGTCCTATAGCATTGGCCCCGATCAAGATGTTGTAATCAGCTCTGTACTCAGACTCTGGCACCTTATTGCCGGCGTTCATGATCCGAACATTGATTTCAATGCCCCTTGAATGGATTTCCCAGAAATCATCCGCTGGCAACTGAACATCGGCGCTCGAATTTAGGTCATCAAGTGCGACATTTAGTTCAATCTTGCGAATGTCAGTAATGCTCTGTGAGGTTAGTTCCTGAACAAGTTTTTCGACGACCGTTTTTACTTGATTGTGGCTTCCCTGGGAGACATGCGGGTGAATGAGGCAGTTAGCATTTGTTCTCCCAGTCTTCATAAAGTAGGCGACCACGCAAACATAGAAGGCTACGGCTGAAGTTATTCCGGTAGACGCTGCGTTGCTCCTTAGAAGCACGTCGAGATCATCTTCGGCAATTGGCCTGTGGGTTGCTTGCCCACCAGAGTTAGAGCCGAAATAGAATTCGCCCCCCAGGTAACTACTTCCTGGGTCAAAGTAGTGAATAAATTCAGGCCTTTCCGAGGATTCTAGGCTCTGTAAAAATAGAGCCTGCGGGGTTGCCGTTACTTGCAGGAAAATACTTCCTGTGCCAAGGTTCCTGAGCTCCCTTACCCAGTCGTTGATTGTACTTTTGTCACTGGGGGTATTGACTTTAGTGTTTGGGGTCGCTGCGTCCCCCTCATCATCGACAATAAAAATCGGACCCCTTGAAATGCGTTCGTCGTTCGCGAGAATTTCGACCCACTTCTTTAGGGTCCTAGCTTCCTTGTGGAGTACCACAAGGCTTGGTCGAAACTTGTTTTTGCTAAATCGAAGTTCGTCGCTCGGACCACACACTTCAAAAGTCTGATTTAATCTTTCCGTGCCATCACCAAAAGTTTGTTCCACCAGAGGGACGCTGTTGCTTGTCAGATAAACAAAGGTTGAAAATCCTGGGTCAGCATCTGCCGTTGCGGCGATGATGGAAAATGTATGGGTGGTCTTGCCACTCTGAACTTGTCCGAATAGGAGGCCGTTTTTTCTGGAATTGTGATCAAACTTACTTACGATATCCCGAATAAATTTATTTGCTGTCTTTTGAAACGACAGTGGTCTTGGGTCCTCTTGATCAAATGTTTTCTGATAGGCAATCCAATGGGGCGTTTCACGGGACAATAAATGATTCATTTCTATCCTTATTTTCTACCTGAGTTCTAAAAACCAGGTATTTCCTGGCCTCGAAGTTTTTGTGAAGTTTACGAAAGTTACCCCAAACTCCTTAAGGGTTTCGTTAGTTACCAAATCACCCTCTAAGAGGCACCCTTTTTCCAACAGTTTCCCTTTTAGCCAGTAACCAAGAACCTTCAAGTCGCCGCTTGATTCAAAATTCTTATTGAAATTAGGCGGATTACCGCCGCTTACGTGACACTCAAAACTAAAACCATCATCTGTAATGACCACAAACTCGTTGGTTCCATTTTTTGCACTTGGAAAGGCAGGATTCCTGCTTACCGAAGTTGGCACGATGAGCTCTATTTCCCACCAAGATCGAGGAATTGTTCCTCGAGGGGCTGCATTAAATTTAT
>CANFOX010000085.1 GCA_947448845.1 Microbacteriaceae bacterium | reverse complement strand
CATCTTGCTCTGCACGGTGTTCGGTTTCTTCGCCATGATGTGGAGCATTCGCCGCACCTCGGCTTCGCGCGTAAGCCTGCTGCTCGGCACCGAACCGGTATGGGCGGTGGTGGTTTCGGTTGCTATCGGTGGCGAAAAGCTGGCCTGGCTTGGTGCGCTAGGCGCGGCAATGATTATTGGTGGCTCATATTTCGGCCTCGGTGTCGAAGGCAAGCACCGCCGCAAGGCAACGCCGCCCGCCGACTTCTAAGGGTTGCGCAGCGGGTTAGCCGGCAGGCGCTCTTGCACCTGCCAGCGCTGGTTGTAGGCAACCGTCGAGCTGAGCAAGTCTAGGAACGGCACCGAGTCGAAAGCTTCTGGCCCAAGCACTCCGTTACCGGCCCAGATACCCTTGGAAACCAGCTCGAGGGCAATCAACGGGTTGAAAGCGGTTTGCCAAACCACACACTGACTGCCGTATTCGGCCATGGTTTCTGCGTTATCGGCAACGTGATAAATGTAAGTGGCGCGCTGTTTGCCGGTTTTGTCTTTACCGGTTACCAAAACACCGGCGCAGGTTTTGCCTGTCATGTGCGGGCCAATGGTGGCAGGGTCTGGAAGCACGGCGGCAACCAGATCTCGTGGTGCAACCTCAACCGGGCCTTGGGCCGAGCGCACTCGCACTGGGCGGGTTCGGTCGAGGCCAAGCATGTTTAGGGTCTTGAGCACGCCAATGAACTTGTCACCCAATCCGTACTTGAAAGTTACCCGCTTGGCATCGATGTGGCGAGGCAGCATGAGCACTTCTTCGTGCTCAACATTCACGCACTCAACCGAGCCGATTCCCTCAGGAAACTCGAAAATCTCAGGTTCGCTAAATGGCGCGGTGGTTACCCAGCCCTTGCCCTTTTCGTAAATCACCGGTGGGTTAAGGCACTCTTCAATGGTCGTCCAGATCGAGAAGCTTGGGGCAAAGATTTCTTCGCCGGCCTCGTTGGTAACCATGAGGTTTGCGCCGTCTCGAACGCCAATCTCGTCGATTTCGCTGAACAGGTGGTCTGCCGCATAGCGGGCAAAAACGTTACTCAGCCCGGGCTCAACGCCGCAACCAACGATTGCCAACTTATTGGCTCGAACCCACTGCTCGTTGAGGGCATACTGGGCGTCGCCAAGCTTCAGGCCGGGCAGGTGAAACGGGTCGGTTTCGTGAACTTCTGAAAGGCTCATGGCCATGTCGATGTAGTTTGCGCCAGCGGTAAAGGTGCCAGAGAAAATGGTCGGCAAGAACTTTGGTTCAACCGCGTTGATAACCCAATCGGTTTCGGTACTGCGAATGGTTTCGGTTACATTCGAAGCGTTTGAGGCATCAATCTGCTTGCTCGAAAACTTGTCGGCAACCTTGTTGCCGTGGCGCTTTGCCACCCAATCAATCACTCGATCGGCACGCGACTGGTCGTAGTCGGCTACAAAAAAGTGTTCGTAAAAGTCGCGGCCAGCGGCCAATTTGGTAATGGCTTCGCCAACTCCGCCGGCGCCAATAAGCAAGATTCGCATTCCTCTAGCCTAGCCAGAGAGCAGCGGTTGGGTGCGGGTTTAGCGAGCGGTGAGGTCGGCGGCTGGGTCGCTAACCCAGTTGATTACCCCAACCCACGGGCCAAAACCATCACCGCTTGCAAGGTGACCCGCACCGCTAAGAATTACCGGTTCGAGGCCAAGCGGCTCGGCAAATGCCTCGTGCACACCAGCTGGAAGCCAAGGGTCTTTATCGCTTGCCACCAGAGTCACCGATTTGGCAACATCGAAAAGCGCCGCATTGGCCGAGGCCACGTCAATCTTGAACTCTGGTATTTCGCCAAGCGTGCGAGGGTCGGCTGGTGCCA
Organism: Microbacteriaceae bacterium; assembly: GCA_947448845.1. Lineage (GTDB taxonomy): Bacteria > Actinomycetota > Actinomycetes > Actinomycetales > Microbacteriaceae > Rhodoluna. Next base: position 3,079 of record CANFOX010000085.1, on the reverse strand, counting down.
CCAGTAATACCCGATCAATCGGGGTGGTGATTCGCCCACTCTTGGCTGCAATCAAAAAGTTTATGCAGCCAAGTGAGTGGCAAATCACCACGGTTTCGCCGGCACCGGCCTCGTGCAATAGCTCAAGTTCTGCAGTCAGCAGCTCTTGCCACTCGCTGAACACTGGTTTTTGCGTGTTTGGGTACTGCGGGTACTGCACCTGGTGCCCGGCAGCGCGAAGTGCGCCTGCCAGCAACCGCTGCCAGTGACCTTCTTGACGGGTGTTGGTCCATCCGTGATTTATTAGAACGCGAGCCATTACTTGATTAAACACGAAACCCGCCCGGCCGAAGCCAAAGCGGGTCTCGCGAAGTAATAAAAGTTACTTCAGGGTAACCTTTGCGCCAGCAGCTTCTAGAGCAGCCTTTGCCTTCTCGGCGGTTTCCTTGTTTACACCTTCGAGAACGTTGGCAGGTGCACCGTCTACTACAGCCTTGGCTTCGCCTAGACCGAGGTTGGTAAGTGCACGAACCTCTTTAATAACCTGAATCTTCTGGTCGCCAGCAGCGTCAAGAACTACGTCGAACGAGTCCTTCTCTTCTGCAGCTTCGCCAGCGCCACCGGCAGGAGCGCCAGCAGCAGCAACTGCAACTGGAGCAGCTGCGGTTACTTCGAATACTTCTTCGAACTTCTTAACGAAGTCACTCAGTTCAATGAGCGAAAGCTCTTTGAAAGCGTCAATGAGCTGATCAGCAGTTAGCTTAGCCATTTGATTTTCTCCTTGTGTTTAGGGTTGAAGCGTTTGTTGGTTAGTTGCCCTCTTGCTTGGCGCGCAACGCATCTACGGTGCGAACTGCCTGAGCAAGTGGAGCCTGGAATACGTAAGCAGCCTTGTATAGCGATGCCTTGAATGCGCCTGCGGCCTTGGCCAACAGCACTTCGCGAGAATCGAGATCAGCAAGCTTCTTAACCTCAGCAGCGTCGAGGGCAGCACCGTCTAGGTAACCGCTCTTAACAACCAGCAGAGGGTTTGCCTTAGCAAAATCACGCAATGCTTTTGCAACGTTGACAGCGTCTCCGTGCACGAAAGCCATAGCGGTTGGGCCGGCGAGTTGACCATCAAATGCGGTCACGCCTGCGTTCTTCGCGGCAATCTTTAGCAGTGTGTTCTTTGCTACGGCGTAGGTTGCGTCGGCACTGATTGAACGACGTAGCTCTTTGAGCTGTCCAACAGTGAGTCCGCGGTACTCGGTGAGCATTACAGCATTCGAGCCTGAAAACTTCTCAGTAAGCTCGGCGACTGTGGCTTCCTTGTTCGCCATGGCACTCCTTGGTTTCTTGTGCCGGTAGCCCAAAGGTCTGGGCAATAAAAAAGGCCTCGGCGCAGGGGCACGAGGCAAACGCGAGACGCGTAAAACTTCACACACCTACGCTGGATGCCGCTTTATTGCGGACCTTCGTCGGAACAAGCGAAACCTAGGAACGAATTCTTTGATTTTGCCCGACCCGAAACCGGCGGTCTTTGGCTGTTTCTTAGTCTAGGCGTTAGCCGAGTAAGGCGCAACCCCGAGGTTTTTGGCCTCGGGGTTGCGATTTTAAAGAAGGATGTTGTGACTAGTCGAAGCGACGAGCGCGAGCTGGTCGGTCGCCACCGCGCGATTCTCCGCCGAACTTGCGACCGCCGGAACTTCCGCCACGGTTGCCGCCACTGCGACCGCCTCCCGAGTTTCCACCACGGTAACCGCCGCGGTCTCCGCGAGCGCCACCGCCACGGCTGCCGCCCTGGCCGCCGCCACGACTGTCACCGAAGTCAAGTGCTTCGGCAACCGGTGGTGGCGCAATTGGGCCTGCTAGCTCTTCGAGCAGCGGGTTTGTTGGGCGCACATCGGTGAAGATGCCCTCGCGCTCAGCGCGCTTGAGCAGATCTTCCATGCGACGACGACGGGTGCGCGGAATCAAAGTGATTACGGTTCCCTCGTGGTGTGCACGGCCAGTGCGGCCCGAGCGGTGCAGGTAAGTCTTGTATTCCTCAGGTGGGTCAAGCTGAATAACCAAACCAATGTTGTCAACGTGAATTCCACGAGCGGCAACGTCGGTGGCAACCAAAACACGAACATCTCCGCGAGTAAAGCGCTCGAGGTTACGGTTTCGCTGGTTCTGGTTGAGGTCACCGTGAAGGCGAGCGGCCGGAACGCCAGCTGCCGTTAAGCTCTCGCTTAGGCGTTCTGCCGTCATCTTGGTGCGAGTAAAGATAAGGCTCTTGCCTTCACCCTGCACAAGTCGAAGCAACACCTGGCTGCGATCTTCTTGGTCAACCACAAGAACGCGGTGGGTGATGTTGCTGGTGTCTTGTTCTTCGTTTGGCACTTCGTAAACGAATGGCTCTGGCAAGAACTCTTTCACCAGTGCGTCAACTTCGCGGTCAAGAGTTGCCGAGAACAGCAACTTCTGGCTCTCGCCGGCGGCACGCATAATGCGGCGAACGCCCTCGATGAAGCCAAGGTCACACATGTGGTCGGCCTCGTCAACAACAAGAGTTTCAACCAAACTTAGGTCGATAACGCGCTGAGCCATTAGGTCTTCTAGGCGGCCAGGGGTTGCCACAACAATGTCAACACCGCGCTGCATAGCGATTTCTTGCTTGCGCTGTGGAACGCCACCGTAGATGCAGGTGGTGTAGAAACCAACCGAGCGAGCCAGTTGGCTAACGGTGCGATCGATCTGGTCGGCAAGCTCGCGGGTTGGTGCTAGCACCAAAGCGCGTGGCTTGTGGGGTTGGCGAGTCACCGAACCAGCAGCAACCAACTTGGTAATCATTGGAACGGTGAAGGCAATGGTTTTACCCGAACCTGTTTTTCCGCGACCAAGAACATCGCGGCCAGTGATGGCTGCAGGAATGGTGGCAGCCTGAATTGGGAACGGCTTGTCGGCGCCCATTCCAGACAGTGCCGAAACCAAACGCTCGTTAAGACCCATACCCTCGAAGTTTTCGGCAATTTCAACCGACTCTGCTGAAGCTAGGCGCTCAAGCTTTACGTCTTCGAAGAAGGCTTTCTTGTTGGGGGTGGTGGCGCGACGGTCTTCAAAACTGCGGTCGCGT
>CANFOX010000084.1 GCA_947448845.1 Microbacteriaceae bacterium | reverse complement strand
TTCAGATTGCTCCATCCCATGAAGCCCGTGATGCTGTTGTCGAGGGCCATGATCGACTCGCCATCAATGGCCCCGTGAATCACGGTTGGGGTAAATCGAAACAGGCTAAGGTCTTCGAATGCCGCTTCCCAGCGTTGCAGTAGCACCGGCGGAATCCTGCCGGTGTCTAATGCTCGGTCTAGCTCAGATACTCGCGATTGCACGAGCGTGGCTGGGTCATATTCTGGGAATCCGGCATCCTGAAGCACTGAAATTGGAATGTTGTGAATGGCCGCGATGGCAGAGCCGAGGTTTTCGGTTAGCGGTGAGTTTGGGTTCAGTCGTTCAAGATCTAGGTGGTCACCGTAAATAAAACTAAACAGCAGGGCGCGGCTACCATCGGGGGCTTTAGTTTCGCCAACCAGCTTGGCAATTTCAAACGGCAACTGCAGTTGGCTCAGGGTCTGAAGTGCAGCCAGTTCGGTGTCTTGGTCGGCACCCGCGGCGCCCGGTTTGGCAAGGCGAATAATGTAGTGAACACCCGATTCAGCAGTGAGCAGGGCCGAATCGCCTACGCCCACGGCATTTTTTTCAAGCGGCTGCACTCGGGTGAAGCGAAGGCCTGGAACTGCCTCGCTTGCCAGCGCCGCTAAAATCAAGGGTGACTTGCCCATGAAATTAGGTTAAGGGTGCATGCCGAATTGGTTCGGCATCGCCACACTAGCGAAATGAGGAAAACTTTGAACGATACCCTCAACCTTCCGCTGGCCAAAACACCCGTAGACCGCGACTATCTGCGCCGTCAAGAACCGAATCTATTCGACGACCTTTGGGCCGATGCGGCTACCAGAGTGCTTGTGTTGCACGAGGGTAAGGCTCTGCTTCGAGCCGAAGACGGCCATTTAGTGGGGCTCGACTACAAAACCACCGAAGAGGTGCCATCGGCCCTGGTTCGCGCCTACCTTGGCAAGGCTCAGGTTGTAAAAGGTTTAGGTGAATCACCGCTGGTTTTAGCCGTGGTAGGCGACAACTCGGCGAATCAAATTCAACCGGATGCCGCCAACTGGCATCAGCTTCGAAGAACCGGAAGTGGGCTGAGCGAGCTTGATGCAGCGGTTTATGCACAAGGCTTGGCGCTGGCGAACTGGCACGAAACTCACCAGCATTGCGCCCAGTGCGGTTCGCTCAGCATTGTTGAGCAAGGCGGGTGGGTTCGCCGTTGCATGAAAGACGGCAAAGAACTGTTTCCTCGCACAGATCCGGCCATCATTGTGAGCGTGGTAGACGCTGATGACCGCATTTTGCTTGGCTCTCAGGGGGCTTGGGAGGAAAACAGATGGTCGGTTCTCGCTGGGTTTGTTGAACCAGGGGAGTCACTCACTCAGGCCGTGGTTCGCGAAGTTTTCGAAGAGGCTGGAGTTGTCGTTGTTGAACCCGAATACCTGGGTTCGCAGGCATGGCCGTACCCGTTTTCGCTAATGGTCGGGTTCACCGCCAGGGTGGCGGCCGATTATGACTTGGCCAGCGTCACACCAGATGGCATTGAGATCGAAAAGTTGCGGTGGTTTACAAGGCAAGAGTTGGCAAATGAAGCCGCCAACCTTTTTTTGCCAGGCAAAGTTTCTATTGCCAGGGCCCTGATTGAACACTGGTATGGCGGGCAACTGATTACAGCATCTGAACTCTCGTGAATCCAGAAGAACTTTTAGCCAACCTAGACGAAGCCCAAGGCCAAGCCGCCATGGCTCTAGTTGGGCCGGTTTGCATCTTGGCCGGAGCCGGAACCGGCAAAACACGAACCATTACTCACCGGCTTGCCTATGGAATCGCCAAGGGGCAGTTTGCCGCTAATCGCGCACTGGTGTTGACCTACACCAACCGTGCCGCGGGTGAGTTGCGGGCTCGGTTGCAGCAGCTTGGTGCGGGTTTGGTTTCGGTGAAAACCTTTCACGCCGCCGCGCTTTCTCAGCTGCAGTATTTCTGGCCTTCGCTCACCGGGGCCCTCACGCCGCGGGTTATCGAGAGTAAGGCGCGCCTGCTGCATGAGATTGCCATGCGAGAAAAGATTGCCCTGAACGGTGACTCTATTCGAGATCTTGCCTCAGAAATCGAGTGGCGCAAACAGAACTTGCTTAGCCTAGAAGAATACGAAGCGCGCCTAACTGCCCGCCCTGCGGTTTCCGGCTTGAGTGCCAAAAAGAATTTGGCACTTCAAACGGCTTACGAGAACGAGAAGTTGAAGACCCAAACCATCGATTGGGAAGATGTTTTGATTCTTATGCTCGGCATGATTCGAGCCGAGGCTTCGGTTCGAGAGCACGTTCGCTCTCAATACCGTTTTTTTACGGTAGACGAGTACCAAGACATTTCGGCCCTGCAGCACGCACTACTCGATGAATGGCTTGGCGAAAGAAGTGACCTCTGCGTAGTTGGCGACCCAAACCAGACCATCTTTAGTTTTACCGGCGCTACCAATGCTTTTCTGCTCGGATTCGGAAGTCGTTTTGAAAACTCCCAGGTCTTCGAGCTTCTCAAAAACTATCGAAGCACTCCGCAAATTGTGGCGTTCGCGAATCGGCTCACCAAAGATCAAGACACCATTTCTTCGCTCTATTCCGAGGGTAAACCGGGATCTGTACCGCGCATCCGTGAGTTCGAAACCTTGGCAGATGAAGCGGTTCACGTTGCCACCGAGATCAAAAAACTAAGGGATGCTGGAACTGCAGCCAAAGATATTGCCGTGCTTTATCGAATTAATGGGCAGTCTGAAGCGTTTGAAAATGAGCTAGCCAAACTTGGGGTGGAATATGTGGTTCGCGGTGGCCAGCGCTTCTTTCAGCGACCTGAGATTCAGAGTGCAATTCGGGTGATTCGCGCCGAAGCCGCAGTTGAATCAGAGAAAAAACCCTTTGAAGCCGTTGCCGACATCATTCGATCGCTCGGTTGGAGTGCGAAAGAGCCAACTGACCCAAAGCTTCGTGAAAAGTGGGAATCGCTCAACTCGCTGCTCGAGATTGTTGACGAATTAGGTAGCGATGCCACCCTGGTTGACATGGCTCGTGAGCTCGATGAGCGGGCTCGGTCTCAACACGAACCAACCCGTGCGGCCGTAACTCTTGCCACCATTCATTCTGCGAAGGGTCTCGAGTGGCCGGTGGTGTTCGTGGTTGGGCTCACCGAAGGCTATTTGCCAATAAGTTACGCCAAAACCGAAGCCGAGATAGCAGAGGAGCGTCGGCTGCTATACGTGGCGGTAACTCGTGCCGAAAAGCAGCTAAATCTCAGCTGGGCCAAGTTTGACCCGGCCAGGGAACTAACTCGCCAGCGATCGAGGTTTTTGACTCTGCTTGATTCTTAGCTGAAGCAGGCAATCGCACTTAGAGCTTGGCTCGATTCTGAAACTTTCGATTTCGCCGGTTGCCGCACTCCAACGTTGCCCCAAATCATTGGTTGCGCCCAAATCAATCCAGTCGGTAACCAATTTGGTTACCACCGCGGCGGCAAAGTTGCAGGCTGCCGTTTCGTCGAATGCTATTCGGGAAGTTACCAGCTGGCTCGCGATTACCGGCCAGGCGGCATGCTGTTCAATGCGATTTCTTTCAAGGCAGTAAAGGCAGGGTGTTTCACCGGGGCGAACCAACGGGCTGACCGTCGCACCAGCCTGGTCGAAAACTACTCCAATGTGCGGCAGTTCGCGGTTCATTAGCGGGGCATAGGCGGTTGGTGAAACGTACTGTTGCGCAATCAAAATCGAAACGGATGCCTTTTCAAACGACCGGTTGGTTACCTTGGTTGCCAACCCAAACTCGCGGAACTGAAAGTCAAGTGCAGAAATTCTGGCGCAGTTTTCGAGTGATTTTAGATAGCTGGAAATCTCTGGCTTGGAAACTCTGCCGTGGTCATCGCTAGCGATTGAGCCAACCTGGGCTTTAGCCAGTGCAGTGGCAATGGTGGCACCAGCGCAGCCAAGTGTGTTTATGTAGACCTTCTTGGAGGCTCTGTTGGCAAGCACCGCAAAGCCATCGGTGTTTTGGTTGAGGGTGACCCTAACCAGTTCACCGTTGAGCGAATCTTCTGCGGTGGGCTCGGTCATAATCTGCTGAAGTAGCACCGGCTTCAGTGCCTCGGCTATTCGGTGGGCGTCGACCGCATCGAACTTGAGCTGTTTTGCCAAAGGCTCGATTTGATTATCGGCAATGCCAGCGATGAGCGATGCAATGAAGCGCTCCTGAGGGCGAGTGAGGTCGGTAAGCAAAACGCTTTGTTGACCCAAACCAATTTGCAGTTGATTTATTGAACGCCAAACGTGCTGTTGAAACGGATTTATTTGAGTGACCATGTGCCTATTTTGAACAAGTCTCGGAAGTGCTGAGATTTTATCCACAGGCTATTCGTCAAGTAGTTTGCGCAGCTCCTGATCGAGGTCATCTTGCCCACCCTTTAGTCGCAGCAACAGCCCCTCTGGGTTGGCAATGTCTTCTGCCGTCGGCAATTGGTCTGGGTGAATCCAAAGGTTGTCACGAGCCGACCTGCCGAGATTGTTTTCAACGAGCTGCCACATAACGGCGGCCTCGCGCATTTGCCTCGGTCGCAGTTCTAGCCCGAGCAGAGTGGCGAAAGTTTTTTCGGCTGGGCCGCCGGTGGCCCTGCGGCGCCGAATAGCCTCTGAGATGGCGGCCGCCTGTGGCAGGCGTTTGGTTGCCTCGGTCGACACTATGTCAACCCATCCTTCAATAAGAGCCAGCAGGGTTTCGATGCTTGCTAGTGCGCGCTCTTGCTCTGGTGTGCGCTCTTTGATTAGTTGGTGCTGTTCAATAAGTTGGCTCAGGTCAACGCTGTCATTGATGTCAACCTCGTCAACGAGTTTGGTTAGTCGTTCGATGTCGGTGCGAAGATCGCTGGCATAGGCGGTGATTTGAGAGACAACTTGGTCGCGAAGCCAGCGAGAGTGCTTGAAAAGCCGGGCTAGCGCTATCTCTCGCACGGCAAAGAAAACCAGTGCGGCATCTTCGTCTACTTCAAGTTCTGCTATGAAATCAACCAGGTTCTGCACCAGAAATCCGGCTCGAGGTTCAGCGAAAATTGATAGCCCGATGTCGCTTGCGGTGAGGGTCTCAGAGGC
>CANFOX010000083.1 GCA_947448845.1 Microbacteriaceae bacterium | reverse complement strand
CGACACCTCAGTTTTGCTTTCAGACCCCAAAGCCCTGTTCAAGTTCAAAGAGCAAGAAGTTGTAATTCCAATCATTGTGATCAACGAACTTGAAAAGAAGCGTCACGATCCAGAGATTGGCTACTACGCACGCCAGGCACTTCGCTATTTGGATGACCTGCGCGCGCAACACGAACGCCTCGATTTTCCCATCGAGGTAGGCGAGGGAGGCATTCTGCGAGTAGAGCTCAATCACATTGACCAGTCGGTGCTGCCGGTTGGGTTCCAGTTGGGCGACAATGATTCGCGCATTCTTGCAGTGGCCTTCAACTTGGCAAGCGAAGGCGCCAATGTGACGGTGGTTTCGAAAGACCTGCCGATGCGTGTGAAGGCGGCAGCACTCGGCATGAGCGCCGAAGAATATCGCAACGATAACGCCACCGACTCTGGCTGGACAGGGCTTGCCGAGATTGCGCTCAATGCCGATGCCATGAACGAGCTCTACGACTCAGAGGAAATCGATCACCCTGAAGCCAAGACTCTGCCCGTGAACACCGGCATCACCCTCACTTCTGAGCGCGGTCACGCTCTTGGGCGAGTGAATGCCGACCACAAGATTCGGTTGGTGCGCGGCGACCGCGAACTTTTTGGGCTGCACGGGCGCTCGGCAGAACAACGCCTTGCAATCGACCTGTTACTCGACCCAGAGGTTGGCATCTTGTCACTCGGTGGCCGCGCTGGCACTGGCAAGTCAGCCCTTGCCCTGTGTGCCGCACTCGAAGCCGTGCTCGAACGTCGCCAACACAAAAAGATTCTGGTTTTTCGCCCTATCTTCGCCGTTGGCGGCCAAGAGCTGGGTTACCTGCCGGGTAGCGAAGCCGAAAAGATGAACCCTTGGGGTCAGGCAATTTTCGACACACTTTCGGCGCTGGTTTCGAAAGAGGTAATCGATCACATTACCGACCGAGGGCTACTTGAGGTGCTGCCGCTGACTCACATTCGCGGCCGTTCACTGCATGATGCCTTTGTGATTGTCGACGAAGCGCAGTCACTTGAGCGAAACGTGCTGCTCACCGTGCTGTCACGCATCGGCCAGAACTCACGCGTGGTGCTAACTCACGATGTCGCCCAGCGCGACAATCTGCGGGTTGGTCGCCACGATGGAATCGCATCCGTTATTGAGATTCTGAAGGGTCAACCGCTTTTCGCCCACGTTACCTTGAATCGAAGCGAACGATCGGCCATTGCCGCCCTGGTCACCGACCTGCTCGATGCCTAGACTTGCAGCCCTAGACTTTAGCCATGGCTAAACCAATGCGCGAAGACCTCGTTTACATAAGTAATGCGGGCATCAACACTCTGCTCGATAACTATTTTGATGTCATGTGGGGGCAAGACATGAAGTTATTCGACAAAGTTTTTCACAAAGACAGCGTGCTCTATTCGGCTCAAACTGGTGATTTGAACATTCGCCCCTATGCGGTTTACCGAGAAGCAGTGGTTGCCCGCAAGTCGCCGAAAGAACTCAAAGACACCAAGCGCCGCGAAAGCCTGCTTATGTTTGACCAGATTTCGCCGACCCTTGCCGTAGTGCGCGTTCAACTGCAAATGTTTGGTGGCAAGATGCAAGATTATTTGAACATCGTTTACCTTGACGGCCAATGGTGGGTCATGGCCAAAATGTGGGAACGAGTCGGCGACGCCGTTTAAACCTGTGGATGCCTGACATTAGCTGGCATCAAATTGGCTAGCCTGCGTGCATGCCGCACACCAATTTCGAACTAACTCTGGTTTTTGCCCTGATCGGCCCGGCATATCTAGTCGCCGTTGGTTGGCCGCTCGCCAGAACCGACATTCGCGAATATCGCCTACCGAATCGCTTGGTTTTACCCGGGTTTGCATATTCGTTGGTGGGGCAGTTGCTAGCTGGTGTTCTTGGTAACTGGCAGTTAATTCAGGCTCTGGCTTTGGGTCTGGCAACTTTCGCGCTCGGGTTGTTCGCCAATACCCGCCAAGTTTTGGGCATGGGCGACGTAAAACTTGCAGCGCTGATTTCGTTGAACCTTGGCTGGTTTGCACCTATTTATGCCGGGGTTGCCCTGGTTGGTGCGCTCGCGTTGGCGGGTGCTACTGCTCTGGGTGCCGTTTCGCTCGGGCGAAATGTGCTTGGCAAGCGCATCGCGCTGGGGCCGTACCTGCTGGCAGGTTTTGCCCTTGCGCTGATGCTGGCACTGGCTACTGCGGTGGGCGGGTCATAGACAAAACGTTCAGCGCCTTGTCTAGTTGCTCTTCGGTTAGCTTTACGCCATCAACGTAGCCAAGCTCAATAGTTGCCTCACGAATGGTCAAGCCCTTGGCAACAGCGTGCTTTGCAATCTTTGCGGCAGCCTCGTATCCAATGTATTTGTTTAGCGGGGTAACAATGGATGGGCTGGATTCGGCAAGTGCGCGCGCACGCTCGAGGTTGGCCTCGAGGCCATCTACGGTCTTGTCGGCAAGCAGTCTAAACGAGTTGCTCATCAAGCGAATTGATTCGAGCAGCGCGTTTCCCATTACTGGAATGGCAACGTTGAGCTCAAACGAACCGGTTGCGCCGGCCCAAGCGGTAGCAGCGTCGTTTCCGATAACCCTTGCACAAACCATGATCACGGCTTCAGGAACCACCGGGTTTACCTTGCCTGGCATGATCGACGAACCCGGCTGAAGGTCTGGAATGTGAAGTTCGGCAAGACCCGCGTTCGGCCCTGAGCCCATCCAGCGAAGGTCGTTGGCAATCTTCTGCATACTCACTGCAATGGTGCGAAGTGCGCCGCTAGCTTCAACTAGGGCATCGCGTGCACCCTGCGCTTCGAAGTGATCGCGGGCCTCGGTGATGGGCAACTTGGTTTCGGCTGCCAAGAGGCGAATAACTTCTTGCGGGAATCCCTTTGGGGTGTTGATGCCAGTGCCAACAGCCGTTCCACCAAGTGGAACTTCGGCAACGCGACCGAGCGTTGATTCAACTCGTTCGATTCCGAATCGAATCTGAGCTGCGTATCCTCCGAATTCCTGACCCAGGGTCACTGGGGTGGCATCCATTAGGTGGGTGCGGCCAGCCTTTACAGCTTCTTTCCAGAGAACGGCTTTTGCTTCGAGGCTCTTGGCTAAGTGGTCGAGGGCAGGAAGTAGGTCGTGCATGAGGGCCGCGGTAACAGCAAGGTGAACCGAGGTTGGAAACACATCGTTAGAAGACTGCGAGGCGTTTACGTGGTCGTTCGGGTGCACGTTGGCACCCAGGTGACGGGTGGCAAGCGTGGCAAGCACCTCGTTCATGTTCATGTTGCTCGAGGTTCCAGAACCGGTTTGAAAAATGTCAACCGGAAACTGGGTGTCGTGGTCGCCCGCAATAACCTGGTCGGCCGCCGCAGCAATCGATTCGGCAATCTTGGCTTCAAGCACACCCAACTTGGCGTTTGCCTGTGCGGCCGCCTTCTTGATGCGGGCGAGTGCCGCAATCTGAGCGCGCTCTAACGTGGTTCCGCTAATGGGAAAGTTCTCGACGGCGCGCTGAGTTTGTGCGCCGTAGAGGGCATCTTTCGGAACTCTAACTTCGCCCATGGTGTCGTGTTCAATGCGGTATTCCACTTGGTGTTGCCTTTCGTTAGCCGATATTTCCGAAGGTGACGATTGGGTGAATCTCGCCCAAGGTCAACTTATAGTTTGCGCCAACCACCGCGAGTTTGCCCGCGGCGATGGCATCTGAAATCAGTTTGCTCTGCGCGAGCATTTCTTTGATGGTGTCTTGAACGTGAAGTTCGGTAACCTCGTCAATTTCGAACTTACCCTGCGCATTTGCCTCGAGCACGGTTGGTTCGATTTGCTTCACCAGCACATTAATGAACTTGCCTGCAGCGGCCTGTTTGCCTTCGGTGTGGTTGATGGTGGCCCGAATGGCACCACATTCATCGTGCCCGAGCACCAAAATCAGCGGAACGCCAAGCACCTCAACGCTGTACTCGAGGGAACCCAGAATGGTTTCACCAATCACCTGCCCGGCATTTCGAACCACGAAGAGGTCACCTAATCCGACGTCAAAAATTATTTCGGCGCTGAGGCGAGAGTCGGCGCAGCCGAACAGTGCGGCAAATGGCCGCTGCCCCGTTGCCAAATCTTCACGGTGGTCGATGTCTTGCCGCGGGTGAGCGGGCGCACCGGTAACAAAACGGTGATTACCAGCCGTCATGGCCGCCCAGGCTTCGGCAGGGGTTTGCGGGCGTTTAGTTTCGGTCACTTGTAAACCTTCGTAATTTGGCTTTCAACGGCTGTTGCCATGGCTTTGAAGTCGTGCTTGCTGCCTGTTCCGTAAAGAAGAATGCTGTCATTTTCGATTGTGGTTGTAATCAGGTAGTCACGAGTCTTTGGCTGATCGCCAGGCACCGGGTTTTCATAGATTGTCCAGCTGCGACCGGCAATCTTCAGTGCTCCACTGGCAACGTTGGTTTTGAGCTGCAGTGCCAGCCAGGTAGGGTTCGTGGCAAAACCTTGGGTCATTCCGATGTACTGATTTTTTGGCCCAACGAACCCCACATACCAGGTGGCCACACCGTCGCTCTTCGCGCTCTTCCAGCGCGCCGAGTTGGCCCACCATCCCTTCGGAATTTGCGGGTTTACCAGGTGAACTGTGCCGGCTGCCACCACCTGCTTGCCAACGCCAATGTAATCAATATGTTGAATGCGGTTCGAATCGTTTCGCGGCACCACGAAAATAACCAGAAGCATCACGCCAATGCTGGCAAGTAGCGAAAGAATTAGGTTGCGCAGGGTTTGTTGCGCACGGCGTTTGGCCGCCGCGTCACTCACTCTTTATGCCCGCCAATGCTTGGTCGAGGCGCGCGCGGGCACCGGTTAGCCAGGCTTCGCACTGCTGAGCCAGCGCTTCGCCGCGTTCCCAAAGGGCAAGCGACTGTTCGAGAGTTGCTGAACCGTTTTCAAGTTGAGCAACCACCTTAACCAACTCATCGCGGGCCGCCTCATAGCTGAGGTTGGCAACATCGGCGTTGGCGCTCGAAGCGGCTGCCTTGGCGGCGGCAGGCTTAGTTGACTTTTCGGCGGTCATGATGCTCCTAGTTTAATCGTGTGACTTGCCCGCGGTGGCATCGAGCGACCCCTTGGCCACGCGAACGCGCAAAGTGGTGCCGGCGGCT
>CANFOX010000082.1 GCA_947448845.1 Microbacteriaceae bacterium | reverse complement strand
CTCAAGAGCAGCTTTGCACTTGCCAAAAGCAAGACGCCTAGCAACCGTTCTTTAGAGCAGGTCGGCCACCGAGTTCAAGATCTCGTTTGGCCTAAACGGGTAACGTTCGATTTCTGCCTGATCGCTAATGCCCGTGAGCACCAGCACGGTGTGCAGGCCAGCCTCAATACCGGCAACCACGTCGGTGTCCATGCGATCGCCAATCATTCCGGTTGATTCACTGTGTGCGCCAATGCGGCGCATGGCCGAACGAAACATCATTGGGTTGGGTTTACCCACAATGTATGGTTCGCGACCGGTTGCCTTGGTGATGAGCGCGGCAACCGAACCCGTTGCCGGCAAAACACCCTCGGCCGATGGCCCGGTGGCATCTGGGTTAGTGGCAATGAACCTTGAGCCAGCATTAATCAGGCGAATGGCCTTGGTCAGGTTTTCAAACGAAAAATTGCGGGTTTCGCCAAGCACCACGTAGTCGGGCTCTTGGTCGGTCATGATGTAACCGATTTCGTGAAGTGCGGTGGTCAAGCCGGCTTCACCAATTACATAGGCAGAACCAATAGATTTCTGCGATTTCAAAAAGCTGGCGGTTGCTAATGCGCTTGTCCAGATGTCTTTTTCTTCAACGTCTAACCCGCCCGATTTGAGTCTTGCCGAGAGGTCGCGCGGGGTGTAAATCGAGTTGTTGGTGAGCACCAAAAACGGGGTGCCACTCGCCCGCCAACTGGCGATCAGTTCAGACGCGCCAGGAAGAACATGCCCCTCGTGCACCAGCACGCCATCCATGTCGGTGAGCCAAGACTTGATTTCACTGCGGTCAGCCATAGCCCTAAGTTTATCGGCGGGTAGGCTGGTGTAATGCCCAGCGAACCCACGCCAGAACTCACCACCTGGGGCGTTGGCCCCTGGATTGGGCCGGCGCCTGAGGGTGATCACTTCGACTCAGAGCTTCTCAAAAACGGTGACACCCGCAACGTTCTCGACCAGTATCGCTACTGGAAGATGGAGTCGATTGTTGCCGAGCTCGACAGCCGCCGCCACAAGTTTCACGTGGCAATCGAAAACTGGCAGCATGACCTAAACATTGGCTCAATCGTTCGCACCGCCAACGCGTTTTTGGCCGCAGAGGTGCACATTATTGGTCACAAACGCTGGAACCGCCGCGGTGCCATGGTTACCGACCGCTACCAGCACATCCGTCATCACAACACGGTTGAAGAGTTTTTAGCGTGGTCGAAAACTGCCAGAACGGATGGCGCACAGTTACCAATCATTGCCATCGACAATGTGCCCGGCTGTCAGAAAATTGAGCAGTACCAGTTGCCCGAGGAGTGCGTGCTGCTTTTTGGGCAAGAGGGCCCTGGCCTAAGTGAGCCAGCAATTGCCGCCGCCGAAGTTGTGCTTGAAATCACTCAGTTCGGTTCAACGCGTTCGATCAACGCCAGTGCCGCGGCTGCAATCGCCATGCACGCTTGGGTGATGCAGCACGTTTTCAACTAAACTTAAGTGGAACCGCACTTCGCGGAATTCCCCCGTTGAAAGATTCGAGGGTGATTCATGCCTGCAATAGTTCTCGTTGGTGCCCAGTGGGGCGACGAAGGCAAGGGTAAAGCTACCGACCTACTTGGCGACCGCGTTGATTACGTGGTGCGCTACCAGGGTGGCAATAACGCCGGTCACACCGTGGTTATTGGCGACAAAAAGTTTGCACTGCACCTGCTGCCGTCTGGCATTCTGACCCCTGCGGTGATTCCTGTTATTGGTAACGGTGTGGTCATTGACCTTCGCGTGCTTTTCGATGAGCTCGATGGCCTAACTGCTCAGGGTGTAGACGTTTCGAAGCTTCGAATTAGCGCCAATGCTCACATAATCACCAGTTACAACGTAACCATCGACAAAACTATCGAGCGCTTCTTGGGTAAGCGTGCCATCGGCACCACTGGCCGGGGCATTGGCCCAACCTATGGCGACAAGATTGGCCGCATGGGCATTCGAGTGCAAGACCTGTTCGACGAGAGCATCTTGCGCCAAAAGGTTGAGAGCGCGCTCATCACCAAAAACAACCTTTTGACCAAGGTTTACAATCGAGCTGCCATTCACGCCGACGAGGTTGTTGCCGAGCTGCTGCAATATGTTGAGCGCCTTCGCCCAATGGTTGCCGACACCGCGCTCGAACTGCACCAGGCACTCGAGGCGGGTAAGACCGTGCTGCTCGAAGGTGGCCAGGGAACCTTGCTCGACATCGACCACGGAACCTATCCGTTCGTAACATCATCTTCGCCAATTGCTGGCGGGGCAACCATTGGCTCTGGCATAGGCCCAACCAAGATCACCAGCGTGATTGGCATTTTGAAGGCCTATGCAACCCGAGTTGGTGCCGGGCCGTTTCCAACCGAACTTTTCGACGAGTGGGGCGAACTACTTCGCGCCAACGGTGGCGAGTTTGGAACCACTACCGGCCGCGCACGTCGCTGTGGTTGGTTTGACGCACCGGTTGCCCGCTATGCCACTCGCATCAACGGCCTTACCGATTTCTTCTTGACCAAGCTGGATGTTCTAACCGGCATCAAGCAGATTCCGGTTTGTGTTGCCTACGACGTTGACGGGGTTCGCTATGAAGAGCTACCCGTTTCGCAAACCGACTTTCACCACGCCAAACCGATTTACGAGAACTACCCTGGCTGGAGCGAAGACATTTCTGGCGTAAAGACCTTCGAAGAGTTGCCAAAGAACGCCCAAGACTATGTTTTGGCTCTCGAGAAGCTGAGCCACTGCCGCATTTCGGCTATTGGTGTTGGGCAAGATCGAAACGCCACCATTGTGCGCCACAACCTACTTGGCTAACGCCGGCTAAACGCCACTTACGATTTGGTAGGGCCGGGTTAGGTCTAACTCAACCCGAGATTCACCAGAGGTGACGTTGAGGTAAACGTTGCAGTTCACCCGCGCGATGCCGCGATGGTTTTGCAAAAACCGAAACAACGCCTCGGCTTCTATATCGGGAATGTAGCCAACCACGAAGCCTGCCACCGAAACTGTGACCGCGTGACGTGAATGCTTGTTGGCGGGTTCAACCACGAGTGCCGCCTGCACCTCAAGCATTTCGCCGTCTGGCAGGTCGGCTAGGTTTCGCAACTCGCTGAAGTTTGAGCCGTAATTCCAAGAGCCAACTACTCGTTGCGAGTAGGTGTTGTTGCCTGCCAGAGCGGGTGCGGCATCGAACGCTAGGTCTACCGCATCGGGCACGCGCAAGCCGAACGGCTTGGCGGCCAGTTGCCGCGCGGTGTAGATCTGGTCTTTGCTTTGGTACCAAAAATAACCAGCCAGCGCCAAGCCCAAAACGGCGCCAACCGTGAGGCCCATCCAGGGGGGCAGGTGAAGCGCTTGCCCGAGCACGAAAAAGCCAAGCACAACGAGTGCAAACCGCACTAATCCGCTAACCATTCGGCCCTTTCGTTGAGCATCGGCAAAACTATAAGCTCACCGACCGACACCATATAAAAAGGTAGTCAACCCTGAATTATCCTGTGTAAAACAACATCCCGTTGGAATTTGTGCACAGTTTTGGGTCAGCGCTTGAAACCCTTGAAATCTGTGTTGCGCAGCAGGTAGCCGGCCAGGTTCACGGCAACCACGGAAAGCAGAGCATAGCCGGCCAGCATCATCACCAGCGAAATAATGCGACCCTCCCACGAAATGGGAAAGAAGTCACCGTAGCCAATGGTGAAGATCGATTCAGCGGTAAACCAAATGGCATCGCCAAAGGTCAAAATGTTTGCGTTCGGCACGCTTCGTTCGGCCTCGAGCACGCCAATCGAGCCAGCCAGCACCAGCATCGGCAGCATCATGGCGATGTAAACATTCACTCGCCCCTGAATGGTTTGCACCACGCGAGTCATAATGCCAATGGCAGTAATCACCCTCAGCACGCGCAAGAACCGGAATGCGGGCAGAATCAGGGCGGCGATTTCAATCACGTTGGTGCGCAAAAAGTGCTGCTTGTTTGGGTGCATCACCAGGCGAATCACAAAGTCGGCAATAAATATTGCCCAAATCAACAGGATTACCGCCTCCACGACATCCCATTCGGTTGTGGTTAGCGTGGCCAAGACCTGAAATGCCCAGAGCCCCATGTAGGCAAGTGCCAGCAGGGCGAGCGGAAGTGCACTTCGCCGTTCCCAGCGGGTGATCATTGCCTCGCGAATAGAGATTTCGGCTTCGGTGCGCTTGCTAACCATAGAAACAAACTACTAGAGCGGTGTTTCGGCAAGGTAAATTTGAGTGTGGACTTTGGATCAACACCGATTCCAGATGCCGATGAAGCAATCGACAGCTGGGGTGCAGCCACGCTCGGCGAAGACCCATTACTGGCCTCATTCACCTCTGAACCGTTCACCGAGGTTCGCCCGCATGTTCCGTTTTATAGGTTCTTTCACTACCCAGACCTACTAGATCTTCGGCAGGCTGGTTACGAGCTCGACCGCTTCATTCCGCTGTTTGATTCGCTCGAAGATGCCAGACTTTCGCAAGCCGAGCAGGTGCGAGCCATGCTTCACTATCACGAAGATTCGCCCAACCCCATTTGGAACCCGCGCCGAGCCCGTGAGATGGAGTTCAACGTTCGCGCCACCCTGCACAACTTTGGGCTCAGTGAGGTACCAACGCTGCTTAGACGCATGCTTGGCCGCGCGTTTCCCGATGACGCCAGCAGCGATTTAACCATCGACCTGGTGAACGTTTTCTTTTGGGCGGCGCTTGCCGAAGTTGCTCGCGATTACGCTTGGCGCCACAAGGTGTTGGCAACCTACGCCGAATATCTCAGCTACCCGGTTCGGGTAACCGGCATGCACCTCGGCCTCTAACGGCTAGCCGAACAGCGCTGGAATGGTGCTAGCCCAACCGGCGCGCAGTTCATCGAGGCCGAAAGTGGCAACGCCTTGCAGCTCGAGCTCTGGCTCTTGCTGGGTAACGCCGATGCGCAGCACCGGAATACCGCGAGCCTCGCAGAGGCCAATGAACTTCACGTCGTCTTCGCGACCAACCGAAACCAAAACACGGGATGCTGATTCACTGAAAAGTGCGGCTGTCTGATCGATTGCATAGCGCTCACAGATTTCGCCAAGCCAGAGGCGGGCGCCCAGGTTGAAACGAAGTGCCGACTCAACCATGGCTTGAGCCAAACCGCCATCGCTCAGGTCGTGAGCCGATGCGATTAGCCCTTGCTCGCTGGCAGCGGCGAGTGCTTCTGCCAGCCGCTTTTCGGAAGCCAAATCGATAACCGGTGGGCGACCGCCGAGGTG
>CANFOX010000081.1 GCA_947448845.1 Microbacteriaceae bacterium | reverse complement strand
TATTCGCCAGGCCCGGTTTTGAAATAGCGTGCCGAATGTTTGGCTCGCTCGGGGTCTGCCAACTTCTTTAGCGCCTGAAGCACCTCGGTGGCGTTGGCAAACCCATCGGCGATTTCAGCGTTCATGCTTACAGGTTGGCTGGCGAAACGGTGAGGCCGCTTTGGTCGCTCGCAACATCCACAAGAACCTGCGAACCATCGCTCACCTTGCCGGCAAGTAACAGGTTGGCAAGTTGATCGTCGATTTGGTTTTGCATAAGGCGGCGAAGCGGGCGGGCACCGTAGACCGGGTCGTAACCGTGCTCGGCTAGCCAGAGTCTGGCGGCTGGGGTAACCGCAAGCTGTAGGCGACGCTCAGCCAAGCGGTTGGTGAGACGGTCGATGTTCAACTCAACGATTTGGCCAAGTTCGGCTCGGTCGAGCGAGCTAAAGATCACGATGTCGTCGAGGCGGTTTAGAAACTCAGGTTTGAATGCTGCGCGCACGGTAGCCATGACGGCCGCCTCACGCTCAGGTTCGGCGAGCTCTGGGTCGGTTAGAAACGCCGAGCCCAAGTTCGAGGTGAGAATCATAATGACGTTTCTAAAGTCAACCGTGCGACCCTGGCCGTCGGTTAGTCGACCGTCGTCGAGCACCTGCAAGAGCACGTCGAACACTTCAGGGTGAGCCTTTTCGACCTCGTCGAAAAGCACCACCGAGTATGGCCGGCGGCGAACGGCCTCGGTCAACTGACCGCCTTCCTCGTAACCGATGTATCCCGGAGGGGCTCCGAGCAGACGCGAAACCGAGTGCTTCTCGCCATACTCGCTCATGTCGATGCGCACCATGGCTTTTTCGTCGTCGAACAGGAACGCCGCCAACGACTTGGCAAGTTCGGTTTTACCAACCCCGGTTGGGCCCAAAAACATGAACGAGCCGGTAGGGCGGTTCGGGTCGCTAATGCCAGCCTTGGTTCGGCGAACCGCATCGGCAACCGCCTTCACGGCCTTCTTTTGGCCAATCAGTCGGCGGCCAAGTTCATTTTCAAGGTTGAGCAGTTTCTCAGTTTCGCCTGCCAGCAAGCGGCCCACCGGAATGCCAGTCCAGGCGGCAACCACGGCGGCAATGTCGTCTTCTGAAACCTGGTCTGAAACCATGCGATCTTGATCGCCAGCCTCTGCGGTTTCTGCTTGCTGAAGTTGCTTTTCAAGCGCGGGAATCTCGCCGTAAAGAAGTCTTGAGGCTTGCTCAAGTTTGCCCTCACGCTGAGCCCGCTCGGCTTCAATGCGCAGCGAATCAAGCTTGGTTTTCAAATCACCAATCTTGTTTAGTTCTGCACGTTCTGCCTCCCAGCGCGCAGACAGCACCTTCAGCTCTTCGCTTTTGGCCTTTAGATCTTCGCGTAATTTTTCAAGGCGCTCCTTGCTGGCGGCATCCTTTTCTTTTGCAAGCGCTAGCTCTTCGAGCTTCAGGCGGTCAACTGCGCGACGCAGTTCGTCAATTTCAACCGGCGCCGAGTCAATTTCCATGCGAAGTCTGGATGCCGCTTCGTCGATGAGGTCGATGGCTTTGTCTGGCAGCTGGCGGCCGGTGATGTAGCGGTTTGACAAGGTTGCGGCGGCAACCACCGCGCTGTCGGCGATGGCCACCTTGTGGTGAGCTTCGTAACGCTCTTTCAGCCCGCGCAAAATGGCAATGGTGTCGATCACGCTTGGTTCGCCAACGAACACCTGTTGGAATCGGCGCTCGAGGGCTGGGTCACGCTCGATGCGTTCACGATATTCGTCAAGAGTGGTGGCACCAATCAAACGAAGTTCACCTCGAGCCAGCATTGGCTTGAGCATGTTTGAAGCATCCATGCCGTCGGCAGCACCGGCGCCAACCAGGGTGTGAAGTTCGTCAATGAAGGTAATTACTTGCCCCTCGGCAGCGTTGATTTCGGCCAATACCGCCTTTAGGCGCTCTTCGAATTCGCCACGATATTTGGCACCGGCAACCATTGCCGCCAGGTCGAGCGAAATCAACTGCTTGCCCTTGAGTGACTCGGGCACATCGCCCGCGACGATGCGCTGGGCGAGACCTTCAACTACCGCAGTTTTACCAACGCCGGGCTCGCCAATGAGCACCGGGTTGTTTTTAGTACGGCGTGAAAGCACCTGCGAAACTCGGCGTATTTCGGCGTCTCGGCCGATTACCGGGTCAAGCTTTCCGGCTTTGGCAACATCGGTAAGGTTGATGCCATATTTCTCAAGTGCTGATTTCTGTTCTTCTTGATTTGGTTGATCGTTCATTGTCGGTTCGCCCTCCAGAGCACCAGCGAAGTTGCTTTACTTGGTCGTTTTCCGCGAGCCACGCTCACGACGCCTTGGTCGCCAGCCGCGAAAATGCGAGCGCCTGGGCGGTTCATCATTTCGTTTGCCAAAGCCTGTTCTAGTTCGCGCACGCGAACCTTAAGTTCGGCATTTTCGTTATCGAGTTCAATAATTCGCCGAATACCTTCGAGCGAAACCCCTTCGGCACTAAGCCGGGCAATTTCACGAAGCTGTGCAATGTTGCGCAGGGTGTAGCGGCGTGATTGCCCGCTGGTTCGGCTAGGTTGCACCAGGCCCATGCGGTCATACTGTCGCAAGGTTTGTGGGTGCATTTGCGCCATGGTAGCCGCAAGCGAAATCACAAACAGTGGTGAGTCTTCGTTCAGCTCTTCCATGACACTCCTTAGAGTTCGGTGGCCTTATTCATAAGGTCTTCTCGCACGTCAACCGGCGGTAGTTCTTTGGCCAGCTCTTCGATTAGCGATTTTGCGCGGTCGGTCAGAGTTGATGGCACAACAACCTCGATGGTTGCCAGTAGGTCTCCGGTGGTTCGAGTGCCGGTTACACCTTTGCCTGGAACGCGAAGCACGCGACCGTTGGGAGTGCCGGCAGCCAAGCGAAGCTTCACCGGTTCACCACCAAGGGTTGGCACCGCTATGGTTCCCCCGAGGGCAGCCTCGATGAATGAAACCGGAACAGTAACGCGCAGGTTGGCGCCGTCGCGGGTGAACACCGAGTGGCCCTTCACCTTAACCTTCACAATGAGGTCGCCGGGTTCTCCGCCATTAGGCGAAGGTCGACCCTTGCCGCGAACCTTGATCTTTTGCCCGTCGCGCACGCCTGCCGGAATGCGAACGGTGATTGGTTCTTGGTTTTCAACGCGAAGCTTGATGGTTTCACCGTGAATGGCATCAATAAAGTTGAGCGCGGTGTTCGCGGTTAGGTCGGCACCCCTTTGTGGCGCTCTGGTTCGGCCGCCGCCAAAACCGCCGCCCGCGAAAATGTCTTCGAAGCCGGGTGGCATGTTGCCGCCGCCGAAGCCGCGAGCGCCGCCGGCCGAACCGGCGCTTGGGCCGGCGCCACCGAATAGGTTGCTGAAGAGGTCTTCGAAGCCGGCCGAAGTGCCCGGTTGCCCACCAGAGGTGAATCGTGCGCCACCGCCCATGGCTTGAACCATGTCATATTCTTTGCGCTGGCTTGGGTCTGAAAGCACCGAGTAGGCCTCGCTGATTTCTTTGAACTTTGCCTCTGCCTTGGCATCGCCTGGATTCGAGTCGGGGTGGAATTGGCGAGCCAGCTGACGGTAAACCTTTTTAAGGTCTGCCTCAGAAACGTCTTTGCCAACCCCTAAGACTTTGTAAAAGTCTTTCTCGAACCAGTCTTGGTTTGCCATTAGCCCTCCGCTGGAATGAAGACCGCTACCTTGGCAACTCGAATAACTCGATCGCCAAGCTGGTAGCCAGGCTCAACGACGTCGGCGACGGTGTTCACGGTTACTTCGGCTGACTCGGTTTGAATCAGTGCCTCGTGAAACTCTGGGTCGAACTTGTCACCCTTTTCACCAAACTGCTTCAGGCCATACTTTTCACCTGCGGCGCGCAACTTGGCCGCGACCGCTGCGAACGGTGAGCCGTCTAGGTCACCGTGGGCTTCGGCGCGAGTTAGGTCATCGAGGGCAGGCAGAAATGCTCGAAGCACCTCGGCTATGGCGTTGTTTCGTGAAACTTCGCGGTCGCGTTCTACGCGCAACTTGTAGTTCACATACTCAGCCTGAAGGCGCTGAAGGTCGCTAAGTAGCTCGGCCTCTTTGTCTACCGTGGCATTTACCAGGTCGGCCAGTTCGGCGTCGAGCTGTTCGCCCGACACCTCGCCGGTTACCTCTTCTTCTGGCAGCTGCTCTTCGCTATCTGCCATTACTTCTTCTCTTCTTCGTCTTCGTCTACAACTTCGGCGTCAACCACGTCTTCAGTGTTTGCCTCTGCGGTCGCTTCTTCGCCTTCGCCCTCGGCGTTTGCCGAGGCACCAGCTGCTGCAACCGCTTCTGCAAGTGGCTGCTGCGACTTGCCAAGGGCTTCGCTTGCCGACTTGATGGCCTCAATGTCTTCGCCAGCCAGAGCCGACTTTAGGGTGTCGATCTCAGCCTGAACCGAAAGCTTTAGGTCTTCAGGCAGAGTCTGGTCGTTTTCGCGAATGGTTTTTTCGCTCTGGTAAACCAGTTGCTCGGCAATGTTGCGAAGGTCTTGCTCGTCGCGCTTTTGCTTGTCTTCAGCGGCGTGCTCTTCTGCCTCGCGAACCATGCGTTCGATGTCTTCTTTTGGCAGACTTGAGCCACCGGTGATAGTCATCGACTGTTCTTTGCCGGTGCCCTTGTCTTTAGCAGAAACGTGCACAATGCCGTTGGCGTCAATGTCGAAGGTGACTTCAATCTGTGGAATGCCGCGAGGTGCCGAGGCAATGCCGGTTAGTTCAAAGTTACCCAGTGACTTGTTGTCGCGCGTGAACTCACGCTCACCCTGGAACACCTGAATCGAAACCGAAGGCTGATTGTCGTCTGCGGTGGTGAAGGTTTCGCTTCGCTTGGTAGGAATCGCGGTGTTGCGCTCGATGAGCTTGGTCATGATGCCACCCTTGGTTTCGATTCCAAGTGATAGCGGGGTTACGTCGATAAGCAGAACGTCTTTGCGCTCACCCTTCAGCACACCGGCCTGAAGCGAAGCACCAACGGCAACAACCTCATCTGGGTTCACGCCCTTGTTTGGCTCTTTACCGCCGGTTAGCTGCTTCACCAGTTCGGTAACAGCCGGCATGCGGGTTGAACCACCAACGAGCACAACGTGAGCAATGTCGTCGACCTTTACGCCGGCTTCTTTGATTACGTCTTGGAACGGCTTCTTGGTGCGCTCTAGAAGATCGGCGGTCATCTGCTCGAACTGAGCGCGGGTTAGCGACTCATCGAGGTTGGCAGGGCCGTTCTCGGTTAGCGACAAATAAGGCAGCTGGATGTTGGTCTGAGTAGCCTGCGAAAGCTCTTTCTTGGCCTGTTCGGCTGCTTCTTTTAGACGCTGCAGAGCAATCTTGTCTTTTGAAACGTCAACACCGGTGGTTTCTTTGAACTTCTTCACCAGGTG
>CANFOX010000080.1 GCA_947448845.1 Microbacteriaceae bacterium | reverse complement strand
ATGAGCAATAGCGGTAAGTCTTTACGAATGTTTCGGCTTGGCACGCGAATCAGCTGAAGCACCTGCAACGCACCGAAGGCATTTACCGCGGGCTCAACAAAGTTGAGCGGGTCTTGGGTGAAACCGCGGCCGATGTCTTCGTTTCGGCTGAGCCATTCGAAACCGCTCTTGTTTGGCGTCTGATCCCACTTCTTGTTGAAACCGGCTGCCGGCAAAATGCCAGGCAATAAAACTGTGGATGCCGAAAGCACCGCGGCCGCATATTCGGCTGAGTAGTGGTTGATAAGCCATTGGCCAATCATTGAACCCCAGCTGTGCCCGATAAGAACCACCGGAACCTTAGGGTTTTCGGTCTTGATTAACTCGGTTAGCTGGTGAACCTGATGGAAGGTAGCCTTCATGCCACCTGGGCCAAGTTCGCCGGCGTGATTTGTGAGCCCGGTTTCGAGCATGCGCTTGCCGGTAACACCGTGCCCGCGGTGATCGTCGGCATAAACCGAGTAACCGGCACGGTTGAGGGCAACTGCAACGTGGTCGTAACGCCTGGCGTGCTCGCCCAAACCGTGCACCAAATGCACTACCGCGTGCGGGTTTGCCACCGGCCACTCATAGAAACTGATGGATACCCCTTGGGCATCGAGATATTCGCGAACTACCGGCAACTTGGTCATGTGCCCAGACTAAACCCGAGTGGCTAAACCTCGCGAGTGATTTCAACCTTCACGTTGAGCTTTGAGTCATTCGAGCCGGCATACACCCCGCGAAGTGGCGGAACGTCGTCGTAGTCGCGGCCGTGGCCAACCACAATGTGTCGGTTTGTCACCTCAACATCGTTGGTTGGGTCGAAGGCAACCCACTGACCCACGAACCACTCAACCCAGGCGTGTGATTCGCCAACAACAGTTTCGCCAACCCTGGGTTCAATTTGCGGGTGCAGGTAACCAGAAACATAGCGAGCCGGAATCTTCGCTGCCCGCAATGCCCCTAGGGCAATGTGTGCATAATCTTGGCAAACACCAACCTTGCGCAACCAGGCATCTGATGCAATCGAGTGCACGCCAGTCTGACCGTGTCGATATTCCATAGCCGTGAAGATTTGTTTGCATATGGCCAATGCGGTTTCGTTGGGGCTTTTTTTGCCCGCCAGGTCGAGGGCGAATTTTGCAACCGCACTAGGAGGTTCGGTGCGTGGGGTTTGGGTCAACGCATCAACTAGTTCGAGACTGGTGCCAACCTCGGCGGCTAGACCCTGCCAGTCAAGAAGCGCAGGTTGCCCGCTCTCACGCGGGCGCAGCTCAACCACACTGTTTGCCGTGATTTCAAGCGCCGAGTGTGGTTCAAGAACTTCAAAGGCCACCGTTCTGGTGCTAAAGAAATCAAGATATTCGTGAGAAGAACCCTGCGGTTTAATCTCGAGTTTGCTGGCAAACACCACCTGGTTCTCGGTTCGAGCCGGCAACATTCTGGCTTCGTTGTATGAGGCAACCACCTGCGCTTCGTAATCGAAGCCGGTGGTGTGAACTACCCGGTAACGTCTCATGAAACTTCACCAATCCAGGTTGGCATGGCAATCATGGGAAAGTAGCGAGCACGAATAGCTTCAGAAACCTCGGCCACGCCGTCTTGCAGCGCCATCATCTCAAAGGTTAGGTTCGCCAGAATTTCTGGGGCTGAGCGATATTCCAAGTTGGTGCGAACCTGCCCGAGAGTTCGAAGAACCGAATCTGAAATACCAACGCGCTCGGTAGTTGGGGCTAGGTCGCTAAGGCACTTTTCGGCTCGAGTAAGTGCGAAAAGCACAGAACGCGGAAAGATGCGATCGAGCAACAAAAACTCTGCCGCGTTGGTTGCAGACGGCATTCCCCGATAGGTGCGCAGGTAAGCCTCATAGGCACCGCAGCTTCGCAAAATGGTTGTCCACGAAGGGCCGCTGGCTTCAGTTAATTCGCTAGTGGCAAGTAAGCGGGCGGTAATGTCAATGCGCTCGAGGCTTCGCCCCAGCGTGAAGAATGTCCACGCTTCATCACGGCTAGTCGAACTTTCTACTATTCCAATCGCTAACGCGGTGCGCTCTCGCACCCATCCGAAGAAATCATGGGCCTTTTCGGTAGCAACCTTGCGTGGCATGCGAGCCCGAGTGGTGTTCAAACATTCCCACAGTTCGGTAGAAACAATCTCACGAACTCGGCGAGCATTTTCGCGAGCATTATTTAATGAAGAGGCAATGGATGCCGGTTCACTTCGATCGGAGGTGAGCGCGGTGAGTAATTCTTGACGGTCAATTTTCGACGAAAAAGTGCTTTCGCTGGCACCAATAACCTCGATGAGCGAGCGGCAGGCTTGGTCTTCCTCGACCCAGGGGTCTTCGAGAAGCAGCTGAAGGTGAACATCGAGAAGTCGCGAGGTGCCATCGGCGCGCTCTACATAGCGGCCAATCCAAAACAGTGATTCGGCAATGCGGCTCAACATTATTCGGTGCCTCCATTCTTGCTCTGTTGCTGCTGTTCTTGTTGGCCTCGGTAGCCGCCAGGTGGGCCTCCCTGCTGGCTAAGCGTGAAGCCCGAGTTGGTGGCGGTTTGACCTGCAACGATGGCTGAAACGGTTGAGTTGGTTGGCATGTAATCGCGCACGCTGGTGCGACCAGAGCCAACCACCCAGGTGTCTTTTGAACCGCCGCCCTGCGAGCTATTCACCACGAGTTCGCCCTTCGGAAGGGCAACTCGCGTGAGGCCCCCTGGCAACACCCATACATCCTTTCCGTCGTTCACGGCAAAAGGCCTAAGGTCGGCATGCCTCGGCTGCAAGCCATCTTCGACCAGCGTAGGAATAGTAGAGAACTGAACTACCGGCTGAGCTATCCATCCTCGTGGGTCTTTTCGAAGTTTGCGGCGCAGGTCGTCGAGTTCTTTCTGGCTGGCAGCTGGCCCAACCACAAGCCCCTTGCCACCGGAACCGTCAACCGGTTTTACCACTAGTTCATCAAGGCGTTCCAGCACCTCGGCGAGCGCCGCTGGGTCTTCAAGCCGCCAGGTAGTTACGTTCTTAATAATCGGTTCTTGATTCAGGTAGTAGCGGGTGAGATCTGGCACATAGGTGTAGAGCAGTTTGTCATCGGCCACGCCGTTTCCAACCGCGTTTGCAATGGTTACGTTTCCAAGTCGCGCAGCGTTTATCAGCCCAGGTGGGCCGAGCACCGAGTCAGGCCGAAACGCCAGCGGATCGAGAAAGTCGTCGTCAACGCGGCGGTAAATCACATCAACACGACGCGGCCCGCTGGTGGTGCGCATATAGACCTTGCCACCAGAGCAAAACAGGTCGCGCCCCTCAACCAGTTCAAGACCCATCAGTCGGGCAAGCAGCGTGTGTTCGAAATATGCCGAGTTGTAAACGCCAGGGGTGAGCACAACCACGGTTGGGTCGTCAATTCCATCTGGGGCAGCGGCACGCAGAGCAGCTAGCAAGCGGTTCGGATATTCGGCAACCGGTTGAATGCGCATCTGTTGAAACAGCTCTGGCAGGGTTTGAGCCATAACCCGTCGGTTCGAAATCACATAACTCACGCCACTTGGCACGCGCACGTTGTCTTCAAGAACTCGCCAAGTGCCCTCTTGGTCGCGAATCAGGTCAATGCCAGAAACCTGAATTCGCACCCCATTTACCGGTTGAATGCCGTGGGCCGCGCGGTGAAAGTGAGCGGATGACGCCACCAGTGATGCCGGAACCACGCCGTCTTTGATGGCTTTTCGTTCGCCATAGATGTCGGCGAGAAACGCTTCGAGAACCTGAACTCGCTGTTTTACGCCAGCGTCGAGAACATCCCATTCGGCAGATTCGATAACTCTGGGAACAGCATCCAGAGGAAATGGTCTTTCTTCACCGGCAAAGTCGAATGTGACACCCTGAGCCAAATAGCTGGAGGCCAGGCTATCGGCCCGACCCTGAAGTTCAGCGCGAGACATCGACTTGAGTGCCTGATGAATTTGGGCATAGGCTGGCCGCACCTTTTTTCGGTTCACGAACATTTCGTCGAACGCGACTTTGCCTTTACCCCTGGCTACCGAATCTAGTTCGTAGCCATCAAACAAATCTGCCATGTTCAAACCTTAGGTTTCTTTTGTTGCGACGGTGTTTCACGCGCTAGACGGTTGCGTGACATTAAAATCCCCACATTCGTGAAATCTTCAGCGGGTTCCCAGCAAACTCTCATAGAACTGCGACAAAGTAAGTTTTATGACAGCACAAATGCAGTTCGTAGAGCCAAATAAGCGAGTAAAACTCGGCGCCAAGAAGTTTCGCCAAATTCAGCGCGGCCAAGACGTTATCGAAGCTCTGGCTTGGGTAAGCGCAATTGCCATTGTTGCCATGTTTCTGGTTGACGGCGGCATCAAAAGCATCACCGACCTGGGCACCGCAATTTCTGCGCTCTCGCGGGTAACCGCACTCGTTGCCACCGACCTACTTTTGATTCACACCCTTTTGGTTGCCAGGGTTCCCTGGATCGACCGTCTTTACGGCCACGACCGCGCCACCCTTACCCACAAGAAACTCGGCAAGCCAGTTCTTTACCTGGTGGTTGCTCACTTCGTTGCCGAGGTAACCGGGTTTGCCATCAGCGACAAAAAGAACCTGGTTGATGAGTACTTCACCCTGCTGAACAGCCTTCCAGACATGCTCACCGCAACCATTGGTTTAGTTCTCATGATCTTGGTGGTGGTTACCTCACTCGAGTTCGCCCGCCGCAAACTTAGCTACGAGTTTTGGTATGTGGTTCACCTACTTGGCTATGCCTCGATTTTGGCAGCCGTGCCTCACCAATTCTCAACCGGAACCGACATTGCCGGAAAGCCGATTCAGACCTTCTATTGGGTCTCGCTTTACCTGTTCGTTCTTGGCAACATCCTCTGGTTTAGAGTCTTGGCACCGTTCGTGCTCTCTTACGCCCGCGGCCTCAAGATTTCAAATGTGGTCACCGAGTCTTCAGACAGCGTTTCCATCTATGTGAACGGCAAGAACCTGAAGTCGTTCGGTTCGCAGTCTGGTCAGTTCTTCATGCTTCGCGTAATGAACGCCAAGCAGTGGTGGCGACCACACCCATTCTCACTTTCGGCCGCCCCGAACTCGAAGTTCATTCGCTTCACCATTGCTCGCCGAGGTGACGACACCGCCATGATTCAGAAGCTGAAGCCAGGCACCCGCGTGGTTCTCGAAGGCCCTTACGGCATCTTCACCGAAGACCGCCGCACCCGCGAGAAGGTAACCCTGATTGCCGCCGGCATCGGTGCCCCACCAATTCGCGCACTTGCCGAGTCGATGGCTGCTCGCCCTGGCGACATCAACATCATCTATCGCGTTCGCAACACCGAAGACGCCCCTCTGATTGCCGAACTAAACGAGTTGGCTCGTCGCCGCGGCTTCAAGATCAACGTTCTAGAAGGCCAGCGCGGCGACCCCAAATCATGGATGCCAGCTGGAGCTGCAAATGTGCCAGACCAGGCTCGCCTGGTTGAGATGGCGCCATGGGTTTCAGAGTCAGACGTGTTCGTTTGTGGCCCAGCCGCCTGGACCCGCCAAGTTGTAAAAACGCTTCACAGGGTTGGAACCCCTGAAAACCAAATTCACGCAGAGGAGT
>CANFOX010000079.1 GCA_947448845.1 Microbacteriaceae bacterium | reverse complement strand
GTGCTTAACGGGCTTAACAAGCAGGATGCCATCGAGAAGATAGTCGGCATCTTGAGTGAAGAGGGGCGCGGTAAGGTCGCCAAGAACTACCGCCTTCGGGATTGGCTGATTAGTCGTCAGCGCTATTGGGGCACCCCAATTCCAATCATTCACTGTGAAAGCTGTGGTGAAGTGCCGGTGGAACAAGATCAGCTACCGGTGGAGTTGCCAAGCGCTGAAGGGCTTGACCTCTCGCCAAAAGGCACATCACCGCTCGGCGGCGCAAGTGACTGGGTGAACGTAAAGTGCCCGAAGTGTGGTGCCAACGCCAAGCGCGACACCGACACCATGGATACCTTCGTTGATTCGTCTTGGTATTTCTTGCGCTTTCTGTCACCGAACTCAACCGAGTTTGCCTTCGACCCGGCCGAGGCTAAAAAATGGGCCCCGGTTGATCAATACGTTGGCGGTGTCACACACGCCATTTTGCACCTGCTTTACGCACGTTTTTTCACCAAGGTGTTGTTCGACCTCAAAATGATTGACTTTCAAGAACCGTTCACCCGCTTGCTAAATCAGGGCATGGTGCTTATGAACGGTTCGGCCATGAGCAAGTCACGTGGCAACCTCGTTCGCCTCAGTGATCAACTGGATGAGCACGGAGTTGACGCCATTCGCCTAACTATGGCGTTCGCTGGCCCGCCCGAGGAAGACATCGACTGGGCTGACGTGAGCCCAGGTGGTTCTGCCAAGTTCCTAGCCCGAGCCTGGCGTTTGGCCAACGATGTAACCAGTGCTACCGGGGTTGATTTTGGCATCGGAAACCTAGAAGTGCGTCGTGCTACCCACGCATTTTTACGCGATTTCAACCAGCAAATCGAAGGCTTCAAGTTCAACGTTGGCGTGGCCAAAGTTATGGAACTGGTCAACGTTTTGCGTAAGGCCATCGACACCGGGGTAGGCGCTGCCGACCCGGCTGTGCGAGAAGGTGCCGAGGCCGTTGCTAAGGCGCTCAGCCTGTTCGCGCCTTACACATCTGAAGATATGTGGCACCGTCTCGGCCACGATTCACCGGTGGCGTTGGCTGGTTTCGCCGAGGCCGAGCCAGAGTTGTTGGTTAAGAATTCGCTAACCGCGGTGGTTCAAATCGATGGAAAATTGCGCGACAAGTTCGAGGTTTCTACCGACATCTCGGCAGACGCACTTCGTGAACTAGCCATGGGCTCCGAGATTGTTCAGCGGGTGCTGGCCGGTCGCGAAATAGTGAACGTTATTGTTCGCGAACCAAAGCTGGTTAACATCGCCACCAAGGCGTGATTTTCCACACCTTGCGGTAAACCTGCCTGAACTGCGCAAAGGCTTACTTAGCCTTGCAAAATGCATGCACTCAAAGCCCAATTTTTAGATTTTCTTCGTATGCGTGGTATTTCGACTCAAAAAGCGTTTTTCTTCGCACTGATTGCCATTGTGGTTGGCGTTATGCTCTTCAACTCACTGCAAGATAGCAAGCCAAAACCGGTGGCAACCCATGTTGCCATTGCGGCTACACCAGAGGCGCCAAAACTTTTCATTCACGTTGTTGGTGCCGTTCAACATGCCGGAATGTATGAACTGAACTTCAATGCCAGAGTTTTTGATGCCGTTGCCGCCGCCGGGGGCTTTAGTTCCGATGCAGATCAGGCAAGCGTGAACCTGGCTCGAGTGCTCTCTGACGGCGAGCAAATTTTCGTGGCCAAAATTGGCGAGGCTGGGGCCGCTGCAGCTTCAGGGCTCTCCGGTGGTGGTGGCTCAACGGCGCTAATCAACCTGAACCGAGCCAGTGCCACCGAACTTGACGCCCTGCCCGGAATTGGCCCAGCCATTGCTTCACGTCTCGTTGATTGGCGAAACGCTAACGGCGGTTTCAAAAAGAAAGAAGACCTAATGCAGGTCAAGGGCATTGGGCAAAAGTTATTTGCTCAAATTAAAGACCTAGTCACGTTTTGATTGTTTTCGCCGCTGTAGCCGTCTGGCTGGTTGGTTTAGCAAGGCAATCATTTGGCACCTCGGCGATTTGGCTGGTTGCCGCTTTGGTCTTTGCCGCCTTGGCCGCATGGTTTTTGATTGGCTGGCGAAAAGTTTTGTCGGTGTTGCTGTTGGCGTTGTTACCGCTGGCAGCCATTCTTTTTCATTCTCCAAGCGCCACTGTGCAGCAGTTGACCAACAACTTTGAAACCACCAACGCTCGGTTCTTGGTGCTGCAAGATTCCAGTCGAAGTTTCGGCGCATTTGGTGCCGAAACTAGCGCCAAGGTTGAGTTGCGCTCGGTGCAAAGCCGAGACGGTTGGCTTCCAGCGAACTCTGTCGGCGTGCTCTCAACCAAGGCTTCGATTTACCTGCACGCCGGTGAAACCTATCGAGGACGGCTTCAGTTCGCCCCGGCAAATCGCAGCGGAAGTGAATTTCGAGCCACGGCATACCTGGCCCCAAAACTTCTGGCAGAGGCGCCGGCTTGGCAGCGATTTGTTAGTGAACTAAAGCGAAGTTTCTTGGGCAAAACTCGTGGCGTAAACGCCGATGCGAAGGCGTTGGTTACGGGGCTTGCCATCGGAAACACCGAAGGGTTGTCACCTACTTCTAAAACCAGCATGGCTACCGTTTCACTCACGCACCTGATTGCAGTCTCTGGCGCCAACTGCGCCATTGTTATGGCAGCGGTGTTCTTTCTGCTTGGGCGTGTGTTACGTAAGCGTTGGTGGCGTTTTGCGGTTAGTGAGGCGGTGCTGTTGGCATACGTTTACATAACCGAAGCACCGTCGAGCGTGATTCGCGCCGCAATCATGGCCACCATCGTGATTCTGGCGAAAACCATGGGTCGAAAGCTTGGCGCGTTAAACTCGCTTGGCTTGGCGGTTTTGGTTGTTTTCACCGTTTGGCCAACCATGCCAAGCGACATTGGGTTCGCACTCTCTGCGGTTGCTACAGCTGGTTTACTCGTGGTGGCACCAGCGCTTTTCGAGCGACTTCCAACTAGTTGGCCGAAGTGGTTGCGCGCTGCAATAGCCGTTTCAGCGGCGGCTCAACTTATGTGCACACCCATTTTGTTGCAGTTTCAAGCCGGTTTGCCGCTCTACGCGGTTGCCGCCAATCTGCTTGCCGAACCACTGGTAGCACCGGTTACTATTTTGGGCTTACTGGCTTTGCTGGTGGTTTACCCGATGCCATGGTTGGCATCCGTTTTGGTTTATATGGCGTCAATTTTCACGAACTACATAGTTGGTTTGGCAAATTGGTTTGCGCAGCTACCTGAGGCCTTGGTGCCCTGGATTCCAGGAGGGGCTGGCGAAATTTCGGCTGCAGTTTTAGTGATTGGCATTGTAATTTGGGCGACCCTCAAGACTTCGAATGTGCGCCACCTCTTGGCAATTGGGCTTTTGCTGGTTGGCGGGTTCGAACTCGCCGGGGCTGGCATCGGGTACCTCACGTTTGTGCGCTGGCCAACATCCGATTGGTTTGTTATTAGTTGCGATGTTGGCCAGGGTGACGCTACGCTGATTCGCTCGCAGAACCACTATGCGCTAATTGATGTTGGGCGAAACCCAGAACCGATTGCTCGCTGCCTGAACCGACTTGGGGTGCATCACCTCGACCTTTTAGTGCTCACCCATTTCGACATGGATCACGTTGGCGGAGTAACCGGGGTTTTACCAAATGTTTCGATTGATCAAGCGCTAGTGACTTCTTTCACCGACACTCGCCCGGGGGCAAATTTTGTGCGTGACGAATTGGATGCCTGGCAGGTAAACACCCTAAGTAGCGGCGTCGGAGTGGTTGGCCGGTTGGGTGAGTTTAACTGGCGGGTGCTTTCGCCACACCTGGGAGCCCAAGAGGCCGAAGATTCAAACGACGGCAGTGTCACTATGCTTTTCGACTCAAGCCGCGTTTCTATTTTGACTCTTGCCGATTTGGGCGAGAAGGGCCAGATGCGCCTGGCTCGAGAGAAAGCCAGTTGGATGCCGAGGGATTTCTTTTCGAAGCCACTGGTTTTGAAGGTCTCACATCATGGCTCGGCAGATCAATACCCTGAGTTCATAGAATCGCTCAGACCAAGAGTGGCTTTGATTTCGGTGGGGCTAAATAACGGCTACGGGCATCCAACCAAACGAGCATTGTCGATGCTTCGGGCCAGTGGCGCAGAGATTGAGCGCACCGATCTGATGGGTTCGGTGGCCATTGGATTGGGTGATGGTGGCAACGAACTTGAGCGTTCCACAAGTGGCGCCAGTTTGGTCGGTGCCACTCGGTAGGCTGGTGGAATGAATTGGCGAGCAGCGAAACCCACTGCCGTAATGGCCATTTTGGGCCCAGAAGAACACATTGCAGAACGAGTTATTCGCTCGGTTCGCGATCAACTTCGAGAGGCTAACCCGATGCTCGAAGTGCATGAGGTTTCTGCCAGCGATTACGAGGCGGGCACCATCGCGAACCTGGCATCGCCGTCGCTATTCGCAGAACCTAGACTTTTGATTTTTCGCCAGGTTGAAAAGTGCAATGACGCGTTTTTGCAAGAGGCGCTGGAGGCGCTCGAATCTGCAATAGCTGAAGTAACCCTGATTTTCAGGCACGACAGTTCAAGCGTGAGAGGCAAAAAACTTCTCGAAAAACTTCGCTCCACGGCTGGTGTTGCTGAAATTCTTTGCGAACCAATCAAGAAAGATGCCGACCGAGTCGCCTTCGTGCAAGCCGAATTTGCCAGCCGAAAAATAAGCAATGATGCGATTCGAGCCCTGCTAGAAGCCTTCGGCGACGACCTCGCCGAACTGGCCAGCGCCTGTTCTCAACTTTTGCAAGATTCGGCCGACAGCATCACGACCGAATTGGTTGACGCCTATTTCGGTGGCCGAGTCGAGACATCGTCATTCAAGGTTGCAGATGCGGCCATAGCCGGCAACTTGCCCGAGGCGCTCAGCTTGCTTCGTCACGCTTTGGCTACCGGGGTAGACCCGGTGCCGCTATTGAGTGCGCTGGCTTCGAAGGCACAGCAGTTGGCCAAGGTGTTTTCGAACCGTACTGCCACTGCAGCGCAACTTGGCATGCAGCCCTGGATGCTCGACAAAGTTAGGCGAAGTGTTGGCGGCTGGAGCGATGAAGGTTTGCGAAACGTGATCGTGGCGTTGGCCGACACCGACGCCGCAATTAAGGGCGCCGAACGTGACCCCGAATATTCATTGGAACGAATGGTTCAACTGCTGGCAGCAAAAGGTCGGGTTAACTAAAAAACCCACCTCGAGCCGAGGTGGGTTTTTGTAAAACTTGATTTAGAGAGCTGCGGCCTTCTTGGCGATAGCCGACTTGCGGTTAGCAGCCTGGTTCTTGTGCAGAACGCCCTTGCTAACTGCCTTGTCGATGGTTCGACCGGCTGCCGCAACTGCGGCTGCTGCCTTGGTCTTGTCGCCGGCGGTGATGGCTTCGCGAGCGGTGCGAATGGCACTCTTTACCTCGGTGCGAACAGCCTTGTTGCGCTCAGCAGCCTTTAGGTTGGTGCCAATGCGCTTAATCTGCGATTTGATATTTGCCATGGTTCACTTTCTTAGTTGCGCCGCGCAAAGCTTGTGGCGCTAAAAACTTGGGTTTGGGTCTGTAACCCAGACCAAAACACAGTTTAGTAGCAGAACGCCGGCAAGGCAACTGTTGGCTGTGCGAGAATAGAGTTTCTGCCC
>CANFOX010000078.1 GCA_947448845.1 Microbacteriaceae bacterium | reverse complement strand
GCAGTTGCGCTCGGTGCCGAAAAGTTCATGGTGCTCACTGATGTTCCTGGGCTCTATGCCGAGTGGCCAAACCGCGATTCTTTGATTTCAGAAATCAACACAGACGAGTTAGCAGATCTGATTCCGAAACTCGATTCAGGAATGATTCCAAAGATGCGCGCTTGCCAAATGGCGGTGGTGAATGGGGTTCCGAACGCTCACGTGGTCGACGGCCGCACCCCGCACAGCATTTTGCTAGAGATTTTTACCAAGAACGGAATCGGCACCATCGTGTCGAGAAGCGAGGCTTAAATGACCAGGCATTTTCTAAAGGATGACGACATCACCTCAGCCGAACAGGCTGAAATTTTGCAGTTGGCTATCGAACTGAAGCACGCTCCTTACTCGAGGCGGCCATTTGAAGGCCCAAAGACTGTGGCTCTGATTTTCGACAAAACCTCCACTCGCACCAGGGTTTCATTCTCGGTTGGCGTTGCCGATCTTGGGGGAGTGCCGCTGGTTATTGACTCGGCAACCAGTCAGATGGGCAAGAAAGAATCGGTAGCCGACACGGCTCGCGTGCTAGATCGTCAGGTGGCAGCTATTGTTTGGCGCACCTACGCCCAGGCAGGGCTAGAAGAAATGGCAGCCAACTCAAAGGTTCCGGTCATCAATTCGCTTAGCGACGATTTCCACCCCTGCCAACTTCTTGCCGACCTTCTTACCGTGCTCGAGCACAAAGGCAAGTTGACAGGTTTGAAGCTCTCTTACATCGGTGATGCCGGCAACAACATGGCCAACTCCTACCTAATAGCCGGTGCCCTTGCCGGAATGCACGTTGCGGTTGCTGGCCCCGTCGGTTTTCTGCCAAACCCAGAAGTTGTGGCGCGAGCGAAAGAAATTGCGGCCAACTCTGGCGGTTCAATCGTCGTTGAAACCGATCCGGCTGTCGCGGCATCCGGTGCCGATGTTTTAGCAACCGACACCTGGATTAGCATGGGGCAAGAGGCCGAGAAAGAGCAGAAAATCAAGGCTTTCGCCGGCTACGAAATAAACTCGAACTTGCTTGCCAAGGCAAACCCTGGCGCAATCGTGCTTCACTGCCTGCCCGCATACCGGGGTTTCGAAATCTCAGCCGATGTAATCGACGGCCCGCAGTCGGTTATCTGGGATGAAGCAGAGAATCGCCTTCACGCCCAAAAGGCGCTAATGGTCTGGTTGGCCGAGCGGGCCTAAACCCCCGTTTCGGTATCATTGTGTAATGCTTTCGACCATTTGATTTGGTCGATAAATCAACAAGGAGCAAAATGTCAGATCGCGTCGTTCTTGCCTACTCTGGCGGGCTAGACACCTCGGTTGGAATTGGTTGGCTAAAAGACGCCACCGGCAAAGAGGTTGTTGCCATGGCCATCGATGTGGGTCAGGGTGGCGAAGACATGAATGCCATTCGCCAGCGCGCGCTTGACTGCGGTGCCGTTGAATCCGTTGTGATCGACGCTAAAGAAGAATTTGCAAACGACTACCTAATGCCTTCCCTAAAGGCTAATGCGCTCTACCAAAAGCGTTACCCGCTGGTTTCTGCGCTGTCGCGCCCACTAATCGCCAAGCATCTGGCGCTCACTGCCCGTCAACTTGGTGCCTCAATGGTCGCCCACGGTTGCACCGGCAAGGGTAATGACCAGGTTCGGTTTGAGGCATCCGTGGCCGCCATTGACCCCGGACTCACCTCGATTGCACCGATTCGCGACCTTGCTCTCACTCGCGACAAGGCAATCGAATACGCTGCCCAGCACAATCTTCCAATCGCGCAATCCAAGAAGAGCCCCTACTCAATCGACCAGAACGTTTGGGGTCGCGCAGTTGAAACCGGTTTTCTTGAAGATCCTTGGAATGCGCCAATCGAAGATCTTTATTCCTACACACAAGACCCAGATGTTTGGCGCGAGCCAACCGAGATTCTGATCAAGTTTGAACAGGGAATTCCGGTGGCTATCGATGGCGTGAATTACAGCCCAATTCAAATCGTTGAAAAGATGAACCAGCTGGCTGGGGCACACGGAATCGGCCGTATCGACATAGTCGAAGACCGCCTTGTCGGCATTAAGAGCCGCGAGGTATACGAGGCCCCTGCCGGTATTGCATTAATTGCGGCTCACGAAGAGCTAGAGAACCTAACCCTTGAGCGTGATGTCAATCGCTTCAAGAAAGGTATCGAAGATAAGTGGGCAACCATGGTTTACGAAGGTCTTTGGTTCTCAGATCTGAAGCGTTCGCTCGACGTCTTTATTGACCACACTCAGCAATATGTTTCTGGCGAAGTTCGACTTAAACTCCAAGGTGGTCGGGCGGTTGTTACCGGTCGTCGTTCCGAAGAAAGTCTTTACGACTTTGACCTTGCCACCTACGACACCGGCGACACCTTCGACCAGTCGCTTGCCAAGGGTTTCATCGAGCTCTGGGCGCTACCAAGTAAGATTTCGGCCAAGCGAGCACAGAAGCACTAATGGCTACTCCTGGGTCAGACGCAGGGGCTCTCTGGGGCGGGCGCTTCGAGGGCGGCCCAGCCGATGCCGTTGCCGCTCTAAGTCGTTCAATTCACTTCGATTGGCGGCTTGCAAAATACGACATTGCCGGCACCAAAGCCCACATTTCGGCACTTCAGTCGGCGGGCTATTTGAACACTGTTGAGTTGCAAAAGCTTGAAAAATCGCTGGATGAACTTCTCAAACGCATCGAACAGGGCAGTTTTGTTGCCAAACCAACCGACGAAGATGTTCACTCAGCATTAGAGCGTGGGTTAATCGAGATCGCCGGAACCGAACTTGGCGGCAAGGTGCGCGCTGGTCGCAGTCGAAACGACCAAATCGCCACTTTGATTCGCACCTACCTACTCGACGAATCAAAGGTGATTGAGGCCAACTTGGTTTCCTACATTGCCGTGTTAGTTGAACGTGCAGAAGAGCACATTGCCATCGTCATGCCTGGTCGAACACACTTTCAACATGCTCAGCCGGTGTTGCTTTCGCACCACTTGTTGGCTCACGCTTGGCCAATCGTCAGAGACCTTGAGCGCTTAGCGCAGTGGCGCGTTCGTGCCCGCTTTTCACCTTATGGAGCCGGTGCGCTCGCAGGGAACACGCTTGGTCTAGACCCAAGTTTGGTAGCCGAAAAGCTTGGCCTCAGCGCACCCATGCCAAACTCACTTGACTCAACTTCTTCGCGCGACGTAGTTGCCGAGTTTGGATTCATCTGCACCATGATCGGCATCAATCTGTCGCGTTTTGCAGAAGAAATTATCGTTTGGGCAACTGCGGAGTTTGGATACATCAAACTTGACGATGCCTACTCAACTGGCTCTTCGATCATGCCTCAAAAGAAGAACCCGGATGTTGCCGAACTAGCCCGAGGAAAGGCCGGTCGCATGATTGGCGATCTAGCAGGGTTGCTGGCAACACTGAAGGGTTTACCGTTGGCTTATAACCGTGACCTGCAAGAAGATAAAGAGCCTGTATTCGATATGGTCGACACGCTGAGTCTGTTGCTTCCGGCTTTCTCTGGAATGGTGCAAACCATGACTTTTAACCTAGATCGCATCGAGTCTCTTGCCTCAGCTGGGTTCTCACTGGCAACCGACGTAGCTGAATGGTTGGTAAAGCAACACGTTCCCTTTCGTGACGCACATGAAATTACGGGCAAGTTGGTCACATTCTGCGAGCAGAACAAGCTCGAGTTGCACGAAGTTTCCGATTCCGATTTGGCAAAAATCTCTAAGCACCTAAGCCCCGAGGTGCGCGAGGTGCTTTCGGTAGCTGGCTCCATCAAGTCCCGTTCTGGCGCCGGTGGCACGGCATTACCCCGAGTGCTCGAACAGATCACCGCCTTAAAGAAGATCACCCACAACTAAGAAGGCACCAATTCATGTCTAACGCTGTCCTGGCAAAGCAATCAAATGATGCTAGTTTTGCCGACCTTTGGCAAGAGCTGCAGTGGCGCGGGCTGGTTGCCATCAGCACCGACGAAGAAGCTCTTCGCATGGCGCTCAACTCTGGCCCCATAACTTACTACTGCGGCTTCGACCCAACCGCGCCAAGCCTTCACTTGGGCAACTTAGTTCAGCTTTTACTCATGCGTCGATTGCAACTAGCCGGGCACAAGCCGCTCGTTCTGGTTGGCGGTTCAACCGGCCTAATCGGAGACCCCAGGCCCACCGCCGAACGAACCTTGAACACCAAAGAAACCGTTGCCGAGTGGGTGCAGCTCTTGGCTGCTCAAGCAGCACGGTTCCTTTCATTTGAAGGTGAAAATGCTGCGCGTCCAGTCAATAACCTCGACTGGACGGCACCGATGTCTGCCATTGATTTCTTGCGCGAAATCGGAAAACACTACCGGGTTGGAAAAATGCTTTCCAAAGATGCCGTTAGTGCCCGCCTCAACAGCGATGCTGGCATAAGTTACACCGAGTTCAGTTACCAAATTCTGCAGGGGCTAGATTTTCTTGAGCTATTCCAGCGTTACGAGTGCGTCATGCAAACCGGTGGAAGCGACCAGTGGGGTAACCTCACCAGTGGAACAGATCTAATTCACCGGGTAACCGGTAAGAGCGCCCATGTTTTGGCAACGCCTCTCATCACCAACTCTGATGGTCAAAAGTTTGGTAAATCAGAGGGAAACGCGGTTTGGCTAGATGCAGAGCTGACCAGTCCCTACGCCTTCTATCAGTTCTGGCTTAACGTTGAAGATGCCGATGTGATAGATCGCCTAAAGGTCTTTACCTTCTTATCGCGTTCTGAGGTCGAAGGGCTAGAAGCCCAACTAGCAGAAGCGCCATATCTGCGAGCTGCCCAAAAGGCTCTTGCGTTCGAGGTAACAGCGCTGGTTCATTCGGTAGAAACGGCCCAAGCTCAGGTTGAAGCCGCTGCAGCACTATTTGGCCAGGGTGAACTAACCAACCTGGATGACGCAACGCTAACTTCTGCCCTCAAAGAATTGCCAAACACCAACTCACCTCTCGGCACGCCAATTGCGCAGTTGTTGGTTGACACCGGTCTGGTGGCCAGTCTTTCGGCAGCTCGACGAGCAATCGCCGAAGGTGGCGTCTATCTAAACAACGAAAAGGTCACCGATGAAGCCGCCAGTCTTGAAATCGGCATCCGTGGTAAATTCGCGGTGCTTCGCAGGGGTAAAAAAACCCTAGCCGGCGTCTTCATTGGCTAATCAAGCCTTGGAATGACTCAGGTTTCATTCAAAAGTGCCGAAAACGCCTCAACTTTGAACTAATTACCTATCAATTTCAAAAAAAGTTTGCCAAATCGGCCCTTTTGATTTGACTTCATCGTTACCAAGCCGTAATCTTTTCTAGTTGCCCAAAGCTTGGCAAGATCCGCTGAGATCGCCGGCTCAAGAGCAACCAATCAGAGCCAAAAAACTCACCCTTGCGGGTGAGGTTTTTCGTGCCTATGATTGAAATCTTCCCGAGAAATTCGTGGCGAGTCTCATTTGACAGCCACCAACCAAACGGGTAGGTTAGAGAAGTTGCTCTGGAGACCAGCTGTGAAGCAAATCCCCAGATGCATCCGATCCTTGAGAACTCAACAGCGTGCACAATGTCGATGCCAATAAATTGGCCTTCGGTTTTCCGAAGGCTGCAACAAATTGGTTAGACAGATTGTCAGACAATCTGATTTAGTCAGATCAAATTGAATGCCCCCATTCCGGGGCTTCTGTTAAAACTTGGCCAAGCTTGCTTGGTCAAAGCATTTTTTACGGAGAGTTTGATCCTGGCTCAGGACGAACGCTGGCGGCGTGCTTAACACATGCAAGTCGAACGATGAAGCTGGAGCTT
>CANFOX010000077.1 GCA_947448845.1 Microbacteriaceae bacterium | reverse complement strand
ATGATTCAGCGAAGCCTGTTGGCATTTCGTTCAAATAACTGGATTGCGATTGTCAGCGGATTCTTCGAGCCGGTGCTCTACCTGCTTTCGTTCGGTGTTGGAATAGGCGCCATGGTTGGAAGCATCACGGTTGCAGGTCACGCAATCTCATACACCGCCTTCGTTGCCCCGGCACTTTTGGCGACTAGCGCAATGAACGGTGCGGTTTATGACAGCACCTTTAACGTTTATTTCAAGATGCACTTCGGCAAGCTTTACAACACCATGCTCTCAACCAGCCTTGGTCCATTGGATGTTGCCCTCGGCGAGATTGCCTGGGCGCTACTTCGCGGTCTGATTTATGCCCTTGGTTTTATGGCCGTGGTAGCGTCGCTTGGTTTGATTCAAAGTGTTTGGGCCATTCTGGCTATTCCTGCGTGCCTATTGATTGCCTTTGGCTTCGCCGCGGTTGGCATGGGCATCACGTCATACATGAAGTCGTTTCAGCAAATGAACCGCGTTCAGTTCTTTATTCTGCCAATGTTCTTATTCTCTGGAACCTTTACGCCGCTTTCGGTCTACCCGCAGTGGGCGCAATACATTATTGAGGCTTTGCCGCTTTGGCACGGGGTTGAGCTGATTCGCGGTCTAATGCTTGAGAACTTGAGCATGGGGCTCGTATGGCACGCACTCTACTTTGCGGTAATGGTAATCGGCGGATTGATTTTCACAACCCGCCGACTGACCTCGCTTTTTATGCGATAGAGATTTTGATTTAGGCTTCTACAACAACTCCGGCAATAACCGCGAAGCAAACGTTTACCAGGGTCAATAGGCCAAGGGTTGGAACAACCCACTTTGGGGTCTTCTCTTTCTTGGCGTAGCTGTAGGCAATGAAGAAGATGGCGGTAATAACGGCACCCTTTATTGAAAGCGTGATGTTGTTTACCTTCTCGCCGTTGGCGTAAACCAGGCCGGTTAGGCCGAATCCGGTGATTAGTAGCAGCCATGAGCTGTGCAGCATGGCAGGAAGCACTTTGGCGGTGCCGGTCTTGAGGGCGCCCATCTGATAGAAGAAGCCACCAAGAAGGCCAACTACGCCAATGAGGTGAAGAACAACGGTGATGCGAATAATGGTTTCAATCATGATTTGAGTCTAGCCATTAGCACCGCAGCCTCAACTGCTTCGGCACCCTTGTCTTCTTTCGACCCAGGCAAGCCGGCGCGATCTAACGCCTGCTGCTCGGTGTCTACGGTGAGCAGGCCAAAGCCAATCGGCACGCCAGAGTCGAGCTGCACTCGGGTTAGGCCGTCGGTTGCGGCGTTGCAAACATAATCGAAGTGAGGTGTGTCACCACGAATCACTACACCGAGCGCAATCACAACGTCGGCGCCGGCCTCGATGGCATACTTTGCGGCTAGCGGAAGTTCGAAAGCGCCTGGCACTCGCCAAACCTCGTATTCGCTGTTACCAGCTGCCTTGAGTGCTCGCTCGGCACCGGCTAGCAGCCCGTCGGTAATGTTGGCGTGCCAGGTTGTTGCCAAAACCGCAATTTGAAGCCCGCTGGCGTCAATCTCTAGTTTTGGTGCTCCGCCGCCGCTCACTTGACGGTCTCTGGAATGATGTGGCCCATCTTGGCGCGCTTGGTCTCGAGGTAACCCTCGTTGGCTTCTGCCTGGCCAACCAGCACTGGCACATAATCTTCGATCTCGATGCCGGCATCTTTCAAGAAGCTTGCCTTAGCTGGGTTGTTGGTCATTAGTCGCACGCTAGAAATGCCAAGGTCGCGCAAAATGGCAACCGCAGCGCCATATTCACGGGCTTCGCTAGGAAGCCCTAGGGCAAGGTTTGCGTCAACGGTGTCGTAACCCTGTTCCTGCAAGGCGTATGCCTTCAGCTTGTTGAGCAAGCCAATTCCCCGACCTTCT
This sequence comes from Microbacteriaceae bacterium, assembly GCA_947448845.1. Classification (GTDB taxonomy): domain Bacteria; phylum Actinomycetota; class Actinomycetes; order Actinomycetales; family Microbacteriaceae; genus Rhodoluna. The sequence goes on along the minus strand of CANFOX010000077.1, from coordinate 4,003 downwards.
TGGCCGCGCAGGTAAATAACCACGCCACCGTCGGGGTCTTTGTTAATGGCATCAAGAGCAAAGTCAAGCTGCGGGCCGCACTCACACTTCAGGCTTCCGAAAGCCTCGCCGGTAATGCACTCGCTGTGCATGCGAACCAGCACGCTTCGACCGGTTGGGTTGCCCTTAATAATGGCAACGTGGTCTGCGGTGGTCTTGGTGTCGTAATAACCACGGATGCGGAATTCACCGTGAGTGGTAGGAACATTGGCCTCGGCCTCGAAGCGAATTCGATTGGCTGACGAGCTCTCGGTTGGGGAGTGTTCTTCAACGTGCTTGAGTAGCTGTTCAATGGTGATCACTGGTAGTTCCTCTCGTTTTCCGGTTTCAAGAAGCTCTGGTAGACGCATCATGCTGCCGTCGGCGCTAACCATTTCGCCAATCACGCCAACCGGCTGCAGGCCAGCCAACTTGAGCAAGTCAACCGCGGCTTCGGTGTGCCCGGCTCGACCGCGCACGCCCTGCAGGTGAGCGCGCAGCGGCACCATATGCCCTGGGCGAATCAGTGAGTTCGGGCTACTTTTTGGGTTAGCCAAAACGTTTGCGGTGAGGGCGCGGTCGCTCGCGCTAACGCCGGTTGACTCACGGTTGGTGGCGTCAACGCTAACGGTGTAGGCGGTTCCGTGGGGGTCTTGGTTCTTCTGAACCATGAGTGGTAGTTCTAGGTCGTTGGCGCGCTCATCTTCCATTGGCACGCACAAGAAGCCGGTGGTGTGGCGAACAATCCAGGCCATCCACTCTGGGGTTACCAGCTCTGCCGAAATAATGGCATCACCTTCGTTTTCACGATCGGCCGCGTCGGCAACCAGCACTGGCTTACCAGCTCGAAGTGCTTCAAGCGCTTGTTCAATAGTTGATAGTTGCATTAGTTTTTCGCCAATTCGGTTAGTCGGGCATCCATAAGTTTTTCAATGTGTTTCGCCATTACGTCGACCTCAACATTCACCTGGTCGCCGGCGCTCTTTGAGCCAAGCGTGGTGAGCTTGAGGGTTTCTGGAATCAGGCTGAGGCCAATCACGTTGCCCTCAATTTCGTTCACGGTTAGCGAGATGCCGTCGAGGGTGATTGAACCTTTTGAAACCACGTAGCGCATCAGATCTTCTGGCAGCTCGATTTTCACCCAGTGCCAGTTTTCACTTGGCTCTCGTGAAACGAAGGTGCCAACACCGTCAACGTGGCCGAGCACCATGTGGCCGCCGAAGCGAGTGGCTGCCGTCATGGCGCGCTCGAGGTTAACTGGCGAACCAGGCTTTAGGCTGCCGAGAGCGGTTTTGTTGAGGGTTTCTTGCATCACGTCGGCGGTAAAACCGTTCGCGTCGATTTCAACCGCGGTGAGGCAGGCTCCGTTCACGGCAATCGAGTCACCGCGCTTTAGGTCGCCCAAAGTTACGGCGCCTTTGATGGTCAGGCGCATAGCGTTCTGCTGCGGTTCGATTGCAGCCACGCTTCCAAGTTCTTCAATGAGTCCGGTAAACATCAGTTCTCCTTGCTGAGAGCGGTCTTCGGGGCGCGAACGGCGTGGCGCGTGGCAGGGTCGTCAACGGCGCGAATCACCAGGTCGTTGCCAACGGTGCGCACCTCTTTGATGATTAGGCCGCGAGCCTCGTCGATGTTTTCAACGCCGATCTTGCGAATGGAAAGCATGTCGCCGCCAAGCAGTTTTGGCGCGAGGTAAATCAGGTATTCGTCAACCAAGCCGTATTTTATGAACTTGCTTGCGATGGTTGGCCCACCTTCTACGAGCACATGTTTCACGCCACGGGCATGAAGTTCGGCGAGGGCACCGTGAATCGAATGGGTGTTGAAAAACACGGTTTCGGCATCTTCGTTGTAAACGCGAAAACCTGCAGGAATCGGCGTTTCGCCAAGCACCGCGCGAAGCGGCTGGTGGTCGTAGAGCGAACCGTCGATGCGGCGGGCGGTAAGTTCTGAATCGTCGGCCAGCACGGTTCCGGTGCCGACCAGAATGGCGTCAACCTGGTTTCGCAACACGTGAGTTTCGGCGCGCGATGCCGCACTCGAGATCCAGCGGCTGGAACCATCTGCCGCGGCAGCGCGGCCGTCAAGGCTGCTGGCCCACTTGAGCGTGACAAACGGGCGGCCGAGCTTCTTGGCGGTTAGCCAAACTCTCGACTGCTCGTCGGCCTCAGCCTGAAGCACGCCGCCGGTTACCTCAATGCCTGCGGCTCGCAGGGTGGCCGAGCCGCCGCCCGAGTTTTCGCCTGGGTCGGTGCTGGCAAACACAACCTTTTGCACGCCGGATTGCACAATCGCTTCGGCGCAAGGGCCGGTTTTGCCGGTGTGGTTGCAAGGCTCGAGGGTCACCACCAGGGTGAAGTCGTTCGGAATAGGGGAGCCGCCGAGCTTTTCGGCAAGTGCTTCGAGGGCAACGATTTCGGCATGTTTACTGCCTGAGCCCTGGTGGTAACCCTCGGCAACGATTTGGCCTTCGCCATCGACAACCACAGCGCCCACCTGAGGGTTGACCCCAAAGGTAGGGCCAAGCAACGCAAGCTCAAGTGCTCTGCGCATTGCGGTTTCGATTACTTCGTTGCTCAACTGCTCACCCTTTCGTGTTCTACGGGGCGAGGAGCCGGCGTTGCCGAAGAGACGGCAAAGCCAAGCGAGGGTCGGCAAAGACCCACGCGTTCTTCTCCCATCCGGACTTTAACCGTCGGTTCTGGAGTTTCACCAGATCAACCGCCCATCCACTTGCGTGACTAGTCGGGTCGCAGACTTTGACTGCCGGTTCAGATTTTCACTGACCCCGAAGAACTGTTATTTCAATACTGACATCAACCGCAGAAAAGCGAAAGTTATTCCAAGTTGCTCTCAGCGAACTCTCATGTTCGAATGTGGCGGCGGTCAGGCCTTTGGCAGCAACCCCAAGCGGTCGTTTACCTGCTTCAGGGTGGCCTCGGCAACCTCGCTTGCCCTATCTGCGGCGGCAGATAGCAGGCGGTCTAGTTCGGCCTGGTCGGCCAAAAGCGCGTTGGTGCGATCGCGAATCGGCTCGATGGTGGCAACCACTAGATCGGCTAAGTCGCCCTTCAGCGTTCCGTAGCCAGCGCCTGCGAAGCGGGTCTCAAGTTCCTGAACGGTGTGACCACTAATGGCGCTGAAAATGCCAAGCAGGTTTGAAACTCCCGGCTTTGCCGCTCGGTCGAAACGAATCTCGCCGTCGGTGTCGGTTACGGCGCTCTTGAACTTTTTCACAATGGTGCTGTTGTCATCCATGATGTTGACCAGACCCTTTGTGTCTGCGGCCGACTTCGACATTTTGGCATCAGGGTTTTGCAGGTCATAGATCTTGGCGGTTTCTTTGAGGATGACCGCTTCTGGAATTGTGAAAGTTTGACCGAAGCGCGAGTTGAAGCGTTCGGCGAGGTCACGAGTGAGTTCGAGGTGCTGGCGCTGGTCTTCGCCAACCGGCACGGCTTTCGACTGGTAGAGCAAGATGTCGGCAGCCATCAGCATTGGGTAGGTGAATAGACCAACGCTGGCAGATTCCACACCACCTTTTTGTGACTTGTCTTTGAACTGTGTCATGCGCCCGGCCTCACCGAAGCCGGTGATGGTGTTAAGAACCCAGGCAAGTTGCGAGTGCGCGGCAACGTGTGACTGAACGAACAGGCTTGAGCGAGCCGGGTCGATTCCGGCTGCTAGGTATTGCGCGGCGGTGAGGCGAGTGTTGGCGCGAAGCACCGCTGGGTCTTGCGGCACGGTGATGGCGTGCAGGTCAACCACGCAGTAAAACGCGTTGAATTCGTCTTGCAGCTTCACCCAGTTGACCAAAGCGCCAAGGTAGTTGCCAAGGTGCAGCGAGCCAGAAGAAGGCTGCATGCCGCTAAAAAGATTCGGTTTGGTCATGCCCTCAAGTTTAGAGAGTGTAGTCAACCAAAACGGGCGAGTGGTCTGTCCAACGCTCGGCATAGCTCGGTGCTCGGTGAACGCGATAGTTCTT
>CANFOX010000076.1 GCA_947448845.1 Microbacteriaceae bacterium | reverse complement strand
AATCTCGACCGCATTAGTGACTATGCAGCTGGATTTGGCATCACCGCGGTGCTGCATCCGCATGTTGGCACCATGGTTGAAACTCAGGATGACATTCAACACGTGCTCGATGGAAGCAAGATTCAGTTCTGCCTAGACACCGGCCACATGATTATTGGCGGAACCGACCCAGTGGCTTTTGCCAAGAAGCACTCCGACCGGGTAGCTCACTCGCACCTCAAAGACGTAAACCTTGCCGTTGCCAAGCGCGTGCAAGCCGGCGAAATCACTTATTACCAGGGAATTCTCGAAGGCATGTATGTGCCGCTGGGTGAGGGCGACGTAGACATTCGCTCGATCGTAACCTCGTTGGTGCAAGACGGATACGACGGATGGTTCGTGCTCGAACAAGACAACGTAATCCACGAGAATCCGGCACCGGGTGAGGGCCCGTTCGAGAACGCTCGCAAGTCGGTAGAGTTCATTCGCTCGGTTGTTGCCAGCCTCTAAGGGTTACTAGCCGTTCCAGGCACCAATTCGGCGAAGGCGCTCGCGGCCAGCGTCTTCAATGGGTGACTCTGGGCCGATAACCCAGCGAATGGTTTTCAGAAGACTTCGCGTGAGCGGTTGCACTAGCCAGCGCGGGCCTGAGCGCAGGCCGAGCATTTCGCGAAACTCTGGCTCGAGCGAAACCACTGCCGCGTCGAAAAGTAATCGGTAGGCGAGTTTGGCTGCGGCTGGCAAAGGTGGGTTTTTGATGAACTTCACCACGTTGCGCGTGCGGTCGTCTACCCGCAGAACGTTGCCATTCAAAAACTTGCGAATCTCGGCGTTCAGTTCGGCGCGGCTCATGGGCGCTTGGGTGAGGCCAAGTGCCTCAACCGACCGCGACCACTGCGCAATGTAGTTATCGGCCCCGCCCGGAATCGGGCGCCAGGCATACATCTCGTGGCAAACCAAGAACGATTCCATGAACGCGATGTGCACCCACAAAAGCAGGTCGGGGTCGGCGGCACGATAGCCGCGGGCTTCACCCGAGTTGGTTTCGTATTCACCAACCACGCGCTCGTGCAGCCTGTTCACGCGGCTGGCCTCACCGGCAATGGCTTCGTTCGAGCCAAAAGTGGTAACCGTGAGCCAACGAATGGTTCCAGCCAAGCGCCCAAGAGCGTCTTCTTCATAACGGGAATGTTCTGCCACACCTCGCAGGGTTCCCGGGTGCAAGGCCTGCACTAGCAGAGCGCGAATGCCACCAACCAGTGTTCCGAAATCTGCGTGCACAACCCAGGGGGCGTCATCGGGTGTGAATAAACCGCGATCATCACCAGCCCCGATCACTTCGAGCCACGGCGGCACTCCATCTTGGGCGCCAGAGAGCAGGCGACGAAACCGCACCGACATGCGTTCCTGAAAAGCGTTATTGGGCAAACGTTACCGACCTTAGAGTTGTCTTATCTAAGGAGTCAACCATGAACGAGCAAAATCTAATCCACGCCTGGCATCACGCTCACACCCGAATCATCATTGCGCAGTTGGCGCCAACCGGTTTGCTAATCACAACCGTTGCACTGCTTCAGTTTGGCTTGGGGTCGGCTGAGTTGCCGGTGCGCATGGCTGCTGTTCTCATTTTGCTGGCGAGTGGCATTCTCGGGGCTCTTGCCGAATTTTCAGGGGCTGATGAAGCTGCTGCTATTGCCAGCCAGCTTGTGTCGACATCGCCAGAGTCGCCAATCGCCAAGCGCATTGCCTTTCAGGCTCGCCTTTTACCCGTGGTCAAATACCTAACCCCGGCGATCTTCGTTGTGATTTTTGGTTTTCTAGTGCAGGCACTTTTGTTTGGTGTCGTTCGTGCAGGTTGATGAACTTTTAGCAATTCAGCGCCGCACCGTTCGGGTGCTCGCCATGGGTCAGGTCCTCGGCGGATTCGGATTGGGTTCAACACTTTCGGTTGGTGCACTTCTCGCCGCCGAAATCTCTGGTTCAACGGCACTTTCCGGGTTGGCGGCGACCCTGAGCACCCTGGGTGCTGCCACCTGGGCGATTCCACTCTCACGGTTGGCATACGCCAAGGGGCGTAAATATTCGCTTGCCACCGGCGCAGCTATTGCCATTGCCGGGGCAATAACGGTTATAACCGCCGCGGCGGTCTCAGTTTTTGCAATATTGCTGGTTGGCTTGTTCATGCTTGGCGCTGGTTCAGCGGTGAGCCTTCAGGCGCGCTTCGCGGCAACCGACTTGCCGCACTCCAAGACTCGAGACCTATCACTCGTGGTGTGGGCCACCACGGTTGGTGCGGTGATTGGCCCAAACCTTTTTGGCCCAGGCCAAGTGGTTGGCAACTATTTGCATTTGCCGCACCTCACCGGGCCATTTCTGTTCACCATCGTGGCTCAACTGGCCTCAACCTCGGTTTTCTGGCTCGGCCTTCGGCCTGATCCGCAGAAATTGGCCCAAGAACTTGCCGCCGGAGAGATTTCGCGTAAGGCCAAGATCTCGTTCGCATCTGCCATCGCCACTTTGAGGCAGCATCCGTGGGCGGTTTTTGCCATTATTTCGATCGCCCTCAGCCACATGGTGATGGTGTCTGTTATGTCGATGACGCCGGTGCACATGCAAGAGATGGGATACGACCTAGTTGTGGTCGGCTTCACCATAAGTTTGCACATCGCCGGCATGTACGCGTTCTCGCCGCTATTTGGAATGCTCGCCGACAAAATCGGCAATGTGCGCACAGTGCTGCTCGGTCAGTTCACTTACCTTCTGGCGCTTGGTTTCGCAGGTTTCGGGCAGCACAATCGAGTTTTGGTTACCGTTGGTCTTTTTCTGCTCGGTCTCGGCTGGTCGGCCAGCACGGTCTCGGCTTCGGCGCTACTCGCGAAAACCTTGCCACCCAGTGAGAAGGCCAACGTTCAGGGGTTGAGCGACTCGGCCATGAACCTTTCGGGTGCAATCGGTGGCGGGCTCGCCGGCGGTATTCTCACCGCAGTAACCTTCGGCGGTCTAAACGCCGCTGCGCTTGCCCCAGTGTTGGTTATCGTGCTGGCGTCTTTCATGTACACCGCGCGTCATTCGCACTAGTCGCCTGCCAACCTCCCACAACCTGCAATACGATTGACGCATCCAAAAACTTTTGAAGGGCTGAACTTTGGGCGAACACACTTTTTTGTCGGGCGATTCAACCTGGTGGCGTCAGGCGGTTATCTACCAGATTTACCCACGAAGCTTTAGCGACGCCAACGGTGATGGCATTGGCGACCTGCGCGGCATTATCAACAAGCTTGATTACCTAAAGGGTTTGCACATCGATGGCGTTTGGCTCAGTCCGTTCTACCCGAGCGAGCTAGCCGATGGCGGTTATGACGTGGCCGACTATCGCAACGTTGACCCGCGCATTGGAACTCTGGAAGAGTTCGACGAAATGGTCGAAAAATTCCACGCCGCCGGCATCCGTATTTTTATTGACATTGTGCCAAACCACTCTTCTGACCAGCACGTTTGGTTTCAAGAAGCCCTGAAGAGCCCCAAGGGTTCTGCGGCCCGAGCCCGCTACCTGTTTTTTGATGGCCTAGGCGAGAATGGCGAGTTGCCACCGAGCGACCTAAACAGTCACTTTGGCCCAAACGGGTGGACTCGAATCACCGAGCCAGACGGCACCCCCGGTCAGTGGTACATGCACCTGTTCGCAAAAGAGCAGCCCGACTTCAACTGGGACAACCAGGAAGTTCGCGACGACTTCTTGTACACCCTGCGGTTCTGGAGCGACCGAGGTGTGGACGGGTTCCGCATTGACGTGGCGCACGCACTTGCCAAAGACCTTTCGGGCAAAATGCCTGGTTACCGCGAATGGGGCCCAGAGAGCATTGCGCTTGACGGCAGCGACCCAATTTTCGACCGCAATGAAGTTCACGAAATTTATAAGACCTGGCGCAAGGTTTTCAACGAGTATGACCCACCACGCGTTGCCGTAGCCGAGTCTGGGGCGCCCGCCGCCCGCCGCCCGCTCTACGCAAGCGCCGAAGAGCTGGGCCAGGCGTTCAACTTCGACCTGATGAGCGCAAACTGGAACCGCAAAGATTACAAGAAGATCATTGCGCGCAACCTGAAGGCCTCAAAGAGCGATGGTTCTTCGAGCACCTGGGTGCTTTCGAACCATGACACCATTCGCCACACTGCTCGCTATGGCCTGCCAAAAGACACCAACTGGGACGCCTGGTATGTTGGCGGCTTTAAGCCGGCTGTGAATTACCAAAAAGGTTTTGCCCGCGCTCGCGGCGCCATCATGCTGATGCTCGCGCTTCCTGGTAGCACCTACATCTATCAGGGTGAAGAGCTTGGCCTACCTGAGGTGCTCGACATTCCGCTAGACCAAATTCAAGACCCGTCGTTCTTGCGTAACCCCGGCAAGGGCCGTTCTCGAGACGGATGCCGCGTGCCGCTGCCATGGAGCCTCACCGGTTCGTCATTTGGTTTCGGTTCTGGCGGAGCACACCTGCCTCAGCCTGCCGATTGGGGTTCTTACTCGGTTGAGGCGCAAGATCACACCACCTGGTCGTTCTTGAACCTTTACCGCGAAGCGCTTTGGCGCCGTCGTCAGTTGCAAACCAGTGAAGACCTCAAGTGGGTTAAGTCATCGAAGAAGTTGCTTCACTTTGCACGCCCGAACGGCTGGCACAGCGTTACCAACTTCAGCGACAAGCCTGTGAAGTTGCCAAAGGGCGAGGTTTTGCAGACCAGTGCTCCGCTAGTGAACGGCAAACTCGGGGCCTACTCAACCGCTTGGTTGTTCATTCACCCATAAAGCAAGCAACCCCTAAGTTAGGCGCCTGGTCGTTAGATCAGGCGCTTTGCTTTTGCCGATTCGGTGAGCCAGTCACGGGCATTCGGATGCGCGGCGTGATTTATGAGGTTCCAAGCCTGTTCGCTCTGGCTGCGGCCAAAACACTGAGCCACACCCTGCTCGGTAACCACAAAGCTGTGCTGAAAACTTGTGACGTGTTCGGCGAGCTGGTCAACTATGGTCGACTTCTGCGCTTTTTCGTGCCAACTCGGCAGCGCCATAAAAGAGCGACCATCGCGGGCATGCATGGCGCCCACAATGAAATCGGTAGAACCACCGAAACCTGAGTAAATCTCGCCGCGAACATAACTGGCGTTGGCCTGGTCGAACAGGTCGACTTCAAGCGCGGCGTTGATGCTGGTCATTTTTGCTTGACGAGCTATGAGACCCGGGTCATTGGTGGTTTCGGTGCGCATCATGCGAATTGAGCGGTTCAGGTGCATCCAGTCGTAAAGCTCGCGCGAACCAAAAACAAAGCTCGCTGTGATTGGAATGTCTGCATCTAGTGCGCCCTGCTGCTCGAGACCAAGTACCCCATCGCTGAACATTTCTGTCCAGATGCGAAGATCTTTGCGATCTTGCATCAGTTCGATCACCGCATCTGGAATGCCGCCGATGCCAAGCTGCAAAGTTGAGCCGTTTTCAATTTGAGCCGAAATGCGAGAAGCGATTTCACGCGGAACATCGCCAACTTCACCGTGCGGTTTTTCAGTTAGCGGTTCATCGACTTCGATAAGAAAGTCAATCTCGTGCTCAAAAATTTGGGCATCGCCGTAGGTGTAAGGCATTTGCGAGTTGGCCTGTGCCACCACAAGGCCACCGCGAGCCCTTGCGGTTTCAATGGCCGCTGGCAACACGTTTACCTCGGTGCCGAGGCTCACGGTGTCGTGGCGGCGCACCGAAGTGTGAAGCAACACAACATCTGGAATGTAGTGATCGCGAAGAAGCTCTGGCAGCAAGCTGAGGCGGCTAGGAATGTATTCAAGGCGAGGGCTGCGACGCATTCCGGCCCCAACGAACGACGATTCATAAACCACGCCATCGCGATCTGGAATGCCCGGTTGAGCATTCAGCATGTTGAGGCGAAACTCAGAAACGCTCGCGTCGAATGCAGCCAGCAGCGTTTTTGGCGTTGCAAAGTTGCCGCTTGCCGCCACCCGAGGGTTATTCGGCAGGTTCTCAAAAATGGCTTTGAGCTGCTCGATGGTTACTACGCGCACTGCTACTCGATTCTGTTTCGGCTTGGCACCAATGCCCAGAGTATT
>CANFOX010000075.1 GCA_947448845.1 Microbacteriaceae bacterium | reverse complement strand
GCTGGCCTGCAGAGCAGCCAGGGTGTCGGCGTAAATCAAGCCAACTAGATTCACGGTGGCCGAAGTCAAAATCTGATCTTTGAACTTTTCGGCGGCTGGGTCGAACCACCAGTCTGAGTCAGTGAAAATCAGGTGAATCTTTTGCAGTGTGGCAATCGAACCGGCACCAACCGATGCCGGGCCAGCCGCCAAGAAAATCACATCGGCACCTTGAGCATCAACCCCAGCCGTTGCCAATTGCACCAGGTTGGCGTCGCTGGTCGAGCCAACGTAATCGGTTTGCACCAGGTCGTCGCCAAGCACGCTAACCGCGGTGCCTTGAGCAACGTTGTATTGAGCAACCCCAGCGCGAAAACCCAGCACATACTGCTTGGTGCGAGCGTTGGGGTTACCGCCGATAACCGCAACGGTTTCAACCTTGCTGGTTGAGGCAGCCGCGTAACCTGCCAAGAAGGCGGCCGAGCGAACATCGAAACGAATGGTGCGAAAATTCGGCAAAGTTTTGGCAACTTCATCGAGCGCTTCGCTGTAAACCACGGTCAAGAAATTCACGGAAGGCTTTAGCGCAGCCGCCTTCGCGGCAAGTGGTGCCAAGCCAGCCCCGCTAGTAACCACCAGCGTGCAGTTGTGCTTCAGCATTGAATCGAAAACGCTAGCCGTTGAAGTTGGGGTTAGATCAACCAGGGCGCGAAGCAGGTGAACGCCGTTGGCAATCTTGGCCTTTTGCAGCGCATAGGTAATTTGCTCGGCATCGGCCTGGTAATCGGTGTTTCGCTCAGAAACCTGGCAGGCCCGAAAGTGCACCGGCGTTGGCTGAGGCACAGCCGGCTTAGCGGTGCAACCGCCTAGCAGCAGCACCGCAAGCGCCATCGCGCCAACTAAACGAGCGCGCATGTTAGAGAACTTCTGAGTGTCCGGTGGCTTTAAGTGCGTCAACCAGTGACTTCACGCGCTGGGCGTGCTCTTTGGTGGTAACCAGAAGGGCGTCTGGGGTGTCAACCACAATGATGTCTTCGACACCAATAAGTGCAATCAAGCGATCGGTGTCGCTAACCAAAATTCCACTGGATGAATCGGCTAATACCTTGGCGTTACCAAGCACCGCGAGATTGCCCTTTCGGCCCTGCGACTGCAGTTCGGCAATTGCGGCGAAGTCACCAACATCGTGCCACTCAAAATCGGCTGGAACCACTGCAACCAAGCCGGCCTCGGCAGCCGGTTCGGCAACCGAGTAATCGATGGCCACCTTCTTTAGTGCTGGCCAAAGCGAGGCCACCACGGCTTTACGGTCTGGGGTGTCCCAGTTTTCGGCAATCTTCATGATGGCCTCGTGCATGGCTGGTTCACTCTTGGCAAGCTGTTCAAGCAACAGCGCCGCCGGGGCAATAAACATGCCGGCGTTCCACAGGTAGTTTCCTGAATCCACATATTTCTTGGCGCGGGCAATGTTTGGTTTTTCAACGAATTTCACTACTTCGCGGGCGGTGGCCTCAGCGGTGTGATCAATCACATCACCGGTCTTGATGTAGCCGAAGGCAACCGACGCCTCGGTTGGCTTAATGCCAATGGTCACGATCTTTCCGGTGGCGGCGACCTCGATTGCCTCGCGAACGGCGGCCTCGAAGGCCTTTTGATCGGTAATTACGTGGTCGGCTGCAAACGAGCCAATAATCACATCTGGTTCGCGCTTCATCAAAATGGCAGCGGCGGTGGCAATGGCTGCGGTTGAATCTTTGGCACTCGATTCCAGCACCAGGTTCGCTTCGCTGAGGCTTTCAATCTGCTCTCGAACCGCATCGGCGTGCGCGTTACCGGTAACTACCAGAATGCGCTCACTGCCCGCGAACGGAACCAAGCGGTCGAAGGTGTCTTGCAGCAGGGTTTGACCAGAGCCGGTTAGGTCGTGCAAAAACTTAGGTGCCGATGCTCTTGAGAGCGGCCAAAGTCGACTTCCAACTCCTCCGGCGGGAATAATGCTGTAGAAGCGCTGTATTGGGTTCTTAGTAGTCATGACTATCAAAGGGTATCCGAACCCGCCGAAATGGGCGAGTGCCGGCTTTTGCGAGGTTAGACTTATGAGGTAAATCAAGGAGGATTGTCTTGCCATCAAAGCCTGCCGGCACGCTTTATCGCGGCAAAGTTGGAATGTGGTCTTGGGTACTGCATCGCATAACTGGTGTCGCCATCTTTTTCTTTTTGCTTGTGCACGTGCTCGACACAGCCCTAGTGCGCGTTAGCCCAGAGGCCTACAACTCGGTAATCGCCACCTACAAGACCCCAATTATTGGTCTCGGTGAGCTCGGCCTCGTTGCCTCGATTCTCTTTCACGCCCTCAACGGCGTTCGCGTTATTTTGATTGACTTCTGGCCAAAAGGCGCCAAGTTTCAGAACGTCATGTTCTGGGTTGTCATCGCAGTTGCGGTCATCCTGTTCGCTGGTTTCGCACCGCGTCACCTGATGCACGTATTCGGAGGTGCCAAGTAATGTCAATCACCATCGAGACCCCTCGCAGCCCGCGCAGCCGCAAGAGCGCAAAGCTTGAAAAATACGGATGGCTTTACATGCGCGCATCTGGCGCACTTTTGCTGGTGCTGATTTTCGGCCACCTCATTGCCAACCTGTTTGTGGGTGAAGGCATTCGCGCCATCGACTTCGGTTTCGTTGGTGGCAAATGGGCAACCCCGTTTTGGCGCATCTGGGATGGCATCATGCTTTGGCTGGCGCTCATTCACGGCACCAACGGAATGCGCACACTGGTAAACGACTATGCCGAGCGCCCTTGGGTTCGCAAGAGCCTCGTGGTTACCCTCTGGGCCGTGTGTGGCGTGCTGATTCTGCTTGGCACCCTGGTTATCACCACCTTTGACCCATGCCCAGCGAATTCGCTTCCTGAACTTCTGCCTTCTTTCTGCACCAACAAGTAATCGATCGGATCGAATTGACTCAAGCACCTCAGATTCATGAGTACGACGTTGTAATCGTTGGCGCCGGTGGCGCCGGCATGCGTGCCGCCATCGAGGCTGGGCCACACGCCAAAACCGCGGTTATCTCAAAGCTGTTTCCCACCCGCTCGCACACCGGTGCGGCCCAGGGTGGAATGGCTGCTGCCCTTGCCAACGTTGAAGAAGACAACTGGGAATGGCACACCTTCGACACCGTCAAGGGTGGCGATTACCTGGTCGATCAAGATGCCGCTGAGATTCTTGCCAAAGAGTCGGTTGAGGCAGTTATCGACCTAGAAAACATGGGGCTACCGTTCAACCGCACCCCAGACGGCAAGATTGATCAGCGCCGCTTTGGTGGCCACACCCGCGACCACGGTAAGGCCCCGGTTCGCCGCTCTTGCTATGCCGCCGACCGCACCGGCCACATGATTTTGCAAACCCTTTACCAAAACTGCGTAAAGCTCGGCATCGAGTTCTACAACGAGTTCTACGTTCTCGACCTAATCATGAGCGAGGTTGACGGCGTCGAGGTTCCAGCCGCGGTGGTGGCTTACGAGCTCGCTACCGGCGACATCCACATTTTTAGAGGCAAGTCGATTATTTTTGCCACCGGTGGTTTCGGCAAGATCTTCAAAACCACTTCGAACGCCCACACCCTTACCGGCGATGGCGTTGGCATTATTTGGCGCAAGGGTTTGCCGCTCGAAGACATGGAGTTCTACCAATTTCACCCAACCGGTTTGGCTGGCCTCGGCATTCTGCTGAGCGAGGCTGCCCGCGGTGAGGGTGGCATTCTGCGAAACGCTTCTGGTGAGCGCTTCATGGAGCGCTACGCCCCAACCATTAAAGACCTCGCCCCGCGCGACATGGTGGCACGCGCCATGGCCAACGAGGTGCGCGAAGGCCGCGGTGCCGGGCCTAACAAAGACTACGTTTTGCTCGACCTCACTCACCTGCCACCAGAGGTAATCGACGCCAAGCTTCCCGACATCACCGAGTTTGCCCGCACCTACCTAGGGGTAGAGCCCTACACCGAGCCGGTGCCAGTGTTTCCGACGGCCCACTACGCCATGGGCGGCATTCCAACCAACGTGAAGGCAGAAGTGCTGCGCGACAACAAGACCGTTGTGCCGGGCCTCTACGCCGCCGGCGAGTGTGCCTGCGTTTCGGTGCACGGCGCCAACCGCTTGGGCACTAACTCGCTGCTCGACATTAACGTTTTCGGCAAGCGCTCGGGCATTTATGCCACCGAATATGCGAAGAAGGCAAAGTTGGCGCCGCTTCCGAAAGACGCAGCCAAAGATGTGCTTGAGCTAATCGAGAAGGTTCGCGATTCTCGGGGCACCGAAAAGATTGCCGTGCTTCGCCGTGAACTTCAAGAAACCATGGACAAAAACGCTCAGGTTTACCGCACCGAGGAATCGCTCAACGAGTCACTCGACAAGATTGTTGAACTGCGCGAGCGCTACCAGCACATTGCCATTCAAGACCTCGGCAAGCGCTTCAACACCGACCTTCTTGAGGCCATCGAACTTGGCTTCTTGCTTGACCTTGCCGAAGTTCTGGTTTACACCTCGCGCGAGCGTCGTGAAAGCCGCGGCGGCCACTTCAGAGAAGATTATGAAACACGTAACGACGAAAAGTTTATGGTTCACTCAATGGCTTACCTAAAGAAGTCGAAGGCAACCAAGGCTGAAGACCGCATCAAGCTTGGCTGGAAGCCAGTCACCGTCACCAACTACCCGCCGATGGAGCGTAAGTACTAATGGCTACCGCAGTTGCAAAACCAGTAATACCTGAGATTCCAACTTTCAACGTGACGCTTTTCGTGCGTCGCTTTGACCCTGAAACCGGCGAAGAAGCCAAGTGGCAAGACTTCGACGTTCAGGTTCACGGCACCGACCGCGTGCTCGATGCCCTACACAAGATCAAGTGGGAAATCGACGGCTCGCTTACTTTTAGGCGCAGCTGTGCCCACGGAGTTTGTGGTTCAGACGCCATGCGCATCAACGGCCGTAACCGACTTGCCTGCAAAACCCTTATTAAAGACCTCGACATCAACGCGCCAATCTACGTTGAGCCAATCAAGGGTCTTGCGGTTGAAAAAGACCTCATCGTTGACATGAACCCGTTCTATCAGGCCTACCGCGACATCAAGCCATTCTTGATTGCCAGCGATAAGCCAGAAAAAGAGCGTCTGCAAAGTGCAGAAGATCGCGCCCGCTTCGACGACACCACCAAGTGCATTCTGTGCGCCGCCTGCACCACCAGCTGCCCAGTCTTCTGGACAGACGGTCAATACTTCGGCCCTGCCGCCATTGTGAACGCCCACCGCTTCATTTTCGACTCGCGCGATGAAGCTGCCAGCACTCGCATTGAAATCTTGAACGACAAAGAAGGTGTGTGGCGCTGCCGCACCACCTTCAACTGCACCGAAGCTTGCCCCCGCGGTATTCAGGTAACCAAGGCAATCGCCGAGGTAAAGCAAGCTATTCTGCGCGGCAAACCCTAACCTTGAACCAAAAGCGCTGGTTTATTGCCGGGGCCGCAGCCGCCCTGGTGGCGCTGGTTGCGGGTCTGCTGTTTTGGTCGCACTCCGCCGAAAAAGCCATTCGACCAAACCAAGTGAACCTCACCATTGGCATCAGCCAAAAACAGCCAGTCTTGAGCGACTTTGAATCGGTAACCGCTCACGTATTCACGCCGAGCCGGGTTCGCACTCGGTTCTTTGTGCGCATCGAAAGCTCAACCAACCAAAAAACCTGGAAGACGGTTGAAAGCCGCCTCACCCAGGGGCCTTCAAGCGCGATTCAAAGCCAGCAGAAGATCATTTCAACCAAACCGATTTACTTTCGCGCCGCTGCCTACCCACTTCAGAACACCACGCGTCTGGTGGCGCTCAGCCCGGTGATTGTGCTTCATCCGCTAGATATCAAAGCCAAGATTCGAAACTTCTATAAGGCCAGTAATGCCGCTTGGGCGAGTTCAACCTCGGCTGGGCTGAACTTCTGGGCCACCCGCAGCTACCCCGGCTTGTTTGACGTTTCAAATGACGGATGGACGAAGGCGGCGGCAGGAATGCTCGCCAGCGGCTATTTCGAAAAGGCCAAGGCTGAAACCATCGCCATCTTCACCGAGAAAAACTTTGTGCCACCAACCACCGGATG
>CANFOX010000074.1 GCA_947448845.1 Microbacteriaceae bacterium | reverse complement strand
CTTGACGTTAGCTACCCACCACTCAGGTGAACCCTTACCGGAACCCATGCGAGTTTCCGCAGGCTTCTTGGTAAGTGGACGGTCTGGATAAATGTTGATCCAAACCTTTCCGCCACGCTTGATGTGACGGGTCATAGCAATACGTGCAGCTTCGATCTGACGGTTGGTTACGTATGCAGGGGTTAGTGCCTGGATACCGTATTCACCGAAGTTGACCTTGGTGCCACCGGTTGCAGCGCCCGAACGAGACGGGTGGTGCTGCTTGCGGTGCTTAACTCGACGAGGGATCAGCATTAGTTTTCACTTCCTGAGGCTTCAGCTACTACTGGAGCTGCAGCTGCAGGTGCAGCAGCGGCTGGAGCAGAGCTACGTGGACCACGGCGTTCGCCACCACGGACAGGCTTAGCGTTTGCCTGCTCGCGTGCTAGTTCCTTGGCAGTCATGTCACCCTTGTAAATCCAAACCTTTACACCGATGCGACCGAAAACGGTCTTGGCCTCGTAGAAGCCGTAGTCGATGTTGGCACGGAGGGTGTGTAGAGGTACTCGACCTTCGCGGTAGAACTCGCGGCGTGACATTTCAGCGCCACCAAGTCGACCAGAGGTCTGAACACGAATACCCTTGGCACCCTGACGGATTGCACCCTGCATGCCCTTACGCATTGCGCGGCGGAAAGCCACACGTGCGTTTAGCTGCTCGGCAATGCCCTGGGCTACAAGCTGTGCATCCATGTCTGGGTTCTTAACCTCAAGGATGTTTAGCTGGATCTGCTTCGAAGTCATTTTCTCTAGTTCGGCACGGATCTTCTCCGCAGCCTCACCACGACGACCGATAACTAGACCTGGACGTGCAGTGTGGATGTCCACGCGTACACGGTCACGGGTGCGCTCGATCTCTACGCGAGATACACCGGCACGGTCTAGACGCTCGGTTAGAAGGTGACGTAGCTTGATGTCCTCAGCTACGTAGTCAGCGTAACGCTGGCCCTTCTTGGTCGAGTCGGCGAACCAACGCGAGATGTGATCGGTAGTGATACCTAGTCGGAAACCGTATGGATTTACTTTCTGACCCATTAGTTCTTGCCTCCAAGCTCGTCAGGAGTTGCAACCACAATGGTGATGTGGCTGGTGCGCTTCAGGATGCGGAATGCGCGTCCCTGTGCACGTGGCATGAAACGCTTAAGGGTGGTGCCCTCATCGACGAATGCCTGGGAAACGATTAGGTCATCCTCATCGAACGCTAGGTTCGCTGCGTCTGCCTTAACCTTGCAGTTTGCCATTGCAGCGTGAACCAACTTGTAAACCGGTTCGCTCGCTGCCTGTGGGGCAAACTTTAGGATTGCTAGGGCCTCAGAGGCCTGCTTTCCGCGGATCAGATTGACGACACGACGTGCCTTCATCGGAGTAACGCGGATGTGCTTAACTTTTGCTAGAGCCTGCATGATTACTTACGCTTGCCCTTTCGGTCGTCCTTGACGTGGCCGCGGAAGGTGCGAGTTGGTGAGAATTCGCCCAACTTGTGACCGACCATGGTCTCGGTGATGAATACTGGTACGTGCTTACGACCGTCGTGCACTGCGATGGTGTGGCCCAGCATGGCTGGAACAATCATCGAGCGGCGCGACCAGGTCTTGATCACATTCTTGGTGTTGGCCTCGTTCTGCTTAACAACCTTCTGGAAAAGGTGGTCGTCAACGAATGGACCCTTTTTTAGACTACGTGGCATCTCTCAGCTCCTACTAACGCTTCTTGCCTACGGTACGACGACGAACAATTAGCTTGTCGCTCGGAAGGTTTGGCTTACGGGTACGTCCTTCAGCCTGACCCCATGGGGTTACTGGGTGACGGCCACCAGAGGTACGACCTTCACCACCACCGTGTGGGTGGTCAACAGGGTTCATGGCAACACCACGTACGGTTGGGCGAACGCCCTTCCAACGCATGCGGCCAGCCTTACCCCAGTTGATGTTCGACTGCTCGGCGTTACCAACTTCACCGATGCTTGCACGGCAGCGAGCATCAACGTTGCGGATTTCGCCTGAAGGCAAACGAAGCTGTGCGTAAGCGCCATCCTTTGCAACCAAACGGATCGAAGCGCCTGCCGAACGGCCCATCTTGGCACCGCCGCCTGGCTTCAGTTCGATTGCGTGGATAACAGTACCTACTGGGATGTTCTTTAGAGGCAAGTTGTTACCTGGCTTGATGTCGGCAGATGGTCCCTGCTCGATGCGGTCGCCCTGCTTTAGCTTGTTCGGAGCGATGATGTAACGCTTCTCTCCGTCTGCATAGTGAAGTAGAGCGATACGTGCGGTACGGTTTGGGTCGTACTCGATGTGTGCTACTACTGCTGGTACGCCGTCCTTGTCGTTACGACGGAAGTCGATAACACGGTACTGACGCTTGTGGCCTCCACCGATGTGGCGGGTGGTCACGCGGCCAGCCGAGTTACGGCCACCGGTCTTGGTTAGCGGACGAAGCAACGACTTCTCAGGAGTCGAGCGAGTGATTTCAGCAAAGTCTGAAACCGACGAGCCACGACGACCCGGGGTAGTTGGCTTGTATTTACGAATTCCCATTAGTTTTCTCTACCTTGCCTTAACCGACGTTGTTGAAAATGTCGATGGTGCCGGACTTTAGGGTGACGATGGCGCGCTTGGTGTCCTTGCGCTTGCCTAGACCGAACTTGGTACGGCGGGTCTTACCAACACGGTTTAGGGTGTTGATCGATGCAACCTTCACATTGAAGATGGCTTCGATAGCCTGCTTGATTTCGGTCTTGTTCGAACGTGGGTCTACTTCGAAGGTGTACTTACCGTCGTCTAGTAGTGCGTAGCTCTTCTCCGAAACGATTGGTACGAAGATTACGTCGCGTGGGTCTTTGTTGATAGCAGCCATGACTATGCCTCCTCTGAGGTTGCAACGGCCTTAACCGAAGCACCCTTTGCTGGGCCTGCGATGTAGCTGTCAAGTGCCGACTTGGTGAAAACCACGTCGTCGCTTAGTAGCACGTCGTAAGCGTTTAGCTGGTCAACCGGAAGAACGTGAACGCTCTTTAGGTTGCGCAGGCTTAGGTAGCCAACTTCATCGGTGCGGTCAAGCACAACTAGCACGTTACGGCGCTGAGTTAGCTGAGCCAGGATGTTGCTTGCTGCCTTGGTAGATGGGGTTGCACCAATTGCGAACTCCGAGATGACGTGTAGACGGCTGTTGCGTGCGCGGTCAGAGATCGCACCCTTCAACGCTGCCGAAATCATCTTCTTTGGGGTGCGCTGGTCGTAGTCGCGTGGCTTCACAGCGTGAACCATGCCACCGCCTCGCATCTGTGGTGCACGGATCGAACCCTGACGAGCGCGGCCGGTACCCTTCTGCTTGAACGGCTTGCGACCTGCACCCGATACTTCACCGCGGGTCTTAGCCGACTGGGTACCCTGACGAGCTGCTGCCAGCTGCGCTACTACTACCTGGTGAATTAGTGGAATGTTGGTCTGCACTGCAAACAGGTCGTCTGGAAGGTCAGCTGAGCCAACCTTCTTGCCCTGTACGTCTAGAACGTCAACCGATGACATGGTTACGCTCCCTTCACTGCGTTGCGGACGAATACTAGCGAGCCCTTAGGACCTGGTACTGCACCCTTGATTAGCAGTAGACCCTTTTCAACGTCTACAGCGTGGAGAGTTAGGTTCAACATGGTTACGCGGTCGGTTCCCATGCGTCCAGCCATACGAGTTCCCTTGAAAACGCGTGATGGGGTTGACGATGCACCGATCGAACCAGGCTTACGGTGGTTGCGGTGCTGACCGTGCGATGCACCAACACCGGCAAAGCCGTGGCGCTTCATGTGACCAGCAAAGCCCTTACCCTTTGAAGTACCTACGACGTCAACCAGCTGGCCAACCTCTAGTACCTCAACGCCTAGCTCCTGACCAACGGTGTAGTCAGCTGCATCAGCGGTACGGATTTCTGCAATGTGACGACGAGGGTTAACTCCAGCCTTGGCGAAGTGTCCGCCTTCTGGCTGGTTCACCTTGCGTGGGTCGATTGCGCCGTAGGCAACCTGAACAGCGGTGTAACCGTCGTTCTCTAGGTTCTTGATCTGGGTGACGACGTTCGAGCCGGCCTCAACCACAGTGATTGGTACGAGACGGTTGTTTTCGTCCCATGCCTGGGTCATACCGAGCTTGGTGCCCAGTAGTCCCTTGACTGTTCTGTTAGTAGACATGTTCTTTCGTTTCCTTAGAGCTTGATCTCGATGTTGACGTCTGCCGGAAGGTCGAGACGCATCAATGAGTCAACTGCCTTAGGAGTTGGATCGATGATGTCGATTACGCGCTTGTGGGTGCGCATCTCGAAGTGCTCGCGGCTGTCTTTGTACTTGTGTGGCGAACGGATTACTGCAATCACGTTCTTCTCGGTAGGTAGAGGTACAGGACCTACTACCGTCGCGCCCGCACGGGTAACGGTTTCGACGATTTTCTTCGCCGACGAATCGATGACCTCGTGGTCATACGACTTAAGTCGAATGCGGATCTTGTTTGCCGCCATGTTGACTCGCTCTCATTCACATCTGCCCGAAGGCAGCCGTAAGTAGCACTACTGATGTTGCACCACTGTTTATCTGTCAAATCCAGTTACCTGGAATGTTTTCTGATCCAAAACAGGCAAGCCTGAATTACATCAAATAAATTGTTGTTCTTGCCTCGGCCGGACCAGCTCTCGCTGTTCACTGCGCCACAGGTGGTTTCGCGCAAGAAAGCACGACGTCACAAAGGAACTTCTCTAGTTTACGGGTGTCTCGCCGCTCAATGCAAATTAAGTTCAGAGAATTTAGTTCTCGAGCCAACCAAGAAAGATTTCTTCGGTTATGACTTCGATGGCTTGACCCTTATTTTTCAATTGTTGGGCCTTCACATACTTATTTGACTTTTCTGATCCTCGGAGTACCCTCGGATCCTGATACCCCTCTACCAACACATTCGTTGTTTTAGTCACCGAATTACCTGATTCACCGCCGCGTTCAAGGACTGTTTTGATTGCATCCTGTCGAGTCATTGAAGTCAGTTCGCCGGTAAAAATGAAAGTCTTTCCAAAAATCGGGCCATTTGTATCAACATCGGCCAAGTCAACCTGGCTTTTTAATTCCTCCAAGGCGGTTCGAGTAAAGTCACGTCCCGTACCTCGCTTGAGACTGTGGAAACCACTAGCGCCCGCAGATGTTAGAGAACCTGGTTTCATATTCTTGTTTTCAGCAATGACACTTAGAGCACTCGCGTCGTTCAGATTGAGTAGTTCAATAGCCAACCTGCTAGCCGCCATGGCGTCTGCCAGAGCATCGTGGTGCTCAAATGACTCCAGTCCTAGATACTCGATGACGTCTGGCAAAGAATATGAGAGTAAATCGAGAGACTTTTGTGCGAGTAGATAAGTGCAGAAGTATTCTCGTTCTTTGGGCTTCACTCCATAAATTTGTAGGTTTTGTGAGAGCACGCTCATGTCGAAGCCAGCATTGTGAGCCACTAAAGGAAGGTCTTCTAGAAATTTCTCAATTTGTGGCCACAGGTCACCGAAATTTGGTGAGTTTTTAACATCTCGTGCAGAAATTCCGTGAATAGACTCATTCTTCTCATTGAAGTGATCCATTCCACGTGGTGGCTTAATCAAGCTTTGAAATGTACCGACCACTTTTCCGCCCTTGATTTTCACGAGACCGACTGCACAAGCAGATGCCCGTTTCTCGTTTGCTGTTTCGAAGTCAATCGCTACAAAGTCCATCATTTTCCCCAATCATTGTGTTGCCTGAATTCTAAACTGCTGTTAAGACAAAGAACCCCAGACCCGAAGGCCTGGGGTTCTTCTTTAGTTCAAGAACTACTTGGTGATCTTGGTAACGGTTCCTGCACCTACGGTACGGCCACCCTCACGGATAGCGAAACGTAGACCATCTTCCATGGCGATTGGCTGAATTAGCTCAACCGACATTTCGGTGGTGTCGCCAGGCATTACCATTTCAGTTCCAGCTGGAAGGGTGATAACACCCGTTACGTCAGTGGTACGGAAGTAGAACTGTGGACGGTAGTTTGCGTAGAACGGGTTGTGACGGCCACCCTCATCCTTTGAAAGGATGTAGACGTTGGCGTCGAAACCAGTGTGAGGGGTGATCGAACCAGGCTTGGTTACAACCTGACCGCGCTCTACATCTTCACGCT
>CANFOX010000073.1 GCA_947448845.1 Microbacteriaceae bacterium | reverse complement strand
GCTTCATGGCGCCCGGTCATGTTGGAAACGTCGATGCGCCAGCCATCGAAACCAAAAGGTGCCTGAAGCCACTTGCCCACGACCGAGTCGTTGCCCTCAATGAAGCGGCGGCTAAGCTCGGCCGAGTTCCAGTTGAACTTCGGCAGCGAGCGGTGACCCCACCAGCAGGCGTAATCGTTGTTGTTATTGGTGAAGTAATAGAAGTCGCTCTCTGGGGCGGCCGGGTTTTGATAGGCGGCGCGAAACCATTCGTGGCGATCGCCAGAATGGTTCGAAGTTAGGTCGCCTATGATCTTGAATCCTTTTTCATGCGCCGCCTTGATTAGCGCCGCGAGCGCCTCGTCGCCCCCAAGCAACGGGTCGACCGTGCCAAACGAGCTGGCGTCGTAACGGTGGTTTGACCCGCCAGGAAAAAACGGGGTGAGGTAAAGCAGCGTCACACCCAGGTTCTTGAGGTGATCGAGGTGCTCGATTACACCCCAGAGGTCGCCGCCGAAGAACTGCTCAGAAACCCCTGGGCCGCTAGGAATGACCTGGTCGCCCCAACTCTTAAAAATGGCCCAGTCTGGCGTTGGCAGGTTGGCGGTTTTGCCTGAGCGAGCAAACCGGTCGGGAAAGATTTGATACATCACGCTGTCGGCAGCCCAGGTGGGCGCTGCCGAATAGGTGTTGATTTGAAAATCATGAGCGTCAACCGGCACCAGGTGGCTAAGGCCACGGGCATTCACCCACACTGCTTTATCGTCTTCCAGAAAGATTGCCCACCGATAGTTCACCCGCGGGTTCTGCATTGGAATAACGGTCTCGTACCAGGCCCAACTACCCTCGCGGCTGGCAAGCTTGGCTGGCTCCGTCATAAACGGTTCGCCGCTGTCGCTGAAGCGCACTCGCACCTCGCGCACCGACCCTAGTGCCTCGTGCACCCGAAGCCGCAGCGTTACCCGATCGTGCAACTGTGGCTTCTGGTTTGGCACATAGAGTGCCGAACCATCGTGGTGCGGGCGCAGGGCTAGGGGCAGTTTGGGCATGAACCCAAACTACTCGATTGCCAACCTTGCCTTGAATGGCTCTTTGCGCGGGGTGCCCAGCCAGAAACCAATGGATGTCACCAGCGGAATGCCAACCACCAGCAGCGAGTATTGCCACGGGGCAACCCTGAAGTGGTCGACTCCGTTTATGGTGAGCATTCGATAACTCAGATAGAACCCGACTGCCGCACCAAAGAAGGTTCCCAAAAGTGTGAGCATTAATGCCTGAAGCGCCAATACTTTCGCCCTGAAGCGGCGAGGTGCTCCAACCGCAACGAGGGTAGACCTATCGGCGGTTGCCTCAATTTGCGCCAAACCTAGCGCAATGCCGGTTGCTGCAATCACGAAGAATGCCACTGCTAGCAGAACCCACCAGGCGTTAGCCTGGGGGTCGGCTGGGTAGCCGTCATCCATTTGGAACCCGCCAATTTCGGCCTGCAACTGATCTTTTTGCGAGAAGGTCAGGTCGTGGGCGTAGTTTACGAACAGCACTGCAGGCGAATAATCGATGCCCAGTTTCTTTGCGGTTTCTGGCGAAATCATCACAGACAGGCTGCGATTCGGGGTTTGCTCATATGTTGTGGCAAGTGAAACCGTTTTCGATGGCTGCGCGCTGGCCTGAAATTCCCTTGGGGCCTGATCGCCGTTGTAGCCGTCGTAATAGGCCCAGCCTGAAGGGTGCCAGTTCAGCACCGTTTTTTCGTTGACCACGAACCCGCGCCTAAAGCTAACGGCTCCGCCAGATTGCAAAGTCTGCTTGGCCTGGGCACTGGCAATTCGGCCCAAAACAGTGTTCAGGTCTTTTACGTCACCAACGAGCAAAACATCTTGCTCGGCGGTAAGGGCATCGCAGTCGAAGAACCGAGGGTTGGTGGCAAGGGTCTCTAGTTCAGTCACCTTGCCGCTTTTCATTAGTCGGTTGAACTCTGCAAACCAAGCACTTTGGGGCAGGTTTGGGCAGATGTACCGAAGGTCTTTAGCAATAACCGGCTGTTGCCCCTCTGCGCCAAGCTTGGGGTTTCCGCCGCCTAGGCCTGTGGCGTAACCGGTCTTGTAAAACGGTTCGTGCCGATTGACTAGGCCCGCAGAGTTGGTTTCGGCAACCGAGCTAGCCGAAGCAAGGTAGGTTTCTAGCTTGGCCTCAGATTGCGCCAGCGCCTGGCGATACGGCTCAATGCCCACTCCAGAACCAAGCGTTGCGTTGTAAGCCCAATCAGCGTCAGCTGAGAGTTGGTTTTTTGGCATAGTTGCACGGTATTGCTCATTTGTGTTTTGGTTTAACGAGAACACCAGACTGATTGCGGTGGCACCAACAAAGGATGTCGCAATCACCGCGGCGATAATGCCCTGGTAGCGACGGCGATTGTAGATCAGGTCGTTAGCGGCATACTTGGCGGCCATGCCGAAACCCGACAGCACCAGGCGCAAAAACTTGAGGAGCCAACCCGAGCCAAGAATGAGGCCGAGGATCACAATGATGCTTCCGACTGGGGGCGCCCAGAGCTTTACGTTTTCTTTCCAACTGCTGTAATACGATCCGTGACTGGTGCGCATATGCTGCAGGTAGTTCAGAGTTACCTCGAGGCCAAGAATCACAATTCCGGCGCCAACGGCAATCAAAATCAAGCTGAAGATTCCGGTGCGAACCTTCACCTTGGCAAGCTGGCGAGTGCCGCGCAGGGTGGCCAAAACGTCAACCTTGGCCGCGCTAATCGCTGGAATAACACTCACGATGGCGCCGATGAATGCACCGCCGAGCAAAATTCCACCCTCAATGAATGGGTTTACGTGAAAGCCCGGGTACCTAAGTTTCGACCCACCGCTGGTGTATTCCAGCAGGGCTTCGGCCAGCGGCAAACCAAGCACCAGGCCAAGCGCGCCGCCAAGTAACCCAAGCCAAATTCCATTCGCAATGGTTATGAAGCGAAGCAAACTGCGCTTGGCCCCCAGCGAAGAAAGCACGGCCAACGAGCGCTGCTGGCGACGAGCACCGAAGGCAAAGGCCGAACCTGCCAGCACAAAGATTGGCAACAAAATAACGGGGATGAGAATAAGCCCGCCCAGGACATAGCTGGAAATCGAGTTGTAACTGGATTCGTCGGCCTGATTCACCTTGTTGAATGGAACCTCGCTTGGTGCCGGTGGGT
This sequence comes from Microbacteriaceae bacterium, assembly GCA_947448845.1. Taxonomy (GTDB): domain Bacteria; phylum Actinomycetota; class Actinomycetes; order Actinomycetales; family Microbacteriaceae; genus Rhodoluna. Next base: position 3,034 of record CANFOX010000073.1, on the reverse strand, counting down.
TGAGAATAACTGAGCGCGAATAAACACCGATTCCCTGCTTGTTGAAATCAACCACCTGCCTCCAGGTAACAGCATGCGCTGGCCGATGATAATTCACATCGTCTGCCTGAGTTTGAGGTTTTGGCATGCCCAAATAGAAGCTGAATGAACCTAGATCCGCATCTGGCGTGGCCCCAGAAATGGCGGCGGCTCTAGCGAACACCGCAGAAATTTCATTGCTGAATTCGGCGGCACGAATGGTGCCAACAATTTTGAAGGTTCGGTAGTTGTTGCCGGTTGGAACTTTAAGAGTTGAGCCAATTTTGGTGCCAATGCGCTGCAGTGCAGCCGGCGTGACCATCACCTGGTTGTTGGCGGTTGGGATGTGGCCAGCCAAAACGTTGTAACGGCCAGCCATTTCGGGGCTCCACACATTACCTTCAATCAGCTTGAGGTTGCCAACACCGGTGCGGGTTTTTACCGGGGTGGAGTCAATGCGCTCGATAACCCAGCTGCCTTTTGGGTAAAGCGTTGTGGGGTTGACAAGGTTGCCCGGGCCGGGCGGCAAATACTGGCCACTCTTATAGCCAAAAGCCCGATCGCTGTCGGGTCGCTGATAAACATTGTCGCCAGGTGGCACGTTTGCGGTGAAGCGTGCCTGAGTGCGGCCAAGACCCAAAGTGGCAGTTTCTGAGGGGGTGGCCTTTTGGCTTTGCAAGAAAATGACGCCAGCACTACCGGCTGCCACCGGCACGCCAATAATCAAAATTATGAGCAGCGATTGCAGCAGGTTGCGGCGCATCGAGCGGCGGGCGATTGTAAGCGCCAAGCGGCGCCCGTTGAACCAAGCGGTTACCCGGTTAGTCATTGCTAAGCAGCTCCTCGGCGCGGCGCACGGTCTTGGTCTCGCTGGTAATTTCGCCATCCTTCAGAAGCAAAATGCGGTCAGCCCAGGCGGCATTCTTGGCGTCGTGGGTTACCAAAATGCCTGCGGCACCGCCATCGATGCGCTCGCGAAGGGCACGGATGACCGCCTCACCAGTGCGGCTATCTAACGCACCGGTTGGCTCGTCGGCGAGAATCACACGGCGCGGGCCGACGAAGCTGCGAGCAATGGCAACGCGCTGGCGCTGACCGCCCGAGATTTCGTCGGGAAAACGCTTGACCAAAGTTTCGATGCCCATGGTGGTTAGGGCCACCAGGGCCTCGGCTCGAGCCTTAGAAGCAGGTAGTCCGTCGAGCTCGAGCGGCAGCGCCACGTTTTGCATAACGGTAAGCGCCGGAATCAGGTTGAAGTCTTGAAAAACGTAGCCAATGGTTTGGCGTCGCAACTTGGCGATGCGCTCGCTGCTGCGAGTGAACAGTTCAACACCAGCGATTTGCCCGGTGCCGCTGGTGGGGCGATCTAGCCCGCCGGCAATGGCAAGCAAGCTCGACTTGCCCGAACCCGAGGCACCCATAATGGCAACTAGCTCGCCGGCGGCAACCGAAATGCTCACGTTGTTCAACGCATTTACCGTGCTGTCGCCGCTGCCGTAAACCTTGGTTATGTTGTGAAGCTCGATTAGTGGTTGATTCACTTTTGGCTCGCTTTCGCTGGGCGACCGCGCTTGGCGGGGTTGGGTTGAATGTCGGTCTGAGTTGAGAGTCCGCGGGCAGCGGCTCGGTTGAGCAAGCCACCAACGTGGTCGAGCCAGCGCAGTTGAGCTTCAACCGCGAAGATTTGTGAGTCAATCACCAGAATCCAAGCCAATTCAGCCGGGTTTCGTTCATCCGTTTGCTGTTTCACGGTGGTGAGGTTTTGCAGAGCCTGCAGTGAAGCGAGGCGCTGGCTGGTGAGCATGGCGTCGACATCAACGCCTGGCAGGGTCACCGCGAGCGCCAACTTCATGGCAAGTTCATCGCGCTGAGCCGCGCTGTGTTCAACCGGGGCGGTAAGCCACTCGGCTGCTTCACCGCGACCGCTTTCGGTGATGGAATAGCGAATCTGGCCGTCTTCATTGGCATCGCTTGCGGCGACCAGCCCATCGCGCTCAAGGCGCTCGAGGGTGGCATAGATCTGCCCAATGTTGATGCTGTATGAATCTGAGGTGCGCGAGATCAACTCGGTGCGCAACTGATAGCCGTGGCAGTCACCCAAGGTGAGAATCGCCAGCAAGCTGTGTTTTATCGACATGATGCAATTTATACATACTGAGTATGTAATTAGCAAATTGAGCGCGAAATCGGGCGTGGCGCGAGGTTGCCATTGTTTTGTTACTTTGCGGGATGCACGTCGTAGCCCACCTGAGCTACCGTGTTTCCTAGAGGCTTTATTTCTACCTCAAATGATTTCGCCAAGCCCTTAACTTCAAAATCGGTAGAGGTAGCGATCGTTGCATTGCCACAGGTTTGACTTGAAACCACCTTTTTTTCAGTCGATGTTTTAAGAGTTGCACCAATGATTCCGTTGCCCACGCAATAGGTAACGAACTGATACTTACCAGTTCTCAGAGGCGCAATAGATGTGTCGTGAAGTATCGATGCCGCAATGTCACCCTGGGCCGAAACCACAGCCATGCCACTTGCAACTAGTTGAAATTTGCTTTCGTCAAAACGAAGCGCTTCGGCAACAGCCCCATTCGCCGATATTTGGACCGGCTTCTCGATAATGTGTTGAGCAGCTTGATTCGGATTTTTGACAGAACTACAGGCTGAAAGCACCAGCGCCATGAAAATTCCCAGCGAACCAGATATAACCTTTCTTAGCGCCGTCACTTGGCTAACTCCCTAGCTGGATGTTTCCCAATAATTGAAGCCCCACACGTTTGAAGATGGGAGTTGCGTTACCGTTCCAGTGACGTCACTTGTAATTGCGCACAAGTTATTAATCACAGTCTTACGAACAGACATTTTCCAACCGTAGTTTCCAAACTGAACATGACCGTATTTCCCCGCCGTCACTGGGTGAGAGTATGTGTAAGCGATTGAGGTTGATGCAGTGTTTGTTGCTTGAATACCAAAAGTAGCATTTGCCGATGCGATTACTGAACTAACGGAAAATGTTCCGGACATC
>CANFOX010000072.1 GCA_947448845.1 Microbacteriaceae bacterium | reverse complement strand
GTGGCATCCTTCAAAATGGCAATGACGTCGTCTTTAGTTGGGTCAAGCAAAGTGGCAACGCCTAGCTCATCAATGAGTCGCTTGCGGTTTGGGTTTAGCTCTGAAACGAAAACACGGGCGCCAAGGTTTTCGGCATAAATGGTTGCCAGGGCGCCAATTGGGCCAGCACCGGTAATCAAGATGGTGTCGCCTGGGCGAACGTTGCCACGGTCGACTCCGTAGGCGGCAACCGCGGTTGGTTCAACCAAGGCGCCGGCTACATCAGACACCGAGTCGTGCAACTTGAAAACATTGGCTGCCGGAACAACGGCCTGCTCTGCAATGCCGCCCCACTCGCAGCTGAGGCCTATGCAAGCCATTGAGGTGCAAAGGTGGTTGTCACCGCGCAGGCAGAAATAGCAGGCGCCGCAAGACAGTAGCGGCATTACAGAAACTCGGTCGCCAACTTTCACGTTGGTAACCCCTTTGCCAAGTTCAAGCACTTCTGCAGAGAACTCGTGCCCAAGAATCTGCGGAAGAATCGAGCCGTTTAACTTGTGCGGCTTGGCCGGAATCACAATCGGGCCCATGGCGTATTCGTGCACATCGGTGCCACAGATTCCGCACCAGAACGGCTTTAGGCGAACTTCACCTGAGCCAACGCTCTGCGGTTCAGCCACATTCTCAACACGAATGTCTTTGGCTCCGTAAAAAATTGCTGCCTTCATTTTTACTCCTTACTTTTGGTTCGCATTTTTAAAGTGTTGGGTCAAAGAGCACTTTGCCCTGAATTTTTCCGGTACTCAGAAGTTCTAGTTGGTTGCTTACTTCAGACAGCGGGTAAACACCTTCTATTAGTTCTGCCGCCAGGTTTGTTGTTGCAAGAATTTCTAACGAAACGCCAAGGTCTTGGCCACACACGTGAGCCAGCGTGGTGTGAATGTCGATTTCGTTCATCACAATTCGGTGAATATCAATCTCTTGCCGGCTAGTTGGTAGCCCAACCTGCAGCACGTTGCCACCGCGCTTCACCATTTCAATGGCGAACTGAAGTTGCCCCGGTGCCCCGCTGGCCTCAATCACCACATCGATTCCCGTGGTGAAGATCTTCTTGATGTTCTCGGTTGCATCTGGGCCAACCTCAACCGTGTGATTGGCTCCGAGTCTGACTGCACGTTCGAGACGACTGCCACCAAAATCAAGCACGGTAACCTCGGCATCAACCAAGTGTTTCAGGGCGGCAAGCACGAAGGTGCCGATTGCGCCAGAACCAATCAGCAACACTTTGTCGCCATTACGAACCTGCGAGCGGCGAGCGGCATGCAAACCAACGGCAAGGGGTTGCGCGATTCCGGCAGCATCTAGCGACAGGCCCGCCGGCACCTTCACCAACGTGCTCGCTGGAACGGCAACATATTCGGCCAAACCACCATTTCGATTGAGGCCGAGAGTCACATACTTTTCGCACAGGTTAGTGCGGTTTTCTTTGCAACGCCGACATTCCCCGCAGCTAATGCCTGCACCCGAGGCAACCACGTCGCCAACGTTGAACCCAGAGCTCTGGTCGGCAACCGAAACTATTTCACCAATGAACTCGTGGCCAAGCACCATCGGGCCAAGATGCCCGCTAACAGCATGCTTATTCACGGTTGGAAAAATCAGCGGGCCCGATTTGAACTCAGAAGCATCGGTTCCGCAAATTCCGGATCGCAAAATTTTGAGCAGAACTTCACCCGGTGCCGCCATGGGCACGTCGATAGTTTCAAGCCGCACGTCATGGCTGGCGTGATAAACAGCGGCAAACATCTGCTGACTCATTTTGAACTAGTGCCCGCCTCGACCCTCAACGGTGTTTAGGTGCGACTGCGAATCGCGCTGAAGTGGAAGTGGGCCACCAACCGCGTAGTAGCGCTGACCAGCAACCAAAAGGTCTTCAGCCGGAAACTTAGTGATTACCTGACAACCGGTGGCGGTTACCACAACCTCTTCTTCGATTCTGGCTGCACCCCATCCGTCTGCTGAAGGCCAGTAGGTTTCAAGGGCAAAGACCATGCCCTCTTTCAGCTCTTCTGGGTGATCAAACGAAACCAAGCGAGAGAAGATTGGCTTTTCCCAAATCGAGAGGCCAACACCGTGACCATACTGAAGCGCGAAAGCGGCCTCTTCGTTGGCGAAACCAAACTCTTCTGCCTTTGGCCAAACCGCAACAATGTCGGCGGTGGTTGCGCCTGGGCGAACCAACGCAATGGCTCTATCCATGTATTCACGGGCGCGCTTGTAGGCATCGTGCTGTGCGCTGCTTGCCGAACCAACCGCAAAGGTTCGGTAATAGCAGGTGCGGTAGCCCTGATAGCTGTGAAGAATGTCGAAGAACGCAGGGTCGCCAGGGCGAATCAAGCGGTCTGAATAAACGTGAGGATGCGGCGAGCAGCGCTCACCAGAAATTGCGTTGACGCCTTCTACATATTCCGAGCCAAGGTCATAAAGCACCTTAGACACCAAGCCAACGGCTTCGTTCTCTTTGACTCCTGGGCGAAGGAACTCGTATAGCTTTTCGTATGCTGCATCAACCATCGATGCGGCTTGGGTTAGCAAGCCGATCTCTTCGCCGGTCTTGATTGCACGGGCGTTCAAGAAAATCTGCTGGCCGTCAACCACCGTGATGCCAGCACGCTGAAGGGCAAACAAAATCGGAAGCTCAACAATGTCGATTCCGAGTGGCTCGTTTAGTAGCCCAAACTTTTCGAGTTCGCGCTTGATCTTCGAGGCTACCTCGTCGGCAATTCCGGCATCTGGGTTGAAGGCACCGCGAAGGGTTGAGATGCCAGCGCGGGCACCAGATTCTGCGCGCGGTTTGACAGCGCCGTGGTGAGGGGCATGCGGGTCGGCGTCGGCCTCAGCCGTTGTGGTGTCGAGCCATGGGTTGTAAAGCTTGTGGTGTTTGGCGGCAGAACCGAAATCCCAAACAATTGGATCTGAGTTTCTGGTGACCAGCGCAAAGCGAATGGCCTTATCGATTGCCCAGGTGCCAATGTGAGTAGAAGACATGTAACGGATGTTGGCAAAATCGAAGGCCAAAAGCGCACCCACATCAGATTTCGCCAGTTCGGCTTTGAGCTTGGCAAGGCGTTCGGTGCGCAACTTGTCGAAGTCGAGTCGTTGTTCCCAGTCAACCTGGTTAGTACCAAATGTTGCAGTTGTCATGGAATGTCCTCCTTGGTTTGCGTCCCGTCGGTGTGTTTAGTCTAGATGAACATTTTTACAAGAATCAATAAATGAGATTCGCAGACCAAGCCCGCACTTTCTCGTTGGGATGCCCGACATCCCTGTTATTACGACACTTTCAACCCTCGAACCGAAAAATTTGCGAGCAAACGTTTTCAAAACGTTATGGTTCACGCCCCTGAACAAGTCGGGCCTATTGTTGACTGAGACTGTAACCATTCAGGAAAGGCTTGTGCCATGTCATTCAAAGTTTCAGGCGTTCATCACTTCGGCATCACGGTTCGAGACATGAAGAAGTCATTCGAATGGTATTCCAAGATGTTTGACCTGCAGCCAGGGCCGGTGAACCACGGCCAGGGTCAAGAACTCTCTGATGCGGTGCAGGTGCCAGAAACTGAACTTTCGTTCTCAATGATCGACATTGGCGGCACTCGAATCGAATTCTTGGAATATCACAACCCGCGCGGTAAAGACTTTGCCCTTCGAAACGGCGATGTCGGCGCGACTCACATTTGTTTGCAGGTTGACGACATGGATGCGGCTTACGAAACATTGCTGGCTCGCGGTGCGGTGTTCAATGCCCCGCCAGTGACTCTCACCGACGGCGATCTGGCAGGTTCACGTTGGGCTTACCTTCGTGACCCAGATGGAATTCAGCTCGAGATTTGGGCGAACCCGAAAAACTAAGTTTGGTTAGTGCAAGAAAAGCACGGGAACCATCGAAAGTACCAGGGCAGCTGCAGAACCATTGTTAAAGATTCGGCGGCGAAAGGGTTCACTCAGCCACTGCTTCATGAACTGACCGGCCATCGCCCATATCAGAGCACCCGGATAAGTGAAAACTAAAAGCGTGAGACAGATGAGCGCTGTCGCAACTAGGCCAGAATCAACTGGAACCATGGCAGCCATAAAGGAACCTACGACTACCCAGGCTTTCGGATTTACAAATTGGAAGGCGGTGGATTTCCAGAATCCAATGTATTGAGTCTCACTAGTTTCTGACCTATTCGTGCTCTTGATAATTAGGTAAGCCAGCCAGACTATGTAGGCGAAACCAACCCACTTTAATGCCTGGTACACGGCCGGAAATGTCGAGAAGATAACCCCAAGCCCGGCGCCAAGAACAATCATCATTCCACCGAGCCCTGCCATTATTCCGTTTAGGTAAGGAACCGATTTTCTGAGCCCAAAGTTGGCTCCAGACGAAAGTAAAAATGTATTGTTAGGGCCTGGTGATACTGAAGTCACAAAGCTGAAAATAGCCACTGAAACAAACAAACTCCAGGTCATGAATTGACTTTAGCTTTCGTTGCGGCGGGCACGAACGCGAGCTCGAATCGTGCCGAACACCAGCGTAACGATTGCGAAAGTTGTGAACCCGGCGAACCCCCAAAGGTGCTGAGATGCGGCTTCGGCGCAGGTGATGAACCCATCGGATGGACTGCCCGCGCACACGGCCGGGTCGATGTAGCCGATCATTGAGGCAAGCCCCAGAACTATTGAGATTGTGGCAATCATTGCCAGGTTGTTGTTTTTCACGGTGCCTCCAGGGTGAACAACTGATATCGTGCCTTGAGTATTCCTCTCTAAAGGGTGCCATATTTGAATCGTCTTCAATGAAGGATGGTTGCAAAATGACTCAACAAACTAAAGAGGTTCGGGTTCGCAGGGTTTTGAGGCTCGGTGCACTTGTTTTTGGGCTAAGCGCCATCACTCTGCTGGTTTTTCCGGGGTTTTTCAATCAGTTGCTCGGCTTTCAAACCAACGCACCGCTTGAATGGGCAATGCGCATGATTGGCATCACCTTGGTGGCACTTACCGGAAACATGTTTTCGGTTTCCACCCGAGGTTCACAAAACTCGGTGCTCTTTTCGGGCAGAGTGATGCAACTGAGTGCGGCAGGTCTTGGGGCAATCACGCTTTTGATTCCATGCGAATTGTCTTGGTTCACCCTAAGTTACGCGGCTATTGGATTCGGTTTCTCGGCTGCCTACACCTGGGCGTTTCTGGCAAAAAAGTAAAAACCCGGCTCTCGTGAGAAGAAACCGGGTTTCGTGCGCTTGGAGGGACTCGAACCCCCAACCTTCTGATCCGTAGTCAGATGCTCTATCCGTTGAGCTACAAACGCTGGGTGCCAACTAAGTGGCAACTAAAAGAGTTTACCCGAGATGGCGTTGCGTGTAAAGGTAGGCTCTTGGCATGAGCACGCGGGCTGAGCGCATTCGAGCAGCGGTCATCGCCTACGCCGCCGGCGACGCTTTTGGCGTGGCATACGAGTTTGAACCGCGGGTTGGTTCGGTGCCCAACGAACTACTTGGCAAAAACGATTGGCCAGCCGGTGGGGTAAGCGACGACACCCTGCTTAGCCTCATGACAATCGAAACCTTGAATAAACCAGGCGCGGATACCGCGGCAGCAGATTTCCTGAAACGCCTTCACGAAGCCGCCCCAACTCTTCGAGGTCTCGGGCCAACCACTCGGGCGGCACTTGGTTTGCCGGTGCAGCCGGAGTATGCGCACCAGGTTGGTAACACCAACGGCGGCATGATGCGAACGGCACTCTTGGGTTTAGCGTTCCCCATTAAAGAAGAACGGCACGAGTGGGTTGAGGCCAGTTGCCGTGCAACTCACAAAGCAAATCCAGCGGTTGAAGCGGCACTTCGCATGGCCGACCTGTATGCCGAAGTTCTCGCAGACCCAAGTGCACTCCATCTCATAGCGGCATCCGAAGATTTTGCAGTTGGTGAAGCCGGGGTTGGGCTCGACCCGCTTGAAACGCTGAATGCCGTTCTGGCTTCCGCCGGCAACGCCAGCACTGTTTGGCGGGCCTTCGAGCGCGCCTGCCTTTTGGGCGGAGACACCGACACGGTTTGCGCTCTCGCCGGCGCTCTGGTTGCCCTCGCCCACCCCGACTCGATCAAAGAACTTGCGTGGCTACCTCAAGTGGCTTGGCACGAGATTCCGCAGCTTGATGCTTGCATAGAAACTTTGGTTTCGCGCAACATCTAGTGCCTC
>CANFOX010000071.1 GCA_947448845.1 Microbacteriaceae bacterium | reverse complement strand
CCAATCGAGTTGATCTTAATGAACGTGGTTCCCACCACAAGTTGCACTTGACTTGGGTTTTTCACGCGTTTGATGGCATTTCTGAGCTGCCTGGGGTTATGAAAATAGAGGGTCTCACTTTGAACCTCACCGCGCTTTCCAATGCTGGTAACCGTGAATGCACCCTTGCCGTTAGGTTCAACCTGCACCTGCACGGTCGGAGTCTTTGCATAAACCCTCAAAACTGGAATCCAGTGAGTTTGGTGCCCTGGGCGGTAACTTTGGCAGCTTGACATGGGCTTTCGCCCCTTTCTGGGGCGTACCCCATCGAATTGCTGGCAACTCTTGCTGCCAACCGCATCTTCACCTAGGGCACCTTCTTGATGGAAAGGTTGCCGCACAGCTAGCTAGGGCTTATTGCTGTGACTCTTGATGCATTAGAAGTGTATGCCGTAAGTGCGACATTTCAACTTCTAGTAAAACTTTCTTCCTTGGTCAGGTGCCAACCCTTACAGGTTGAGCACTTGTATGAGCGACGTTCCTGATGAATCGGAGTTTCGCCTCGCTCGATCGCTTCACGCCGCTGCGTCTTGATGCGACGTAAAAACTCATCTGCCATCTTGCGGTCTTTGTATCGCAACTTGTCGAACTGGTCACACTTATACGCCAGCTTGCTCAACTTGATTTTTGCGTGACGGGCCACGGTTATGCCACCCCCGCGCCTGCGAACTCGCGGGTGATTACGGCATCCGTTGTGGTTGCGTCAACTGCACACAACTCTTTGCGCCAGCGCTGGATGGTGCGCTCTGAAACCCTGAAATGACGGGCCAACGATGACGCCGACTGCGAAGAGCAGAGTAGGCGGCGGTTTTCAACCGCGGCAACGTCGACCATTTGGGTAGCCGAGTTCAGGTTGCGGCGCAGTTGCTTGCGCTCTTTCTCGGTGTATGTGCCCCAGGTGCCCTGCTCGCTAACGCTCATGGCATAGCTCAGGCACACGTCTGAAACCGGGCAACGAGCGCAAAGCGCCTTGGCCTCTGCCACGCCCGCCGGAGTTTCGTCGAAAAACACATCTGGGTCAACCCAAGGCTCTGCACACACTGCGCCGGTGAAGTCTGGCAGGCCGGTGTTCAGCAGCATTACAAGCTCGTCAAGGCCGAGTCCCATGTTTGCTTTTTGGTGTTTGGTCATCTGAAAATCTCCTCGTTTATTGTTTGTGTTTGTTTATTACTGCAGGAGAGAGGTGCCCAGGGCGATCAACTCATCGCTGAAGGCGCCGCCAGTTGACCGTTATGCCTTGAACTGTTTCATGATTACCCCTAACGAATTGAAGAACGCCCCAAGACCCCCAGGCCCCCCTTTTGGGGCGGATAGAAAATGATATCGATAGCCACCGACATTTGTTCAAAGGCGCCCAGATCTAATGTCTGCTGAAGTCACGATGCCTTCTGTTCCCTAAGTGCCTTCGCCCGTTCACCCACAGCGCACCGCAAACGCTCGGCACCCCTACCCAAACCAAGCACCACCGCATAACCTGAGAGCATGGCAATCGAGCAACCAGAGTATGCAGTTGAGCGCAGCGCAGGCGGCGTTGAGTTTCGGCGTTATGAGAGTTACCAGGTGGCCGAGTGCGATCTGCGCGAAGTGAAAGATATTTCGCAGGCCTCAAGTGCCGGCTTTCGCTACCTTTTCAACTACATCAGTGGCGAGAATCAGCCGGGGCAAAAGGTGAGCATGACCTCGCCGGTGCAGCAGGTTCCCTCTGAAAACGGATGGCGCGTTTCTTTCGTGGTTCCGCGCGAGTTTTATAGGACCGGCGCACCGGTTCCGAGTAACGCAAGGGTTTCGATTCGCGAGGTGCCAGCGGGTCTGGTTGCCGCCCTGCGCTACAAGGGTTTCTGGGGCACCGACACTTTCAATCAGCACAAGGCCCAGCTGCTCAAGAAACTTGCCGAGCAGGGCGTGCAAATCGAGGGTTACGTGTTTAGCGCGCTCTACAACCCGCCGTTCACACCGCCGTTTTTGCGCCGCAACGAGGTTTTGGTTCGAGTGAAAGAGGCTGCGTAATGAGAAATTCTCGAGCAACCTTCTTCTTTGTGCTATCAGCCGTTGGGCTAATCACCGCCTGGTATTTCAACGGAATTGCCGTGATGAACGCGCAAGATTACCTGAAGGCTTGGTTTGCAAAAGAGGTCGACTGGGTGTTGGCGATGGATCTCACCATTGTTGCCATTGCAGCCTCTGCCTTCATCATTATTGAGGGTCGACGACTGAAAATGAAGCGGGTTTGGCTCTACATTGTGCTTTCGGCAATCACCGCAATGGCGGCTACATTCCCGTTCTTCTTGGCAATGCGAGAGCTGAAGTTAGCTAACCTCGGCCAATCGCCCCTGCAGCAGCTTGGTGAGTAGCGGCTTCGAAAGCGGCTCATCCATTGCCACCTGAAACGAGCTCTTAGAAACCACGAAGTCGGCTAACTCATCGGCCAACGCCGTCATTACATCTGCACTCTGCGGTGAATAAGAGATGTGCGCCTTGTGGGCACAGAGCCCAGCCACGAACTTGCCGTTGAACTTGAACATGGCTGACTTCCAGGCAATTACCTGCTCGAGGTTCGGTTCAATCTCAAGCAGGGTCTTGCGCATGGTCTCGAGGGTTGAGCGGGTCGGCTCGCTCTGCGCTTCAATGTATGCGGTAACTTCTTCGGCACTCATAACTAAAGCCTAAATGCTAGTTTTAGCGCATGAGTTCAATGAAGAGCATCGCCGCCATTCGGCTAGTAACCGCGTTCGCCATTTTGGCAAGCATCACCTGGCAGATTACCGACCGCCTGGTGCACAACCTGTTTCGGCCAGCCGAATACTTTTCTTACTTCACCATTCAAACCAGCTTGATTGCCGCCGTGACCTTGGCCGTTGCCGGCTGGTTTGCTTGGCAGGGGCGTGTCGAAACCCACACTCTCAACCTGGTTCGCCTAAGCAGCGTTGCTTTCACCGTGGTGGTCACGCTGGTTTACAACATGCTGCTTCGCGGGCTGCCAAACGCTCCAGAAGACGGCAACTACGACTGGCCGGTAATGCCCAACGAAATCTTGCACGTGTGGGCAGCCATCATCCTATTAATTGACTGGATGCTGTCAGCCCGTCGCGTGAACCTGCGCCTGCGATCGATATTCTGGGTGTTGTTGTTTCCGTTGGCCTGGCTTGGCTACTCGATTGTTCGCGGATTAATTGTGAACTGGTGGCCCTACTGGTTTATTAACCCGAACGAAAAAGCCGGCGTGCCAGGAATGCTCGAATACATCTTCGGCATCATGGTGTTTTTGCTGGTGGTTGCCAGCGCTCTGATTGGTTTGCAGCGGTTGACGGTTCGCGTCTTCAGGTCGCCTAAAAAAGCCCGAAACAATAGGTAAAGAGATTTGACGCTCGCGCTAAGGGCGGGCAGAGTTGTAAGCAGTGCGGTTCTCGCACATGCACTTTGAAAGGTAATCATGTCTATTTCACGCAAGTCATTTGTTCGTGGTGCGCTGGCCGCGGTTGCACTGGTTGCAGCTTTTGCCCTAACCGGCTGTGGCGTCGCTTCGCAAACTAGCACCGGTCACAGCGACCTTCAGACCGTAACCGCCGGCAAACTTACCATCGGCACCGGCCAGCCAGCCTATGAGCCATGGGTTGTTGGCGACAAGCCAGAAAGCGGCCAGGGCTTTGAGGCCGCGGTTGCTTACGCGGTTGCCGAGAAACTTGGTTTTGTGAAGAAAGACGTAGTTTGGGTTCGCACCACCTTCGATGAGGCCATCGCCCCGGGGGCCAAGAACTTCGACTTCAACCTGCAGCAGTACTCGATCACTCCAGAGCGCGCCAAGAACGTTGATTTCTCGAGTGCTTACTACGAGACCACTCAGACCGTTATCACCATTGCTGGCTCAAAGGCCGATGGCGTAACCACGGTTGCCGGCCTCAAGGGCTTGGTGCTTGGTGCCGCTGCCGGAACCACCAGCTATAGCTCGATCACCGATGTGATTAAGCCAACCACCGCAGCTCAGGCGTTCAACTCGAACGATGACGCCAAGGCTGCTCTCGCTTCTGGCCAGATCGACGCACTTGTGGTGGATCTTCCGACCGCTCTTTACCTAACCGCAGTTGAGCTCAAGGGTGGCAAGATTGTTGGCCAGTTGCCAGGTGCAGCCACCGGCGACAAGTTCGGCCTTGTGCTCGACAAGGGTAGTTCGCTAACCAAGAAGGTGAGCGCCGCCGTTGACGCACTTCGCGCCGATGGCACCCTTGCAAAGCTCGCCGAGAAGTGGCTAGCCGGTTTTGCAAAAGCCCCAGTTCTCAAGTAACCAGGGCGGATGTTAGACAACAGCCAATTTGAGCCGTCACCGGCAGAGCAGGAACGCCGGCGCATTCGCGTGCGGGCACATCGCCGCTCGCTTTTGGTATCGCTCACCAGCACCGTGGTTTTCGCGGTGGTGGTTTGGTTTGGTCTAACCTCAACCCCTGGCTGGAGTCGCGTTCAGGCCTCATTCTTCGATTGGCCAACCGCCGAGAAGGCGCTGCCACTGGTGTTGAACGGTTTGCTGCTAAACCTGAGGGTGTTGTTTTTTGCGGCAATCGGCGTGCTGATTTTTGGGTTGCTGCTGGCACTGATGCGCACGCTTCGTAACCCGGTGTTCTTTCCGTTGCGTTTGTTCGCTCGGGTTTACGTTGACTTCTTTCGGGGCCTACCGCTGTTGATTGTGCTCTACCTGGTTGGGTTCGGGGTGCCTGGGCTTCGCCTCGATGGGGTTGGGCGCATTAGCCCCGAACTGCTTGGAATCGCTGCGCTGGTGCTGACCTATTCCGCCTATGTTGCCGAGGTTTTTCGCGCCGGCATCGAGGCCATTCACCCATCGCAGCGCCTGGCAGCTCGGTCACTTGGCCTGAGCTACGCCCAAAGCATGCGCTACGTGGTTTTGCCGCAGGCGGTGCGCCGGGTTGCCCCGCCACTCATGAACGACTTCGTCTCGCTGCAGAAAGACGTAGGGCTCATCTCGATTCTTGGCGCCGTGGATGCCGTGCGAGCCGCCCAAATTCAGGTAGCCATGTCGGCTAACTTCACGCCCTATCTCGTAGCCGGGCTGTTGTTCGTTTTGCTTGCCATTCCAAGCATTCGCTTCGCCGATCACATCACCGAGAAGTTTGCCAAGCGCGAGCAAGTGGGTAACCTGCTGTGACCGAAATCGATTGGAACAACCCGCGGCTCAAGGTGCGCGGGCTTCGCAAAAACTTCGACCAGCGCGTGGTGCTCGGCGGGGTTGATCTTGAGATTTACCCTGGCCAAATCGTGGCGCTGATTGGCTCGTCTGGTTCTGGCAAATCAACTCTGCTTCGCTGCATAAACCTAATCGAAACCATCAGCGACGGGCAGATTTGGCTAGAGGGTGAAGACATCAGCGTTGCCAGCATCAACCAAGATTCGGTGCGCCGCGAGATTGGCCTGGTGTTCCAGTCGTTCAACCTGTTTGCTCACCTGAGCATTCTCGACAACATCACGCTGGCCCTTCGCAAGGTGCAGGGCAAGACCAAAGCCGAGGCAGAAGAGATTGCGATGAATTGGCTAGACCGCATAGGCCTTGCCGACAAAGCCAACGACTACCCAGACAAACTCTCTGGTGGCCAACAGCAACGCACCGCCATCGTGCGCGCTGTTGCCTTGAACCCAAAGGTTCTGCTGCTTGACGAGGTAACCTCGGCACTCGACCCAGAGCTGGTTGGCGAAGTGCTCGAACTCATTCGCGACCTAAAGAAGACCGGAACCACAATCATCATGGCAACCCACGAGCTCTCGTTTGCTCGCGATGTTGCCGACTGGGTGGTTTTTCTCGATCAGGGAGTTGTGGCAGAAGAGGGCGAGGCGGCTGAGTTCTTCGCCCACCCGAAAAACCTGCGCACCCACGAGTTTCTTTCGCGACTCAATATCTAAAAAGCTAGTAGCGGTATTGCTCTGGCTTGTATGGCCCACCAACGTTTAGGCCCAAATACGCAGCCTGGTCTGCGCGCAATTCGGTTAGCTCGGCACCGAGTGCCGCAAGGTGAGTGCGGGCAATCTTTTCATCTGCCAGCTTGTCGATTCGGTGAACAGTTTTCGAAAGCGTTCTCCCGTTGGTGGCAATTTCAATCTGCGCCACAACCTGGTTCGCAAAACTCGTGCTCATTACAAAACTCGGATGCCCAGTGGCGTTACCGAGATTCATCACGCGGCCCTCGCTCAGCACAATCACCGCTT
>CANFOX010000070.1 GCA_947448845.1 Microbacteriaceae bacterium | reverse complement strand
TTGGGCGTCAAGGCTAAGGCCGATGTGCTTGAGAACGCAGCCGCTGCGCTTCGCCGCCAACGCTATCGAGTTGAGGTAAACGCCAACTCGGTTAGCGCAGAGCGCGGTTACCTGCGTGAAACTGGAAACTTGGTTTTTCACATTAGCCTGGTTGGTCTTTTGATAGCAGTTGGCGTTGGCGGTGCCAATAGTTACAGCGGCCAGCGTGTTTTGGTTGAAGGCGACACATTCGTGAACAACCTGGCCAGCTACGATTCGTTCGCACCGGGAACATTCTTCGACCCAACCAAGTTGACTCCCTTTGTGCTTCGCCTAGATAAGTTCGACGTGCAATACGACCTGCGCAACCCAACCAACTTGGGAACTCCGCTTGATTTTCGTGCCACGGTAACCACTCGCACCAACCTTTTGGCCAAGCCGCTCACCAGCGTGATTCGCGTGAATGAGCCACTCGAACTGCCTGGTGCCAAGGTTTACCTCACCGGTAATGGTTACGCCCCGGTGGTGACCATTCGCGATGCCAACGGCGACATCTCGTTCTCTGGCCCTACGGTTTACCTGCCGCAAGACGCTAACATGACATCGCTCGGTGTTATCAAAGTGCCTGATGCCAAGCCGAAGCAGTTCGGAATTCTTTCGTTTTTCTACCCAACCGCCAAGCAGCTAACCACCAAGGCCTACACCTCTATCTACCCACAAGCCATTGACCCGCTGCTAACCATGAACGTTTATGTTGGCAACTTGGGGCTCGACAACGGAATGCCATCGAACGTGTTCTCGCTCGCGGTGCACGGCCTCAAGCAGGTTGCCGGCGGTAAAAGCGGCAACAAGGGCCTTGAGCTAAAAATTGGTGACACCGCCAAAATGCCGAACAACCTTGGATCCGTAACCTTTGACGGCCTCAAGCGCTATGCCTCACTCGACATCGATTACAACCCGGGTCAGGTTTGGGTGCTGTTCTTTGCCCTACTGGCCCTTGCCGGCCTAATCGTTTCACTAACTATTCCGCGCCGTCGCGTCTGGGTAAAAACCACGGCCACCGGCATTGAGCTTGCGGCGCTAGCTCGAGGCGACGACCCCAACCTAGACCGCATTATTACCGAACTCGCAGAAGACCTAAAGACAGGTAAAGCATGAGCACCATCATTCTGAACGAACCACTTTCACGCATTTCACTTCTTGGCATCTTTGCCGCAATGGCGCTTTACACGGTTGCCTTTCTGCTGCTGGCGCTAAACCTCTCTCGCCTTGCCAGCGAAAAGAAATCGATTCGTGAATCGGCAGGCAAACTTGAAAACTACGGTCTGATTTTCTTGTGGATCGCGGCCGCCTTTCACGCCTTCGGCGTCATCTCACGAGGCATCGCGGCTTCGCGTGTGCCGTGGGCCAACATGTATGAGTTCTCAATTACGGGAACCCTCGTGGCCGTCACAATATTCTTGGTGTCACAGCGAATTCGTTCCGACATCCGTTTGATTGCCACCTTTGTGGCCGGTTTTGTGCTTCTAGTTCTGGGCATTGCCACCACCGTTTGGTATGTCGAGGTGAAGACCCTAATGCCGGCGCTGCAAGATTATTGGCTGGTAATTCACGTATCTGTTGCCATTTTGGGCACCGCGTTTTTCAACATTGCGGCAGCCCTCTCGATTGCCTACCTGTTCAAAGGTGCCAGGTTTCTTGAGGCACCGAAGTCGAAAATTCTGCAGTGGGGAAAGCGCCTGCTGGCAATGTTTCCTGATGCGGCAAAACTAGAGCGGGCTTCTTATCGCTTCAACATCATTGGCTTTATTCTGTGGAGCTTCACCCTGATTGCCGGCGCCATCTGGGCAGAACGAGCCTGGCATCGTTATTGGGGATGGGACACCAAAGAAGTTTGGACCTTCATTATCTGGACTATCTATGCCGGCTACCTACACGCCAATGCAACCCGTGGCTGGAGCGGAAAGCGCTCAGCGATTTTGTCACTGATTGGTTTTGCCGCGATCATTTTCAACTTCTCAATCGTGAACCTTTACTTCAAAGGGCTTCACGTTTACAGCGGTTTATAAACCAAGTACTTGCCCGCAGGCCTGCAACCTTGCAAGCCACCAATCGCGGCGCTCTGCAGCTGCCGCAAATTTTTCTAACAACTTAGGGTTGGCAGTTACTTTCGTAACGCTCAACTGACCGTCAACTGCTAGCAGCGGTTCGTAAGTCACATCACCCGTGAGCAGGGCCGCGGTGCCAAGCCCGCAGTCAAATTCAAGTTCTGGCAGGCTAGCCGCGGCGCGAAGTCCGTGTGCCAATCCAATACTGGTTTCCAGCGCGCTAGAAACCACCACGGCAAGCGCTGCCTGTTTGGCGATCTCGAGAAGGCGCTTGATGCCTCCGAGTGGTGCAACCTTGAGCACCAAAATGTCTGCTGCCTGAGCTCTAGCAACCGCAAGTGGGTCGGTGGCTTTGCGCACCGATTCGTCTGCGGCGATTTTGGCAATCAGGTTTGCGCCAGCCAGCTTTACCCTTAGCTCAACCAGCTCGTCAACGCTGGCGCAGGGCTGTTCAAAATATTCAATCTCGATTCCGCGATCGGCCAATGCTCTTACCATTGAAAATGCGGCATCCACGCCCCAGTTGCCGTTGGCATCCAATCGAATTTTTGCCTCGGGTCGCTCGCGAACGACTGCCTCAATTCTGGCGAGGTCTGCCTCTTGAGGGCCGCCAGCCACCTTCATTTTTACCGTGCGAAAGTTTCCGAATCGAGAAAGCACTTCGGCAACTTGGTGCGGCTGAACCTCGGGCAGCGTGGCGTTGATGCCGATGGATTGGCGAACCAGTGCCGGCAGCGGCTCGAATGCACATTCAATGGCGGCTTGCAACCAAATGCTTGCCTCAGTGGTTTCGTATTCCAGAAACGGGCTGAATTCGGCCCAGCCATTCGGCCCTTCAAACAGCAGTGCCTCTCGGTGGTCAACCCCGCGAAAGCGTTCGCGCAGGGGAATCGAGACCACTCTGGCGCTAGCGAGCAGGTCGGAAAGGTCTATGGGCACTCGGTTAGTCTATAAACATGCCAAATCAGGTATCTGAAATCTTTGACCCAAACGTTTGGGTGGCCGTGCCCGGTTTTGAAACCGAAACCGATGTGACCTACCACCGCCACCAAACTCACGGCATTGTTCGAATTGCCATAAACCGGCCCGAGGTTCGCAACGCCTTTCGCCCAGAAACCGTTGATCAACTGATTCGAAGCCTCAACCACGCTGCCAACGATTCGAGCGTGGGTGTGGTGTTGTTCACGGGTAACGGGCCGTCTGCCAAAGATGGCGGATGGGCCTTTTCAAGCGGCGGCGACCAGCGAGTTCGGGGCGCTCAGGGTTACGCCGATGAAAACGGGGTTGGCCGCCTGCACATTCTTGAGGTGCAGCGCATCATTCGGTTTATGCCAAAGGTGGTAATCGCGCTGGTTTCAGGTTGGGCAGCCGGCGGCGGTCACTCGCTGAATGTTGTGGCAGACCTGAGCATTGCTAGCCGCGAGCAGGCATGCTTCAAGCAGACCGATGCCGATGTTGGCAGCTTCGACGCCGGCTACGGCAGCGCATACCTTGCGCGCCAGGTTGGTCAAAAGTTTGCCCGCGAGATATTCTTTCTGGCGGCAGAATACGATGCCCAACGCGCCTATGAAATGGGCGTCGTGAATGCCGTGGTGCCTCACGCCGAGCTTGAAACGGCTGGAATCGAATGGGCCAAGACCATTTTGGGCAAGTCGCCAACTGCCATACGAATGTTGAAATATGCCATGAACCTGCCCGATGATGGCCTGGTTGGTCAGCAACTTTTTGCCGGTGAGGCTACTAGATTGGCCTACGGAACCCAAGAGGCAGCCGAAGGCCGCGACTCGTTCTTGCAAAAACGCGATCCAGACTGGTCGCCGTATCCCTGGCAGTTCTAGCCCCGAAAACCGTGCCGCTCACCAAAATAGTTGCCGCCCAAGACACCTTTGGGGCATTGCTCGCACTGCAAAGTGCGCTGGCAGGTGAGGTCACCTTATTTATTGCAGCAGAACCAAAGCATGAACTAACCGCTGCGGCCTATAGCCTCGCCGATGAATACGAAAATGTGGCGCTGATTATTGAAACCAGCGGCTCAACGGCTTCGCCAAAGCGCGTTGCGTTGTCGCGCGAAGCGTTGCTGGCGAGCGCAAACGCCTCGGCAGAGCGGTTGGGTGGTTCGGGCCAGTGGCTGCTGGCGCTTCCAACCAACTACATTGCCGGTGCTCAGGTTCTGCTGCGGTCAATAGTTGCCGACACCCAGCCGGTAATGCTAAACACCAACGTGCCATTTACGGCCGAAGGGTTTGCTCGTTTGGCCGCTCTCATGACTGGCGAAAAACGCTTCACCGCACTGGTTCCCGCCCAGTTGGCAAGGCTCTCGGTGGCAGCCGAAGCCGACCCCTTCGTGCTCACCCAGCTGCAAAGTTTCGAGGCCATTTTGGTTGGCGGTCAAGCCATAGACGCCGCACTACTTCGCGGCCTGCGAAACCTTGGTGTGAACCTGGTTACCACCTATGGCTTGAGTGAAACCGCTGGCGGGTGTTTCTACAACTCGCAGCCGCTTCGCGGAGTAACCGCTCGAATACGAGACGGGCTAATAGAAATTTCGTCGCCAACGCTTGCCAATGGTTATTTGCAGGGTGGAACATCCGATGCGTTTTTTGAAGACGAAAATCAGCGTTGGTTTCGCACCACCGATCTTGGCGAAATGGTCGAGGGCCGGTTGAGAGTGCTCGGTCGAGCCGATCGCGTGTTTATTTCTGGTGGCATAAAAACCTCACTCGACGAAATTGAGGCCGTAACCAAATCGCTTGCAGGAGTGGTGCAGTCAGCGGCGGTTGCGCTGCGCGATGCCGAGTGGGGTGAGCGTGCTGCGGTGATTTACATTGGCAGCCCAGAGGTGGCAGATGACCTTGCGGGGTTGGTGCTTGCCAACCTGGGGCCGGCAGCCAATCCGGTGCGAGTGATTCGAGTCGACGATATTCCGAAGTTGCCAAATGGCAAAACCGACTACCTTGGCATCACCAAGTTTTTCGAAACCGCTTAGCATCGATCTATGGCCAAACCTTCAAAACTAAAACTCTGGATTGCCGGAGCCCGCGTTCGCACTCTCACCCTGGCGGTAGCCCCGGTGGCTCTCGGATCGGGGGCAGCAGCAGTTACCCATAGGTTCAACCTTGGAATGGCCGCGCTGGCGCTGGCGGTGGCACTGCTGTTGCAAATTGGCGTGAACTATTCGAATGACTATTCCGATGGCATTCGTGGCACCGATGCCAACCGCGTTGGGCCACTTAGACTCACAGGTTCAAAGTCGGTTCCGGCGAAGCAGGTTCGAAACGCGGCTCTCATTAGTTTTGGTGCGGCAGCTTTGCTTGGGTTGGTAATCACCGTGCTGACCGGTCACTGGTGGTTCATTGCGGTGGGCGCTGCAGCCATTGCCGCAGCCTGGTTCTACACCGGGGGCAAAAACCCTTACGGCTACGCGGGTCTTGGCGAAATCGTGGTGTTTATTTTCTTCGGGCTGGTGGCAACGGTTGGAACCACGCTGATTCAAACCGGCACCTTCGACGGCAACGCCATTATTGGTGGCGTGGCACTTGGCTGCTTGGCGAGTGCGGTTTTGCTGGTGAACAACATTCGCGATCTGCCACTAGACAAGCAGGCGGGTAAGCGAACCCTTGCGGTGTTGATTGGTAAAACGGGGGCCACCGCGCTCTTTATTGGTTTGCTTTGGCTACCGTTTCTGATTTTGATGCTCTTTGTGCTGCTCTACCCGGCAACCTTTATGGCTTATTTGGGTGCGCTTGTCGCGATTCCGATTACGTTCATCGTGGTTACCGCAAAGAAACCGGCCGAGCTGGTAACCGCTCTAAAACTCACCAGTTACACCGCGTTGATTTACGGTGTACTACTTGGATGGGGCCTCGCCCTTATCAACTTCAGCTGAGTCAAGGGCGGCATTTTCGAGGTCGCTGTCGGCGTCTTGTTGCCCAAACTTAGCGCGATGTTGCACACGTTCATAAATCTGCGCTGAGAGCACGTCGCGCTGTTTTGAAAAAAAGATTAGTGAGATAGCCAGCGAGGCCACCGCCGCAATCAATGCGGCGAAAAGTGGGTCAAGTTGAAGCAACAGCAGCGCCGCCAAGATAACCGCGAAAACGCCAATTCGAAGAGCCAGGTAGGTAAGCCAAGATTTCAACACGCTTCTAGTTTAGGTTGGCTGTTCTAAG
>CANFOX010000069.1 GCA_947448845.1 Microbacteriaceae bacterium | reverse complement strand
GTTGGTTGGGTTGCGCAGGTCGTATTGCACGTCGAACTTATCTAGGCGAAGCACAAAGGGAGTCAACTTGGTTGGGTCGAAGAATGTTCCCGGTGCAAACGAGTCGTAGCTGGCCAAGTTGTTCACGAACGTGTCGCCTTCAACCAAAACCCGCTGGCCGCTGTAACTATTGGCACCGCCAACACCTACCGCTATCAAAAGACCAACCAGGCTAATGTGAAAAACCAGGTTTCCAGTTTCACGCAGGTAACCGCGCTCTGCGCTAACCGAGTTGGCGTTTACCTCAACTCGATAGCGTTGGCGGCGAAGCGCAGCGGCTGCGTTCTCAAGCACATCGGCCTTAGCCTTGACGCCTAACTTCACCGCAAGAAATGCCGGCATGCGGCTCAGCGCCCGCGGAGTAGCCACCGGTCTGGCGCCCATGGCGCGGTAGTGAACCGAAATGCGGGGCACCAGGCATCCGATTAGTGAAACGAAAAGCAATATGTAAATGGCAGAGAACCAGGCCGAGGTGTAGACATCAAATAGTTGAAATTTATCGAGCACCGGCGCCAACTGCGGGTTCTGCGCAAAATAACTGGTTACTCCATTTGGGTCGGCAGAGCGCTGCGGCACCAAAGAACCTGGAATCGCGGCGAGCGCCAAAAGCAGCAAGAGCACCAGTGCGGTTTGCATCGAAGTGAGTTGACGCCATATCCAGCGCAGCCAACCGGAGGCACCAAGATTTGGTGAAACCGGAACGGCATCGTTGGTTACGTGATCGTCTGGGCGAGACGGGTTGTTTTTAGAGCGCGGGGAGGTAGCCAACGATCGCCTCCTGAAGTGAAGTAACTATTAGGTTCCAAACACCGGTAACCATGGCGAGACCAAGCAAAATCAAGAGGCTGGCGCCAACGATGTTTATTTGGCGAATATGGCGCTTTACCCAGGAAACAGAGTTGGTGGCCCAGTTGAAACCGAAGGCCAGCGCAATAAACGGGGCGCCAAGGCCGAGCGCATAGCAAATGGCCAACACGGTGCCGCGTGCCGGGTTGCCGGTTTGACTGGCCATGGCAAGCACGGCGGCAAAGGTTGGGCCAATGCACGGGGTCCAGCCGAGGCCAAACACAATGCCTAGCAGCGGCGCCCCTACTAGCCCATACTCAGGTTTGTAGCTCAGCTTGATGGTTCGCTGCAACCACTCGAAGCGGCCGAGCATCACCAGCCCAAGCACAATCACAAGTGCGCCCAAAATGGGTTGAATAATGGCTTGGCCAGATTTGTAAACCAGTGAACCGAGGCCGCCGAAGACCGCCCCGAATGAGATGAACACGGCTGTGAAGCCGAGCACGAAAAGTAACGAGCCAAGCACCATGCGCGAACGGGTGTTGGCCGAGCCAGAAACATAGCCAAGGTAGCCAGGCACCAGCGGAAGCACACACGGCGATAGAAAACTTGCTAAACCAGCCAGGGCAGCAACCGGCATTGCCAAGAGCAATGAGCCGTTGAGCACAACGTCGGCTGGGTTCATTTACCCACCGCGGTTTGAATTAGGGTGCGCAGGGTGCCGACCTCGAGTCGGCCAAGAATGCGCGAGGCAACCTTGCCGTGCTTATCGATTACCAGAGTGGTTGGCACCGCCTGCGGCGTCACCACACCGGTGAAGGCAAGCACAACCGCCCCGCTGTCGTTATCCATCACCGATGGGTAGGTGATCTTGAAGTTTCGGTCGAAGGCCAGCGCGGTGGCGGCGGTGTCGCGCACGTTCACGCCAACAAACTGCACACCTTTGGCGGCGAACTCTTTTTGCAGGCTCACCAAATCTTTGGCTTCGGCGCGGCAGGGCGCACAACCGGAATACCAAAAGTTGAGCACGGTCACGTGGCCGAGCAGGTCTTTGTTGGTAAGAAGTTGGCCACCCTCGGTTTTACCAACCCACGGGTTGCCGGTTGGGCGCTTGTTGGCGTCGAACTCGGTTACCGTGCCATCGCCGGCGATGTAGTTCTTGCTGTTGCCATCGCGAAACTGGCGAGCTAGTTGATCGTTACTGGCACAACCGGTGAGAGTCAGAGCCAGCAGCAAAGCCAACGCAGAAAGTTTTTTCACGCAGCGCCTTTGTCGACGGCATGCGCCTTTAGCGCCGGTTCGCGGTAGTCAATCTCAACCCACTTGCCGTGAATGCGCTCAAAGCTGGTGATGCTTGAAAGCGAACAGCGGCGGCGGCGCGGGTTATGCGGCAAAACCATGCCGGCCACAGTGCGACGCACCATTTCGATTGGCAACTGATGGCTCACCAAAACCACATCTCCAGAAGCCACGCTGGCCTCGGCGGCTTCGATTGCGGCCATCATGCGGTTTGCCACCTTTTTGTATGGCTCGCCCCATGCTGGTCGAAATGGGTTCAGCAGTTTGAAAACAAAAGAAGGATGCCTCAGAACCGTGCGCCAACCAACTACGTAGCCCTCAAAAATGTTGGTCGGCTCGATAATGCGCTCTTCTAGCAGCGGGGTTAGTTTGAGCGCGGCGGCAAGCGGTTCTGCAGACTGCTGGGTGCGAGTTAGCGGCGAGGCATAAACCTTGGCGATGCTGCGGCCCTGCGAGAGTAAATCGTCAGACGCAAGTTTGGCCATTAGCTTTCCGCGCTCAGAGAGTCTGAAGCTTGGAAGGCGGCCATAAAGAACACCGTCGGGGTTTAGAACCTCGCCGTGCCTAATGAGGTGAATGCGGTCGGCGGGCATGCCCATATTCTACCCTCCGCTAAACTTGTGCCTTAGGGCTCGAGTGCTGTGAAAATGCTGACACCGAGCAAATCGAAAGCAAGGTTATAAATGCTCGAGCGCGTTCTAGTTGCCGATCTGGCGGCACGCCAAGACGGCCCAGTTCAAATTGGCGGATGGGTCGAAAAACTGCGCGACCAAAAGCGCATTCAGTTTTTGATTATTCGCGACGAAACCGGTGATGTGCAGGTTACCTACCCGCGACCTGCCGACGAAGACAAGCTGGCCGACAAGGTTTCCACCATTACCAACGGCTCATTCGTTGCCATCAAGGGTCGCCTTGTGCACGACGAGCGAGTGAAGCTCGGCGGCCTCGAAATTCAACTGGATGACCTTGAGATTGTCACCATGGCCGACCCGGAAACCCCAATCGCCGACGACACCTCGATTGACAAGCGTCTTGACTGGCGGTTCCTCGACCTTCGCCGCCGCGAGATGAACTTGGTATTTCGTATTCAGAGCACCCTAGAGCACGCTTGGCGTCAGTATTGGCACGAGAACGATTACATCGAGATTCACTCGCCAAAACTGATGGCATCTGCCTCAGAGTCGAACGCCGAACTGTTCAAGCTCGAATATTTCGAAACCGTTGCCTACCTGGCTCAGAGCCCACAGTTTTACAAGCAGATGGCCATGATGAGTGGCTTCGGCAAGATCTTCGAAGTTGGCCCAGTGTTTCGTGCCGACCCTTCGTTTACCTCGCGTCACGCCACCGAGTTCATTTCGGTTGACCTCGAAGTTTCTTGGATCGAATCGCACGAAGACATTATGGCAATTCAAGAGCAGCTTCTGGTTCGTGGCCTTAGCGCCGTGAAAGAAAAGCACGGCGAAGAAATTCAAGCTCTTTTTGGTGTGGATGTTGTGGTTCCGACCACCCCGTTCCCGCGCATCAAGCTGGCCGACGCCGTTGACATTGTGAAGGCCCGCGGCCACGAGATTGTTCGCGGTGGCGACATGGACCCAGAAGGCGAGCGCCAGATTGCCGCTCACGTGGCAGAAACTCTCGGTCACGAGTTTGTGTTTCTAACCGACTACCCAGCCACCGTGCGCCCGTTCTATCACATGCGCCACGAAGACGACCCAACCCTCACCAAGAGCTACGACCTCATTTGGCGCGGAACCGAAATTACCACCGGAGCCCAGCGTGAACACCGCCTCGAGCAACTGATTTCTCAGGTGAAAGACAAGGGGCTCGAACCTGAAGGCTTGCAAACCTATCTCGATTTCTTTAAATACGGAGCACCCTCGCACGGTGGTTTCGGAATGGGCCTAATTCGCGTTTTGATGTTGCTATTGCACCAGCCAAACATTCGCGAAGTGGGCTACCTGTTCCGTGGCCCGAACCGCCTCGAGCCTTAGGCCTCTGGTTCGGCATCATCGAGAGCGGCACGAAGTCTCTCTCGATCGATGCGCCAATAGTTGTGCACCCGATTGTTGATAAGTAGCACCGGAATCTCTTCGGCGTAGCGCTTTTGCAGTTCAGCGTCATCCAGAATGTTTTTGATTTCCAGAGAAACTAATGCGGTGGAAGTTGCGGCCTGAAACTCAGCCACGGTTGCTTCAACCGCAACCAGCGCATCGTCACAGAGGTGACACCCAGGTTTGGTTAGCAGCGTCAGGTTGATTGGCACGATACAAGGTTAAGGCTCTCGCCCCTAAACTTGTTCAGTGCCTACGAAACCTGCCAGCTCTGCAACCCTTTCGGTTGCCACCAAAGCTGCCAAACCGCCCAAAATCGAGGCTGCTTTTTTCGATGTAGACAACACCTTGCTTCGCGGTTCGAGCATCTTCTTGTTTGGCAAAGCAGCTTTCAAGCGCAAGTTTTTTAGCCGCCAAGATTTTTGGAACTTCGCTTGGCATCAAATGCGATTCATTGCCCGCGGCGAAACCGCCACCAGCCTGCAATCGATTCGCGATCGTGCACTGGCTTTGGTTGCCGGCCACAAAGTTGAAAGCCTAACTAGCCTTACCGATGAGGTGTATGAGGTTTATATCAGCCCAAAACTTTGGCCTGAAACCGTGCGCCTGGCGCAAAAACACATTCGCGAAGGCCGCGAGGTTTGGTTGGTAACAGCCGCACCTGCCGAAATTGCGAAGGTGATAGCCCATCGTCTTGGCCTAACCGGTGGCCTCGGCACACTGATTGCTCGAGAAAACGGAGTTCTCACCGGTGAACTCGAAGGCGAAGCTTTGCACGGAAAGGCAAAACGCAAAGCCGTCAAACGACTAGCCAAAGACCGAAACATTAGCCTTCGAAGGTCATATGCATACAGCGATAGCCACAACGATCTGCCGATGCTAACCGCCGTTGGAACACCGGTTGCGGTCAACCCAGACAAGACTCTTTTGGTGCATGCCAAGGCAGCCGGCTGGCGCATTTTGGATTTCAAGCGCCGTGAACTGAAGGCGAACAAAGCCAAGAATCTCAAGCGCGCCGCCAAGTAAGAGCCTCAAACAAAAAACCCGCCAAGATTTTGGCGGGATTATTGCTGAAGCAAACTACTTCTTATTGCGACGCTGATGGCGAGTCTTGCGAAGCAGCTTGCGGTGCTTCTTCTTTGACATACGCTTGCGGCGCTTCTTGATTACTGAACCCAAAGAAACCTCACTGTAAATTTTTGGCAACTGGCTTGCCGAACATCCTTTTATTCTAGCGATTTTGATGGTGTTCGAAAAACTTGCGGTTAGGCTGAAGCCATAACAGCCCCCGAGTTTTGCAAAGTGAGTTATTCGCATGTCATTTTTTAACCGCAAAGTTTTGGTCGAATTCTTAGGCACCACAGTTTTTCTAACCGCCATTGTTGGTGCCAACGCGGCAGGAAGCCCGCTGCGTCAAGCCAGTTTGGCGCTGGCACTTGGGCTCATGATTTTGCTTTTCGGACCGGTTAGCGGTGGGCACTTCAATCCGGTGGTTTCGGTTTACTTTTACTCAACCAAGGCGCTAGACCTCAAAGGTCTTCTTGGCTACATTCTCGCGCAGTTACTCGGCGGCCTCGCAGGGGCCTGGGTAGGCATCGCGATCTGGGGCGGCACCTTGCACTACGGCGGGCAGTCTGCCGCAAACCTGGTTCCGCAACTTGGCGGCGAAGTGCTTGCCACCGCTGGCTTAGTTGCCCTCATCGCCCAGCTAGTAATTACCAAGCGTGACAACATCATTTGGGTGGCCGTTGCCCTTTGGGTTTTCGCCGCTGGCACTTTCACCCAAACCGGTGCTCAGGCAAACCCAGCGGTGAGCCTCGCGCTAATCTTCGCCGGCCACAGTTTCACCGATCAGACTCTGACCATAATCGCCGAGTTCTTGGGCATGTTACTAGCCGTGGTGTTGCTGATGGTTATTAACGCAAAAGACCGCAAGCCGGCAGTAAAGGCCGCCCGCAAACCCATTTCCAAAAAATAGCAAAGTCTTCTAGACTTTGAGTATGCGGGCTTCAAAAAATACCAAGGGGCTTCCCGAAGCCAAACAGCAACGCGGCCAAAAAACCATCGAAACGGTGGTGGTAGCGGCGGCCAACATTCTTGCCGAAC
>CANFOX010000068.1 GCA_947448845.1 Microbacteriaceae bacterium | reverse complement strand
TCCCATTTACGGAAAACTCGGTGACATCTTCGGTCGTCGCAGACTCTTTATTTTTGCCATTGCGGTGTTCGTGGTTGGTTCGGTTGCCTGTGGTTTCGCCGACACCATGTATCAACTGGCCGCATTCCGTGCCATTCAGGGCATCGGTGCCGGTGGCTTGTTCTCACTATCAATCGCGATTCTTGCGGATGTCGTGCCCCCTCGCGAGCGCGCTCGCTATCAGGGTATGTTCCTTGCGGTCTTCGCAACATCCTCGGTTATTGGCCCGGTAGTTGGTGGCTTGTTCGCAGGTGCCAACCAGATTCTTTGGCTTTCGGGATGGCGCTGGGTGTTCTTGATTAACATTCCAATCGGTATCGCCGCCATGATGATGGTTCTTGCTTTCTTGCACATTCCTCACCACGCCAACAAAGCCCGCATCGACTGGGCCGGTGCCGCCACCATCATCATTGGTGTGGTTCCGCTGTTGATTGTTGCCGAGCAGGGTAGAAACTGGGGCTGGAACTCGGCTAACTCTTGGGCCATGTACATCACCGGTGCCGCCGGAATCATTGCCTTCATTTTGGTTGAGCGCGTAATGAAGCACGACGCCTTGTTACCGCTTGCCCTATTCAAGTCAGGCACCTTCACCATGAGCACCATCTTGGGTGTAATCGTTGGTGTTGGCATGTTCGGTGGAATGATGACCATTCCGCTGATTCTTCAAATTGTTTACGGTGCTAATCCAACTCAAGCCGGTTTCTTGATGCTTCCAATGGTTGCCGGAATGATGACCGCCTCAATTGCATCGGGTCAAATCACCAGCAAGACTGGTAAATACAAGTGGTTCATGATTAGCGGAACCGCAATGATGACCGCCGCCTACCTATACATGGCTCAGTTGCAATACGACTGGCAAATCTGGCAGATCTCAATCGGCATGGTATTCATGGGTCTAGGCCTGGGTCAGCTAATGCAGACCCTCACCCTGGCTGCCCAGAACTCGGTGCCTTCAAAAGACATTGGTGTTGCCACTTCATCTTCAACCTTCTTTAGGCAGATGGGTGGAACCCTGGGTGTTGCCGTGTTCCTTTCGATTCTGTTCACCGAACTTGGAAACAAGGGCCCAGCAATTGGTGAAGGCATCAAGGCCGCCATCATGAAGAACCCTGCCCTATTGGCCGACCCGCGAAACGCTGTGTTCAAGCAGGCTGGCACCAAGCTAAACGACATGATTTCAAGCGACTCGAGTTTCTTGAACAAAATCAGCCCAGAACTTGCCAAGCCAATCAAGCAGGCCTTTGCAGAATCAGCAACTTCGGTGTTCTTCTTGGCCTTCGTGGTGATTGCGCTGGCCTTCTTGGTTTCTTGGTTCGTGAAAGAAGTTGAACTTCGCAAGAAGTCGGCAGTTCAAGAAAAGGCTGAAGCCGCCGCAGCAATGCACTAGATTCAAAAGAAAAGTTACACACGGGAGTTTGGTTTCACCAGACTGAGAGGAAGACTAAGTAGTCTTCGACCGTCGAACCTGATCTGGGTAATGCCAGCGCAGGGAGGCAACTCATCCCGTGCCCTCTAAACGAAAGGGCACGCAAGTGCAGAAATCAACTTGGCGCCGCCTGGCAGCAACCATCGCGACAATCGCGTCTGTGGCGCTGCTCGCCGGATGCGCCAGCGAAACCACAGCGAACCACACAGTCACCCTCGCCACCCACGACAGCTTCGTGATGAGCAAAGCACTGCAGCAGCAGTTCGAGCGTCAGAGCGGCTTCAAACTTCGCATCGCAAAGTTCGGCGACGCCGGAACCCTCACGAACAAGTTGATTCTCACCAAAGACGCACCGGTGGCTGACGCCTACTTCGGCGTCGACAACACATTCTTGGGCACGCCAGGTTTTGCCAAAACTGCCGGCAGCTACGAGAAACTTGACTTCGCCGATGTGTGCGTGAATTATGACCGTGAATGGTTTGCAACCCACAAAGTGGCAGCGCCACAGAGTTACACCGATCTGGTGAAACCGGCCTATAAGAACCTCACCGTCACCGAGAACATCACCACCTCGTCAACTGGGTTGGCGTTCTTTGCGTTGACCGTTGGAGACAAAAAACAAACCCCGGCTTTCAATTTCTGGCGTGCGCTAAAAGCCAACGGGTTGAAAGTTGATGCCGGATGGGAAGACGCTTATTACACCGACTTCTCGGGTTCCAGCGGAAAAGGCCCTTACCCAATCGTG
Organism: Microbacteriaceae bacterium; assembly: GCA_947448845.1. Lineage (GTDB taxonomy): Bacteria > Actinomycetota > Actinomycetes > Actinomycetales > Microbacteriaceae > Rhodoluna. The sequence continues at coordinate 4,245 of CANFOX010000068.1, read as the reverse complement.
ATTAGCTATTCTTCTTCGCCCGCCGACGAGGTTCGAGCCAACGGCCAGAGCCAGACCGCTGCGCTCACCGATGTTTGTTTCAGACAGAGTGAATATGCCGGTGTTTTGTTGGGTGCGAAGAACACCGCTGGTGGGCGGGCCTTGGTGAAGTTCATGGGCCAGCAGGCATTTCAAAAAGCCATGCCAGAGTCAATGTATGTTTACCCGCGATTGAAATCGGTGGCGCTGCCGGCAAGTTGGGCTAGGTTTGCTCCGGCTGCCAAGCGAACCATTGAAACCACTGTGACCATAGGTCAGCGCAAAACCTGGTTTGCCTTCTGGAAGCAACTCTTTGGCTAAAAAACTGGTTTGGGTCGTGCCCCTTGGCTTCATGGGGGTGCTGTTCTATTGGCCGGTTACTTCGGTACTTGCACTTTCTGGCGGGCGGTTTTCACTTGACGCGGCAGCCGCCTCGGCAATTTGGTTCACACTTTGGCAGGCTGCCATTTCTACGCTGCTTGCCGTTGTTTTAGCTATACCAATAGCGCACCTGTTATATCGCCGAACCTTCATTGGGCGCAGCCTGCTGCGCGGGTTGTTCACCGTGCCGTTCGTGTTACCGGTGATAGTGGTGGCCATTGGTTTCTCGGCGGTGCGCCGGTTGGTTGGCGATGGGTTCGGAAGCATTCCGTGGATTATTGCCGCCCATGTGTTTTTCAACATAGCCATTTCGGTTCGAACCATTGGTGCTGCCTGGTTTTCAATGGATGACGCCCCGCTGGAAGCCGCGAGGCTAGATGGCGCCAACCGCTTTCGAGTTTTTTGGTCGGTGCAGTTACCCATGCTTCGATCAGCCATCGCCGCGAGCGCCTCGCTGACATTTTTGTATTGCCTGGCAAGTTTTGGCACGGTGTTGATTCTTGGTGGGGGCATGGTGCACACGATTGAAACCGAGATTTACTTTTCGGCCGAGCAATATCTCGACCTCGGTCGCACCGGTGCGCTGGCGTTGGTGCAGCTGATGGTTGGGCTTGCCGCCTTTGCCGTAGCCCTGCGAGTTGGTCGAGGTCAGGTTGAGCTCGCCAACACCGAGCGGGTGAGTCGGCCACGAATTGCGACCCGCGATTGGTGCAGCGTTTTGACAACGGCTTTAGCGCTGGCTGCCTTAGCTGTTCCGATGATTGCCGTTATTGCACTCTCGTTCACCGGTGGCTTCGCCAACTATGCCAACCTGGCCGGGTTCGGGGCCCGCGATGTGCTGAATGTTTCACTAATGCAAGCGGCGGGTAACTCGGTGCGCAATCTTGTGGTCACCTTGTTTCTAAGCGTTGGGTTGGGGTGCCTGGTGGCCCGGCTGCTTTGGCGTCGAGGCAATGTCTGGCTTGAGGCAATCTTCACTGCGCCACTTGCGGTTTCAAGCGTGGTGCTTGGGCTTGGTTACCTGGTTGGTTTTAGCCAGCCACCGCTGCCGCTTCGAGAAAGCTGGCTGGCTGTGCCACTCGCCCAGTCGCTGGTATTGCTGCCGTTGGTAGTTCGCATGGTGCACTCGGCCTTGCAAAGCGTAGACCGCGAACTGAGCGAGGCGGCTTCGCTCGACGGTGCCAACGCCTGGCAAAGGTGGTGGCGCGTTGAAGTTTCGCTAATTCGCCAGTCATTGGCAACCGCGGTGGTTTTTGCCAGCGTTGGTGCAATCGGCGAGTTTGGGGCAGCCAGCCTGCTGGTCTTTGGCGATCAAGAAACATTGCCCACCGTGCTTTACCGCCTAATGTCGCGGCCTGGCACAGAAAACTTTGGCATGGCCATGGCTGCCAGCAGCCTGCTTATTGGCATCACGCTGCTTGCCGTTTTGGTGGCCGGTTTTATTCGTGAAACCGAACCGGCACTTCGGCGGCGGCGAACCTAGCCCGCATAACCCCAATAGCCTCTGGGTTCTGATCTATCAGCACAAAGCTGCGTTCTAACGAGGCGGCCACCACGCCGGTGGTGCCAGACCCGGCAAAGAAGTCGAGCACCAAATCGCCTGGCGCACTCGACGCTTGAATAATTCGTCGCAAAATGCCGATGGGCTTTTGGGTCGGGTAGCCGGTCTTCTCGTTGCCCGTTGGCGAAACAATGGTGTGCCACCAAACATCGGTTGGCAGTTTTCCGCGAGCAACTTTCTCGGGGGTCACCAAGCCGGGTGCCATGTAAGGCTCACGGTCAACCGCGTTTGAATCGAAATAGTAAGAGTCGGCATCTTTCACATAAACCAAAATGGTGTCGTGCTTGGCAGGCCATCGATTTTTGGCTTTGCCACCAAAGTCGTAAGCCCAAATCAGTTCGTTCAAAAAGTTCTCGCGCCCAAACAACCCATCGAGCAGAACCTTGGCATAGTGCGCTTCACGGTAATCAAGGTGAAGGTAGAGCGTTCCGGTTTTGGCAAGCAATCGCCAGGCTTCAATCAGTCGCGGCTCAAGAAACAGCCAGTAATCGGCAAATTCGTCGTCGTAACTGAGCACCGTTTCGCGCACGATGTCATAGCGCTGCCCCTTGAAACCAAGCCGCGACCCGGTTTCACTTCTGGTGGTTACCGACTTGCCGCGAGTTTGTTTTCGACCGGTGTTAAACGGGGGGTCAATGTAAATCAACTGCACCGATTCATCGGGCATAGACTTCAAAACAGAGAGGTTGTCTGCAAAGTAAACGTCATTACTTTTGGCATTCGATTTTGCAGGCACAGAAAGAGATTAACAGCATGAGCACCGAGGTAAAGCACAACAAAGAACTTCGCCGCTATGAAATCTATCTGGATGGCGAGCAGGTGGGTCTGGCCGATTACAACGAACTACCTGGTGAAATCCATTTTGTTCACACCGAGGTTGACCCGGCGCAGCAGGGTAAAAACCTTGCCGCCATACTCATGCGTGAGGCTCTAGACGATGTTCGGGCCAAAGGTTCGGCGAAGGTGGTTCCGGTCTGTTCTTACGTGGTGCGTTACATGGAAAAGCACCCAGAAACTCAAGACTTGCTGCTGAACCCAATCGAAGATGCGGTTGCCGCATGCAAGATTCCAGATGTTGCCAAACTCTCAGAGAAACTTGGCCTCAACAAACCCACGATTTAGTTGCTGGCGCGCTCGCGCTTTTTTCGCCGTTCGTGAGCTAAGCCGAGCAAACAAATTGGGGTCAAGATAAAAAAACCCGCGTAAACACCTAAGGCTGCAAGGTCTAAAAGATGAAGTTCAAATTGGTTAGCGTAGTTCGCCTCTTGGTACCACTTCCCCAACCCAAACAATCCGTTGGCAAATAGCAAGACCGGGTAAACCAGCAACAGCCAATAAGTGAGATTTCGCTTGCCGGCAAACATAAACCAAATGGCTGCGGCAAGATCCAAAATAATGACGTATTTGGGAATGGTAATTACATCAACCAAATAGGGAACTAGATTGGCTTCGCTTTTTCGCGTGACCAGCACCGCGTGCATTACAAAACTCACAACCCAGCTCACAAGAACCAAGAAAGTAAATGCAACAGTAATCCAGTTTGCTGCCGAAAGTCTCTTGAACATTTGTTCAGGCCAGCGGGCGGCCCTGCGAATCTTTCACAGAGCGGGTTGCGAAGAGAATCAAGTCAACCAGGGCCCAAACTCCGAGCCCCCCAAACGTGAGCAGCTTGGCAACACCGAGGCCAACGTGGCCAACATAGAAACGGTCTACACCCAGACCACCAACGAAAATCGAAAGCAGCAGCGCGGTGAGGTAAGACTTGTCAGAGAAAATACCAGGAATCTGCGAGGCGCTATAGGTGTTGCCGGTGCTGATCTCTTTCACTAAGGTGCTCGGCTTCACCGACCCAACTTGAACCCACTGGGCAAGCGTTTCAGTGTCGATTTCATCGGTGCTGACTCCTGGAATCATTACCTGCCATTGAGCGTTTCCCATTAGTTCCCCTTTTCTAAATTGGCGCCAAGCCAAATAATCAGGTCTTTCAAAACTTCATCCTGATTGGTTTCATTGAACATTTCGTGACGACCACCATGGTAAATCACAACTTGCAAATCGGTTACGCCAGCTCTGCGATAGGCCTTGGCAAGCATTTTGTTGCCACGCTCGCCGCCAATTGGGTCGTCGCTGCCGGCAATGAGCAATAGCGGTAAGTCTTTACGAATGTTTCGGCTTGGCACGCGAATCAGCTGAAGCACCTGCAACGCACCGAAGGCATTTACCGCGGGCTCAACAAAGTTGAGCGGGTCTTGGGTGAAACCGCGGCCGATGTCTTCGTTTCGGCT
>CANFOX010000067.1 GCA_947448845.1 Microbacteriaceae bacterium | reverse complement strand
GCGCTTTAGCACCCAGTTCCAGAACCAGCCGGCTGCAACGCGGAACTTGCGCTCCCACATTGGAATGGCAAGTCCGTGGTAGCCGCGGTGCATTACCCAGGCTGGGAAGCCCTTGATTGCAAGGCCCTTCCACTGATAAACACCAACGCCAACACCAAGGCCGGCAACGGCACCTAACGGCTTGTGAAAGTAATCTTTTACACCTTCACCGCGAAATGAGGCAACAATGTTGCGCGAAAGCAGTTTGCCCTGACGAACAGCGTGCTGAGCGTTAGGAACACAGAAACCGCCAACGCCGAAGCCTGAAAGGTCTGGCACAGCGGAAACATCGCCGGCTGTCCAAGCGTTTTCAACGATTTCTTCGCCGTTCACAACCCGCAGGTTGGCCTTTGCAGTTACTCGACCGCGGTCATCCAAAGGTAGGTCGGTGTTTCTAACCACTGGGTTAGCCATAACACCGGCTGTCCAAACAATTAGATCGGATGCGAACTTCTCACCAGTTGAAAGCTCGATGTTGCCGCCAACAGCAGACTGCAGCTGCGTCTCAAGGTGCACTTTGGCACCACGGGCATCGAGGTTCTTGAGCACCCAGTGGCTGGTTTCTAGCGAAACCTCAGGCATGATGCGGCCCATTGCCTCAATTAGGTGGAACTTGACGTCGTCGAAACCAATTTGCGGGTAGTAGCGAAGCAGGTAGGTTGCCAATGAGCGAAGCTCGGCAAAGGTTTCGATACCGGCGAAACCGCCACCGATAACCACGAAGGTGAGCAGACGGTCGCGCTCTGGGCCGGCAGGCAGGTTGGCTGCCTTATCGAAGTTGCCGTGAACGCGGTTGCGAATTTCGATGGCCTCTTCGATGGTCTTGATGCCGATGCAAACATCTGCCACACCAGGAATTGGAAAAGTGCGGGAAACGGCACCTGCGGTGACCACGATTTCATCGTATTTCACGGTGTAGTTCTTGGCACCATCTGGCTCAATTGTTGCGGTGCGCTTGGCGTGGTCAACCTTGCTGACCTTGCCAATAATGACGTTGGTCTTCTTTAGGTGACGGCGCAGCGAAACAATGGCGTGACGATCTTCAATCGAGCCGGCAGCAACCTCAGGAAGAAATGGCTGGTAGGTCATGTATGGCAGTGGATCTACCAGGGTGACCTCGGCTTCGCCATTGCGAAGGTATTTCTCTAGCTTCTTGGCGGTGTAAAAACCGGCGTAACCGCCACCAACGACGAGAATTTGCTTTGGCTTATTGATTTCAGACATGGGCTCTAATTTACTACCTTCAGTGGGTTCGGTTTGTTCATACAAAGTTTTTGCAGGTGCAGATTTTCGGGCTCCAACTGCAGGCAGCCAGGGCCAAATCGCCGACCGGGTTGACGCCTGGGCCGGCGGCGAGGGCGTGGCCAACTAGAGCGTGCAAACATTTCACGCGAGTAGGCATTCCCCCGGCCGAGATTCCGGCAATTTCGGCAACCTGCTCGCCGCCGATTTTGTCGCGGTCGGCGATGTAAGCCTGATGGGCCGATAGGTATTGCGCGGCAAACTCGGGGTCGTCTGCCAACCGCTGTTGATATTCAGCCATCAGGCCAGCAGCCTCGAGTGCCGAGACCGCTGCCGTAGCACTTCGGTGGGTCAAATAGTATGTGGTCGGAAACGGGGTGCCATCGCCCAACCTCGGCGCGGTTTGAACCACGGTTGGCTTGCCGCAAACGCAGCGCGCGGCAACCGCAACAATGTCGCGCGCCGGGCGGCCAAGTTGTTTTGAAACCTCAGCGATATCGGCTTCTGTTACCTCAGAAAGCGGCATTATTTTTTGGCCTTCGAGGGTTCTTCGATGCCAGAGCGAACCACCGATTCCAGCACGTTGTCCATCCAGTTGTTTTTAGTTTGCAAAATTGATTGCGAGAATTCGGCAGTGTTTTTGCGTTCAGCCAACTTGGCGCCAAGCGTTCCAGAAACATCCGATTGGCTAACTCCAGCGGCATCCATCACCAAATAACTAACTTCGCCGGGCATTACGTAGTAGAGCCGGTCGCGAGCTTGGGCGCGAATGTAAACCGGGTCTTCCCAGCGCAATCGTTCAACCTGCATCTTCTTTACGTTGTCTTTTGCCTGCTGTAAACCGGCCTGCAAATCGGCAATAGCCTGGCGCTGTTGAAACCAAACCTGCAGTGGTTGCGCCAATGAAAATGCACCAAAAACCAGCACGCCAAAAATTGCAATTGGCACGGCCTTGTCGCGAATGGAACGCCCCCAGTCTGACGTATCGACTACGCGTTTTCTAGGGGCGGCCATTTTGAGAACTAACTAAGCCTTGTAACGAGGGAAAGCGTCGCGACCAGCGTACTTTGCGGCATCTTGAAGCTCTTCTTCGATTCTGAGCAGCTGGTTGTATTTAGCCACGCGCTCTGAACGAGCCGGTGCACCAGTCTTGATTTGACCGGCGTTGGTGGCAACGGCTAGGTCGGCAATGAAGGTGTCTTCGGTTTCGCCCGAACGGTGCGAAATGATTGCCTTCATGCCGTGGGTCTGCGCCAATGAAACCGCATCTAGGGTTTCGGTAAGGGTTCCGATTTGGTTCACCTTCACCAAAATGGCGTTTCCGGCTTTCTCGTCGATTCCCTTTTGCAGGCGAGCCGGGTTGGTTACATACAGGTCGTCTCCAACCAGCTGAACCTTGGCACCCAGCTCAGCGGTGATCTTGCTCCAGCCAGCCCAGTCGTCTTCAGCTAGCGGGTCTTCAATGGAAACCAGCGGGAACCTTGCTACCAGGTCGGCGTAGTAGGCGATCATTTCATCGCTTGAACGCTCTTTGCCCTCGAAGGTGTACTTTCCGGTTGATTCGCTGTAGAACTCGGTTGATGCTACGTCTAGAGCAAGTGCAATGTCTTTGCCCAGGGTGTAGCCGGCTTTTGCAACTGCCTCGCCAATAATCTCAAGTGCCGCCGCGTTGGTTGGAAGCTCAGGCGCAAAGCCACCTTCGTCGCCAAGGCCAGTGGCAAGACCCTTTGAGTGCAAAATGCCCTTGAGCGCGTGGTAAACCTCAACGCCCCAGCGCAGCGCCTCGCTGAAGGTTTCGGCACCGAGCGGAACGATCATGAACTCTTGAATGTCAACACCGGTGTCGGCGTGAGCGCCACCGTTGATGATGTTCATAAGCGGAACTGGCAAGACATAAGCGTTTGGGCCACCCAGGTAGCGGTAAAGCGGTTGACCTGTTGATTCGGCAGCCGCGCGGGCGGTGGCAAGCGAAACACCCAAGATTGCGTTAGCGCCGAGGTTTGCCTTGTTTGAGGTGCCGTCGAGCTTGATTAGCTGAGCGTCAACCAGGCGCTGGTCGAGCGCATCGAAGTCAACAATGCCGTTTTCTTCGTCACCAATCTTGGTGATCACGGCCTCGACTGCGCCAAGCACACCTTTGCCAAGGTAACGACCCTTATCGCCATCGCGTGACTCATGAGCCTCAAAAGCACCAGTCGATGCGCCTGACGGAACTGCGGCACGACCAAACGAACCGTCTTCTAGCAAAACTTCAACCTCAACGGTGGGGTTTCCACGAGAATCTAGAATCTCGCGGGCGCCTACGGCATCAATAATCGACAAGGGAGTCTCCTCTAATAATTTTTATGAATGGATGCTGCGCCAATTTGGCGCCAAAAACTTCGTTGTGATTGTGCTTCTAAGTTTAGTAAAGGCACTACCCGATTGGCTTGATCTCGAGTGAAGAAATAGTGCTTTGGGAATCAACAATCGCGAAATTGCCGAAACCCTGCTCTTTCATGGAATCGAGTAGGTTGTTCAGTTTCTTGGGGCGAATTTCAAGGCGAACCAGCGAACCGCCGGCAATAAGTAGAGCCTGTAGTTCGAGAGCTTTTGAAATTACTTGCGAGCTGGCATCGTCGAGCACCAAAACCACCGAATGGCTTTGGGCTTCGGCTGCAACGGCAATCAACTCGATAGCGCGCTCGAAGCCAATCGAAATGCCAACCGCTGGCACATCGGTAGCCAACCACTTGCCCACCATGCCGTCGTAACGGCCACCACCGCCAATCGACGAACCAGATTCGGGGTGCTCGATCTCAAAAATTGGCCCGGTGTAATAGCCCATGCCGCGAACCAGAGTTGGGTCAAAACGAAGCTTGCCAGGGTGGCGCGCCAAAACAGCATCAAAAATCGGTTGAAGTTCGGCCGGCACTTGCAGCCCCTTGCCAACACTTGAAAGCCACGCGCCAGCCTTATCGGCAACCGCATCACCGAATCGTTCCCGCAGTTCGGTGGTCACGCCATCCGCTTCGATTTTGTCTAGCTTGTCGATGATGATCATGGCTGAACCGTGGCCATCACCCGGCACGCCAAGTTCTTCGAGCAAACGAATCAAAAGTTCGCGGTGATTCACGCGGATGACAGCTTCACCCAAGCCAATCGCCAGAAGCGCATCGAGGCTGGCATTCAATAGCTCAATTTCGGCGAGCAACGACGAGTCGCCAATGATGTCGATGTCGCACTGGTTGAACTGGCGGTAGCGACCTTTTTGCGGGCGCTCAGCTCGCCAAACCGGGCCGGTTTGAATGGCTTTGAACACGGTTGGAAGTTTCGCGTGATTTGTCGCGTAGTAGCGAGTCAGCGGCACTGTGAGGTCATAGCGAAGACCAAGGTCGGCGAGGTCGTCAACCGAACCTGCTTCACCCAATTGTTCAAGTGCCGAATCTAACTCAGCACCACGCTTCATAACGCGGTAGGCAAGCTTCTCGTTGTCGCCACCCTGGCCAGAGGTGAGTCGCTCAAGGTTTTCAAGGGCTGGCGCTTCAATCTCTTGGAATCCAAGCGAACGATAGGTGGTTCGAATTTGGCCAAGTACGGCCTCACGCTTAGCTTTGTCGGTTGGCAAAAAGTCGCGCATTCCGCGCGGTGCGTTTACATCTTTTGCCATTTGGCAATTCTCGCATGCCCCACCCCGAAAATGCGTGAGCCCCGAGGCCGATAGATTGCCTCGGGGCTTTTACGCACACACAAACAGGAGTATCAATCACAAAGCAGAAAGAAAGAGAGAACCGCTTTGTGAATAACAAATTACGACTCGAGTCTGTGAAAACCCTTTGAGTGAGCCCAGCAAAAACTGTGAATGTCGGTGGCAGTTTCTAACATTCATGGCTGGGGGTAGATATGTTCTACAAATTCTGGATGTGGCTGCTCGGCTTCAAAGAAGACGAGTCAAGCCAGCAAGATAAACAAGGGAATCAGAGCTTTGGTTCGGGGGAAATGGTATCCGGCGAAGACGAAGGCAACTTTCGTTCCGGCCCGGAAGGTTACGAAGGTGGGGGCTACGAGGGCAGGTAGCTCTACTAAAAGCTTCCAATAACCCCGGCATCGAGGTCGTCGTCGAGTTCGGCGGCACGAATTTCAACCTGAAGTTCGCGAGTGGCCTCGCGTAATGACCTCTCTGGGTCTAAACCTGAGGCACGAGCGCTAGAAACGATTGCCAACAAAAGCTTGCCGAGGGCCGCTTCGTTTTCGAGAGGTACAGCGGCTTCCGCTTTGGGGTCGAGCAGACCTATCTTCTCTGCCTTGCCGATCACCTTGTTTGCCAACGCGAGCGCCGGCAAAGCCTGAGGAATTCCATCGAGCACCGATTGACGGTGCGGCTTCTCTTTTTGCTTGTGGGCATCCCAGTTGAGCATTACTTCGTCACCGGTTTTAGCGGCGTACTTCTCGAGTTCTTCTGGGCTGCCAAAGACGTGCGGATGACGCCCCCGCATCTTTTCACCTGACACTCTGGCGACATCTTGAATGTCGAATGGCTCGCCAAGACTGCCGCTCTGGGCAAGGTCGCTGTGAAAAACAACCTGGTAAAGCACATCGCCAAGTTCTTCGATTACTTCTTCGCGATTGCCAGACTCAATCGCGTCGATTAGCTCGTAGGTTTCTTCGAGCAGGTATTGAACCAGCGAGGTGTGGGTCTGCTCGGCATCCCATGGGCAACCACCCGGCGCTCTAAGGGTGTGGGCGGTGGCAATCAGTTGGTCAAGTTCGGTCATTGCTCAAGTTTGGCAGGAATGCTTTCGAAAGTTGAGCGAACCCACTGGATTAGCTCGAGGTCGCGCAGGGGTTGACCATCGGCACCCTTGGGGGTTGGCAGCTGCAAGGCCTGCGCGGTCAGCAGATACTTGGCGCCGGGGAATGTGTGACTCATGGCAACCTGCTGCGACTCTGTGAGTTCAACCGGTTGCAGCTTCACATAGAGCCCGCCCAGCGCATTCACGTCTTTCAGGCCAAGCCGGTTGGCGGCCTGACGAAGCGCCGTGATCTCTATCAGGTTCAACACCGATTGCGGCGCTGTGCCATAACGATCTTGAAGTTCATCCAAAATGCCTTGCAACTGCGTTACCGTGCTAGATTCACCGGATGCCGCCGAAAGCTTGTGGTAAGCCTCTAGGCGAAGTCGTTCGCTGTCAACATAGGTGTTCGGAATGT
>CANFOX010000066.1 GCA_947448845.1 Microbacteriaceae bacterium | reverse complement strand
GCCGCCGACCTACTCGACGAAGGCTTTTGGCCAGAGAATCTTGCGAGGCCAACCCGAGTTCTGGTTGACGACGCCCAAGAACTAACGCCGGGGGCCAGTCGGTTACTGCGCTCGGTGGTTGGGCAAACCTGTGGCTTGTTGCTATTTGGTGACCCAGATGCCAGCACGCTCGGGTTTAGGGCTTCCGATTCCAAGGCAATGACCAATCTGGTAAACGAAGTTCGAGCTCAACGTGGCTCAGTCAGCTCGGCTCCGGCGCTCTTTCTCGAAACCCGAGTTGACGCCAAGCCGCCGCTTCTTGGCCACGTTTTGGCATCCATTTCAGAAAAAGTTTCACCAGACCTAGCGGGGCGTCACCGTTACATAAAATTAGCCAAACCCGACTGGTCTTTTGAGTCGGAAACCCATGAATCAGAAGTTTCTCGAGTTATTGAAACTGCGTCTTTCACAAGTTCGGCAACTGAGGTTTCTTGGGTCGCAGATCGCATGCGCTACTACCACCTTGAGCATGGCGTTGAGTGGAAAGACATGGCGGTGGTGGCAAGGTCTCGTCGGCTACTTGACGAACTCGAACTCACGCTTTCAAACCATCAGGTGCCGGCACGAGTTGGGGGTGCTCAGTCACCGCTGCGCGATGAATTTGGTTCGCGTTCGCTACTTCGAGTGGCAAAGGCAGTAGTTGAACCAGGCGAAATCGACCTGACCACCGCAATTGAAATGCTTCAAAATGCGTTTCTCGGTTTGAATAACTTAGAACTTCGACGACTTCGCCGAACGCTTCGCTATGGTCAAAAAGACTCTCAAGACCCAAGAAACAGCGATGAACTTATTGTTGAGCTGTTCAATAAACCAGCTGCCTTTGCCGAGCAAAAGAGTCGCGAACTCATTTCGGTTCGCAAATTCTTAGAAAAGTTGCACCGGCTGCGTGCCGAATATTCCGAGGGTGCGTTGGGCGTCGAGCAACTACTTTGGCAAATTTATGAGGGTAGCCAGGTTGCGATCGATTGGTTCTCAGAGAGTTCAAAACACACTCAAACCGGCGCGCAAGCGAACCGCAACCTAGATGCAATTTCAGCACTGTTTGCTGTGGCGAAGCGTTTTGCCGAACGTCACCCAGGTTCCCCAGCAAAAGAGTTCATAGAAAAACAACTTGCCCTCGGTTTGCCAGAAGACACTCTGTTGAAAGATGCCAGAGCCATAGATCGCGTGCTTTTGCTAACCCCGGCCGGGCTAATTGGCCAGCAGTTCAAAGTTATTGTCACCCCTGGTCTAATCGATGGCATTTGGCCAAACCCTAGGCCCCGCTCAACACTCCTCGGCGCACGGGCACTCGACCAGTTGGCAAGAAACCTACCGATTGAAACCGAAACCGCCGATGAACTAGCTAGTGAACTTCGCATGTTTTACAAGACGGTTGGCGCAGCCACCGAGCACTTGATCGCCACGGTTACCGAGGGTGAAAACGACACGGCATCCAAGTTTTTTGAAATGGTTCTTGGAGGCCTGCCGCCGCTACGCGAAATGCCAATGGGGCAGCGGTCACTTCGTGTGCTAACCGGAAAGCTGCGTCGAGCTCTGGTTTCTGAGGTTAATCTGGCACCATTCGACGACCAAAAACAAAACGTTGCCGCGCTGGCTCAGTTGGCTCTCTCCGGGGTTCCAGGCGCTAGCCCAGAGCAATGGATGGGAATTTTGCAGCCATCTACCGATGAGGCTTTGTTTTACGAAGAGGGCGAACTCACCGAGCAGATACGAATTAGCCCATCGCAACTTCAAAGATTCATAGACTGCCCGCTGCACTGGTTTATCAATAACCACGGCGGCGACGACACCGGCTTTGAAGCTGGATTGGGAACCATTTTGCACGCTGCTCTAGAAAACAGTGAGGCAATTACCGAAAAGGCACTTCAAGCCGAGGTTGATAAACGCTGGCACTCGCTGCGGTTTGAAGCCGACTGGATGAACCAATTTGCCCAACGCAAGGCGCGCAACATGATTCAAAACCTGGCGGAATATCTCACCGGCTTCGACGCTGCTGGCGGTAAAGTGCTTGGCTCTGAAGTTGCATTCAACTTTGAGCAGGGCGATGCAATAATCGCTGGTCGTATCGACCGCATTGAAGAAACTGCAGAAGGCAAGGTGTTGGTGGTTGACCTCAAAACCTCTAAAAAGGCACCTTCAAAACCAGATGTTGAGAAAAACGTTCAGTTGCTTACCTATCAACTTGCCGTGGCTAATGATTCACTAAAGCCTGAAGATCTAAAGATTCCCCTTACGGCTGCTCTGGCCGACGGCGCAAAGCTTGTTGTTGTTGGCGGCGAAAAGCCAGAAACCCCGTCGCAACAATCTTTCACCGAGAACACCGAATTGAAATCACAAATTATTGAAACCATCAACAAAGCGGCTAAAGGCATGGCTAAGAACTTTTTCGTAGCCCAAATCGGTGAACACTGCACGGCCCGGTTTACCTACTCTCCTTGCAAGTTGCACATAGTAGAGGCGGTTACCTATGTCGAGTAAGCACAAGGTTTCACCGCAGCAGATTTACGATTTAATAAAGCCCGGCGACAAGTTGACGCCCGAACAGATAGCCGCCATTGAGGCACCTGAAGGCCCGCAACCATCGCTCGTGGTGGCTGGTGCCGGGTCTGGCAAAACCGAGCTCATGTCAGTTCGAGTGCTCTGGCTGGTGGCCAATGAATATGCCAGACCAGACCAGATTCTTGGCCTCACCTTCACTCGAAAGGCGGCAGGTGAACTTAGTAAACGCATCCACAAACGCCTGCAACAGTTGGCCGAAACCGAACTATGGCCAACCGACCTTGAATCAAGTTCGCCAACCGTGGCAACTTACAATGCTTTCGCCAACAACCTGTTTCGTGAATATTCACTCTTAATCGGCCTCGAGTCGGAATCGACCTTGCTCACCGAGGCCGGGGCGTTTCAAATGGTGAAGCGCATCTTGCGAGAACATGCCGATGCTTTCGAAATCGAGCTTTCCGAGCAAGATCAAAGTTACGAGAAACTGGTTGAACTCGTTATTGAACTTAACCAGCAAATGATTGAAAACCGAATTTCAGCAGATCAGGTTGTTTCAGAGATTAACGGATTTGTTGAATCAGTCAATGAGTTGCCACAAAAAGTGGGTGGCCCGGCATCCACAAAATTCGGCTACATATCCAAGTTCACGAACACGGTAAAGCAAACTCCACTGTTGGCCGAACTGGCAAAGCTATACCAAACCAAAAAGGTTGAAGAGGGTTACGTAGACTACGCCGACCAAATTGCTTATGCCTGCGATGCGGTCGAAAAACATGCCGAAATCGTAGTTGCCGAGCAGCGCCAACGATTCACGCACGTGCTTCTCGATGAATATCAAGACACTTCGTTTTTGCAAACCAGGCTGCTTCAAGGTCTGTTTGGTAACCACTCGGTTCTTGCCGTAGGTGACCCAAACCAATCAATTTACGGATGGCGAGGTGCCAGTGCCAGTAACCTGCTGAGCTTCGGCACCGACTTCGGCGCTGGCTTCGGCGAAACCGAAGGAAAAGTTCGCCAGTTTATGCTTCAAACCAGTTGGCGAAATCCAAGCAATGTGCTTGAACTGGCCAACGATTTGGCTAGGCCACTGGCTGCTCAACCGGCATATCTGGTTAGGCCTGTGAACGACGAGGCGCTTCAGGTTGCAACTTTGCAACCTAAGCCGAACGCTGCAGCTGGAAACATCCATATTGATTTTTATGAAACGGTGCACCAAGAGGCAGAAGCCGTTGCCGCGTGGTTCAAGCAAAAGTTCGATCAATCGAGCCAAGCGCCAAGCGCAGCCGTGCTGCTTAGAAGCCGAACCCACATGAGCATTTTTCGAGATGCCATTGAAGCTCAGGGCATTCCGGCAGACGCCTTTGGTTTGGGTGGGTTGCTTGAAACACCCGAAGTTCTCGACCTAATTTCTGCTCTAAAAGTAATTCATACGCCAAACAGTGGAAGCGCACTGATTCGATTACTGGCGGGCCCAAGGTGGCGAATTGGTGCCAAAGACATTGGCGCACTGAACCAATACGCTCGCGGGCTTGACCGATTAATCTCGCCAGTTTCCAGCGAAGATCAGGTTTATTCGCCGGAAGACGCCACGTCAATCGTTGATGCCCTCGATTATCTCGCAGATGAAAGCAAGGCACCTCGTGGGCAAATCTCAGACATTGGCTTCGAGCGCATGCGAGATGCAGCCCAACTTCTGCGCAGGCTTCGCCGCCAGGTTGGCTTACCTTTGGTTGAGTTCACTCACTTGGTGATGCAAGAACTTTGGCTCGACATTGAGGTTCAGGCAAACCCTAAGAAGCTAACCCCCATGGCCAACTTAAATGCCTTCTTTGAAAAGGTTGCAGCGTTCGCATCGAACAACTCGTCACCTACACTCGGAAATTTCGTGGAATGGCTCGACTACCTAGCAGTGAAAGAGCGCATTGAAGTAGCCGATGTGACCAAGCGCCAAGGTGTTGTGCAGTTACTAACCATTCACGCTGCCAAGGGGCTTGAGTGGAACTACGTTGCCATTCCAGAGCTTCGAGCGAGCAACCAGGAATCAACCCTTGGCTGGATCTCGGCAGGAAAGTTACCACATCAGCTTCGCGGAGATGCCGCTTCATTGCCACAACTAACCACCAGCGGGCTCTCGATTCAAAAAGATTTCGGCGATGCCCAAAAGGCGTTTCAAGAAGAGATGAAAGTTCACCTCGAACGAGAAACTCGGCGAGTTATGTATGTTGCGGTTACTCGCCCTGAGAATGAGCTATTCATTTCGGGTTCCTACTGGAAACCAGGGGTAAAGAAAGCCGCTGCCCCAAATGAATATTTCATGAGCATGGCGAACACCATGCATCGCCTCGGGCTCATTAGTGCCGAAACCGCCAACAAGTTTGAGGCAGGCTCGGTTCACGAAGAGCAACCAATAGATTCGAGCGCCTGGGTGGTGAACTGGCCGCTGAAGCCGTTCGGCGAAGAGCACGCCGCTATTTTCAAGCAACGTGCCGCCGAAGTTTCAACAGCTAAAGCCTTACCAATAACCGAACACGAGCTTCAAAAGAGCATAGAACTTCTGCTTATAGAAGAGCAGCAGCGCATTGAAAACGTTGCCAAGGTTGAGCTTCCGGTTCGCATTCCGGCATCGAACTTTCACAAATACATTTTTGACTTCGAAAAAACTGTTCAAACCGCCCTTCGCCCAATGCCAGAGAAGCCTTATCAGCAATCTTTGACTGGAACAGAATTTCATGGGTGGCTAGAGGCGCAGTTTGGGCGCGGAGCGATTATTGACATCGATTCGCTCGAAAGCGACGACCTAGAAGAAGTTGCAACGCTAGACATTCGCGCACTTCAGCAAACGTTTGCAAATTCGAAGTGGGCTGGTCAGACTCCGGTTGACGTTGAAATCGAAATTCAGGTGTCGATTGGCACAAACACCTTTATTTGCAAACTGGATGCCGTCTACAAGACGGAAGCTGGTTTCGAAATTGTCGACTGGAAGACCGGCGCACCACCCAAAGACAAAGCCCAAGAGGAAGCCAAGGCGCTGCAACTGGCTCTTTATCGATTGGCTTATTCGAAATACCTAAATATCGACCCTGAAACAATCACAACCTGCCTGTTTTTTGTGACAGACAATTTGGTGATTAGCCCAAAGGTGAAGTCAGAGAAAGAAATTATTGAACTTTGGCAAGCCGTGCTGGCTCGGGTGGAACCAGCCTAAAACAGGCGATCGTCTGGTTTCTTGGTGACAATAATTTCGGCGGTTTCGGCATAGTAGTAAGGCTCGTCATCGGTGTCATCGATGGTGGCCTCATAAACCGGAAGCTGCTCGGTTGAGGGTGGCTCACTCGCGGCAGGTTGCACAAAGCGCTCAAAACCAGCATCGACCTCAGGCGTCGGCTCTTCGATTATTTCGATTAATTGGGTTTCAACAGTTCCGAAAATTGGTTCATCATCAAACTCAGAAATGATCTCATCAGCTTCTGGAACGTTGGTTGCGCTGGTGGCTGCCACGCTTGAATAGTCAGCGGTGGTTAGCATTCCGCGCAGCCCTTGCTCAACCTCGCTCGCAAGGTCTTCGAGCATTTGTGCCGCTTCTTCAACGAGGGCATCGTCTTTTAGCTTCATGCAGTGAAGCAACCATCTAGCTAGATCAAATTCGCTGTAAAGTTTGGCGCGAATGCGAATCTTTTCGTCGGCGCTTGGGCGGGCAGCTTGGTAAGCCAAAAATACGTTGTAGGCGGCTTCTTCATTGGCACTGCCTGCAACCCAGGCTAGATCTTCTGCTGGGTCGGCAATCTTCAGATTGCTCCATCCCATGAAGCCCGTGATGCTGTTGTCGAGGGCCATGATCGACTCGCCATCAATGGCCCCGTGAATCACGGTTGGGGTAAATCGAAACAGGCTAAGGTCTTCGAATGCCGCTTCCCAGCGTTGCAGTAGCACCGG
>CANFOX010000065.1 GCA_947448845.1 Microbacteriaceae bacterium | reverse complement strand
CCCATGCCAACCATGAGGTTGGTTTTCATTTCTGGGGTCACCTTCTCGCCGAACTGGCGAAGGTAAATCTTCGAAGATTTGTAAGAGCAGTGCTCGCTCCACATCACTGAATACATGGCAAGTTCGCTGCTGGTTGGGCGACGACCCAAAATTTCACGGATGCGGTCGTACTCGTCGCGCTTCAGACCGAGTTCTTTCCAAGGCTGTTCGCGCTCTGGCGTTTTCTTGGCGTTCTTCGTGGTGTCTACTGTGGCGATTTGCTTTGCCATTAGGTTCCTTATGCCGAAACCAGTGCGGCAATCGCCGAACTGAAAAACTTGAGACCGTCGATGCCCGAGCGCATGGCGGTGCTGGTGTCTGGGCCGAAACCCGGCTCAACGGCGTGCTCTGGGTGTGGCATGAGCCCAACCACGTTGCCCTGTTGGTTACGCAAACCGGCGATGTCGTTCATGGAACCGTTTGGGTTCACGTCAACATAGCGAAAGGTAATCAGGTTTTCACCCTCGAGGCGAGCCAAAGTTTCTTGGTCGGCAATGTAGCCGCCCTCGCCGTTTTTCAACGGAATGGTGATGACATCGCCAACGGCAAACTGGTTTGTCCAGGCGGTTTGGTTGTTCTCAACGCGAAGCTTTTGGTCGCGGCAAATAAAGTGCTGGCGTTCATTGCGAATCAGGCCGCCAGGCAGCAGGTGCGCTTCAACCAGCACCTGAAAGCCATTGCAGATTCCAAGCACCGGCAGGCCGAGGCTGGCTTGGCGCACAATCTCTTTTACAACTGGGGCCTGAGCCGCAATGGCGCCGCAGCGCAGGTAATCGCCATAAGAAAAGCCGCCAGGAAGCACCACGGCGTCAACCTCGTGCAGGTTTGAGTCGGCATGCCAGAGCGCCACCGGCTCGGCACCGGCAAGTTTTACGGCGCGCGCTGCGTCGCGATCGTCAAGGGTGCCGGGAAAAGTAACTACGCCAATTTTGGTGGCCATTAGGCCTCAACCCAGATCTTCACAACGTCTTCGATTACACCGTTTGAAAGAAAGTCTTCTGCAATCTTGGCAGCGGCATCCAGGTCGGATTGGGTTGGGGTGTCTTTGTAGTGAAGTTCAATTCGCTTGCCAATGCGCACATTTTCAATGCGGCTGTGGCCCTGGCGGTGAAGAGCGTTGGCAACTGCCTTGCCCGGTGGGTCGAGCAGGTCGGCCTTTGGCATTACCTCAACAATAATTTTTGGCACAAAAACTTCCTCTCGAACCCTTCTAGTTTAATCGCGTCAGACTGGTGAGGCGCTCAACCAGTTCGGCGTAGCGGGCCAGCGTTTGGGTCACAATCTCGGTTGGCAGCCGAGGTGGCGCGGTGTCAGAGTTTGGATTCCAGTTGGCAGCCAACCAGTCGCGCACAATCTGCTTGTCGAAACTATCTTTGCGTTCCCCGCGCGCCCAAGCAGCAGCCGACCAATAGCGACTTGAGTCTGGGGTGAGAACCTCGTCGGCAAGGGTAAGTAACCCCGTGTCGTGATCAACACCGAACTCAAACTTGGTGTCTGCCAAAATCAATCCGGCGCGCTCGGCAAGTTCGGCAGCCTTGTTGTAAATGTGCAGCGAGAAGTCACGCAAACTCACGGCATTCTCGAAGCCCACCAGCTCGGCCGCTTTTTCAAAACTGATATTTTCGTCGTGCTCACCCTGCGGTGCCTTATAGGCCGGGGTGAAAATTGGCTCTGGCAGTTTGTCGCCAAGGTTTAAGCCCGGCGGTAGTGGAATGCCGCAAACCGTTCCCTGCTCTTGATATTCTTTGAAACCAGAGCCGGCCAAATAGCCGCGCACAACGCACTCAATCGGAAACATCTCGAGTTTCTTGGCAACAGTTCCGCGGCCAAACACGCTGTTTGGCACAGGTAGTTCGTTTGAAACATGGTTCGGAACACCAAGTTGCTCGAACCACCAGTTGGTCAACTCGGTTAGGTAGACACCCTTTTGGTTGATGGTTGGTTCGAGCACATGGTCGAACGCGCTGATGCGGTCAGAGGCAACAATCAAAATCAGATCGTCGAAGTTCTCGTCATTCGGTTCGTAAAGGTCACGCACCTTACCGCTGTAAATGTGATGCCACCCGGCAAGCTCTCTTGCCATTACTGGGCCACCTTCGCAGCGATATCTTTTCGGTAGTGCGAACCCTCGAGCTCAATCATTCCGATGGACTCATAGGCATGGCGCCTAGCGTGCTCAAAACTGCTGCCGATGGCAACCACGCTAAGCACTCGCCCGCCAGTTGCAATCAGGTGGTCTTTTGAAGCGTGATCGACCGCGGTGGCCGCATGACAGATTTCAACATGCTCAACCGCCGCTGCCTTTGCCACGTGGTGAATCTTGCGATCTGGCGCCGATTTATCTGGGTAGCCTTCGCTGGCAAGCACGACCGTGACCGCGACATCCTTCATGAATTGCGGGTCTGGGGTGGTTTCAAGGTTGCCGGTTGCCGCGCCATAAAGTAGCCCAGCCAGCGGAGTAATCAGGCGGCGAAGCACCACCTGGGTTTCTGGGTCACCGAAGCGAGCGTTGAACTCAATAACACGAATACCGCGCTCGGTCACGATGAGCCCGCAATAGAGCAGGCCAACAAATGGCGCACCCAAGCGAGCCATCTCCGTAATCGTGGGGCGAGCCACCTTTTCGGTGACCTCGTCGATGAAGCCGGCAGGTAGCCATGGCAGTGGTGAATAGGCTCCCATTCCACCGGTGTTTGGCCCTTTGTCGCCGTCGAAGGCGCGTTTGAAATCTTGAGCTGGAGTGAGCGGCACAACGTTTACCCCGTCGCTCAAGAAGAACAATGAAACCTCTTGGCCGTCAAGAAACTCTTCAACCAAAATGCCACCATCGATGAACTTTTTGGCGTGGTCTAGAGCGGCGGCGGGGTCGCTGGTGACGATTACGCCCTTGCCGGCGGCGAGGCCATCTGCCTTAATCACGAAGGGTGCACCGAAGTCATCCATGGCGGCGCGCACTTCTTCTAGCGTGCTGCACTGGCGCGCCATGCCGGTTGGCACGTCGGCGGCGGCCATCACTTCTTTGGCAAAACTCTTGCTGCCCTCGAGCTGAGCCGCCTTTTGCGACGGGCCAAACACGGCAATGTCGGCGGCGCGAAGGGCATCGGAAACACCGGCCACCAAAGGTGCCTCTGGCCCAACAATCACGAGTTCGATTTGGTGCTCGATAGCAAACTTGGTGATGGCGGCCGGGTCACTTGGGTTCAGCGGCGCGCAGTGCACCTCTTGCTCGATGCCCGCGTTACCCGGAATAACGGTGATGGCGGCGGCCTCGGAGCCGGTGCGAATCAGTGCCTTCACGATGGCATGTTCGCGGGCGCCAGAACCCAAAACCAGTATCTTCACCCCACAAGTTTAACTGCAAGGGAGGCACCCAGCCGAAGCCGAGCGCCGCCCCTGGTTGAGGCGAGCTACTTTTTGATTTCGTCGCGCTTTGAAATTGCAAGGTAGCTAACCGAGGCAACGATCGCCACCAAAAAGATCAGGCTGGTTAGATTAGGGCCAAGACCAAGACCGGTGTCTTTCACCGGTTGCGAAAGCAGGTCACCAATCGATGCACCCAGCGGGCGGGTAAGAATGTAGATCAACCAGAAGGCAAGCACCTCGCCAATTAGCTTGAAGCGCCATCCCAAAGCAATAAGCAAAATCGCGCCGCCGAAGATCAGGGCAGAAGGCCCGAAGCCAAGGCCCAGGGCGTCGCCCAAATAATCACCGAAAGCGGTGCCCATGGCAAAGGTCATCAAAATGGCCAGCCAATAGAAGGCCTCGCGGCGAGTGGTATCGATGCTTTTGATCGAAAGAGTTCGCTCTTCGAGCCACCAAATAACGAATGTGACCACCAGGGCTGCACCAAAAATCAAAGTTGACCACAGCAGCGGAAAGCCAAGGCCGTCAGTGAGGTTGTCGGTAATCAGCGTGCCGGTGATGCTGATTTGCACAATGGCAAACCAGTAGAGCGCCGGAATGTAGCGGTTGGCGCGAAACTGAAACACCAAAACCACGATGAGCACGGCGGTCATCAGCAGGGTGGTGTTTAGCAGGCCAAAGCCAAGCTGCTCGTTAATAAAGTCAGAGAAAGTTTCACCAACCGTGGTGGCAAGCACCTTGATGATCCAGAAGAAAGCAGTTACAGCCGGAACTTTCACCAGCATGGAGCGAACAGTTTTAGTCATAACTGCGAGTCAAACTAAGTTTGCTGTGCATTGGCTGTGAGAAACCCGCAATATTGAGGCATGGGTAAACGTCGAATTTCGCACGCCGACGGCATGGTTGCGGTTCACGCGGCTGTGGCTGGCAACAGCGAAGAACTTGCCACCGCGGTTCGTTACCTGCTTCAAGATTTGGCAGAACGCATGCCCGGCAACACCGTGGAGTTTCGGGTTCCCCCGTTTGGCGCGGTTCAGTGCGTTGCCGGCCCAACGCACACTCGTGGCACCCCACCAAACCTGGTTGAAACGGATGCCGAAACCTGGCTTGCCTTAGCCACCGGTGGCGAAGATTGGCAGTCGGCGCTTGCAGCTGGCAGGTTGCACGTGAGCGGGGTGCGCGCGGCAGAAGTTGCTGCGGTGCTGCCGCTAGTGCGGTTGAATTAGAAAATGCAAAAAACCGAAGATGTGCGCATTCGTCGAGCGCCAAAGTTTCTGTCGTTCTTCTTTCTTGGCGCTGGCCTCGGCCTGATTGCCGCGATTGTGATTTCGCTGATTACCGCTGCCAACGCGCCGGCTGGGTCGACATCCATTTTGGGTTATTTGGTTGTGGTTTTGGTGGTGCTCGGTGCTGGCCTAGGTGTTGGTGCGGCTCTGCTGGTTGACCGCATTTCGGTTGCTCGGGCGAAGACCGTGCAGGCGACTAAACTTGAACAGTCGGCGTCAAAATAAGGAGAACCTTTGCTTCGTGGCGATGGACTTCTAAATCACAATCTGCTTCCAGATGAGTCTGGGCCACAGGATCAATGTGGAGTATTTGGCGTTTGGGCACCGGGTGAAGAAGTTTCGAAACTGGCCTTTTTCGGCCTCTATTCCCTTCAGCATCGCGGCCAAGAATCGGCCGGAATCGCCACCTCTGATGGCAAAAAAATCTTGGTTTACAAAGACATGGGTCTTGTCTCCCAGGTCTTCGGTGAAACCGCGCTTGAGTCTCTAACCGGTCACATTGCGGTTGGCCACAACCGCTACTCAACCACCGGTGCAAGTTCTTGGCGAAACGCACAGCCAACGCTTGGCCGCACCGCCGCCGGCACGGTAGCACTCGGCCACAACGGCAACCTCACCAACACCGCCGATCTGCTTGAGCTTCTAAAGAAGCGCTACCCAGACCAGGGCACCAACGAAATTACCGGCGGAAACACCACCGACACCGCCGTGCTCACCGCGCTTTTGGCCGGCGACCCAGACCACACCCTTGAGGCAACCGCACTTGAACTGCTGCCAAAGGTTCGCGGTGCATTTTGCCTGGTTTTCATGGATGAAACCACCCTCTATGCCGCCCGTGACCCGCAAGGCGTTCGCCCGTTGGTGCTTGGCCGCCTTGAGCGAGGTTGGGTGGTTGCCTCAGAAACCGCCGCCCTCGACATTGTTGGCGCCAGCTTCGTGCGCGAGGTTGAGCCGGGCGAGTTGATTGCTATCGACGAGAACGGTCTGCGTTCAACCCGCTTCGCCGAGGTCAAGCGGGCCGGCTGCGTCTTCGAATATGTTTACTTGGCTCGCCCAGACACCAGCATCAACGGCAAAAACGTTTATGAGGCTCGAGTTGAAATGGGTCGTCAGCTGGCCCGCGAATACCCGGTCGAAGCCGACCTCGTAATTCCAACGCCTGAGTCTGGAACCCCGGCGGCCATTGGTTTCAGTCAGGAATCTGGCATTCCGTTTGGCCACGGTCTGGTGAAAAATGCCTATGTTGGCCGCACCTTTATTCAGCCATCGCAAACCATTCGCCAGCGAGGCATTCGCCTCAAGCTCAACCCGCTCAAAGACGTTATTCGCGGCAAGCGCATCATCGTTATTGACGACTCAATCGTGCGCGGCAACACCCAGCGCGCCCTGGTTCAAATGCTTCGTGAAGCCGGTGCCGCCGAGATTCACGTTCGCATTTCTTCGCCGCCAATCACTTGGCCATGCTTTTACGGAATCGACTTCGCAACCCGTGCCGAACTTATTGCCACCGGAATCGGAGTAGACGATGTTCGCGCATCGATTGGCGCCGACAGCCTTGGTTACCTCACCAAAGACGGCATGATTGCCGCCACCGGCCAGGTTGAACGCGAACTTTGCACCGCTTGCTTCACCGGCAAATACCCAATCGAACTTCCAACCGCAGATCGCCTCGGCAAGAACCTTCTAGAGCGCGATGAAGACCCTGCCGCCTGCGAGCCTGGCCCAGACAGCGAATTGGATGCCGTGATTCGCGGCGCCGAGAGCGGCAAATAATGGCAGACGCTTACGCCGCATCTGG
>CANFOX010000064.1 GCA_947448845.1 Microbacteriaceae bacterium | reverse complement strand
TGATAAACAAAAATCTTTACATTCAGGGCGACTATCGTTCCGACCTGCTACCCGGCTTTCACAACTACTTTGTGAATTCGGGGGCTACCGACTTTGCATTGAATGAAAGCCAGACAGAAATCGCAGTGCTTGGTGCCAACGGGCTTTCGGTTGCATACCCTCACACCAGAAGTGCCGCTTTGAAACTTGTTGACAACCGACCAGGTCTGGTTTCACCGGTGATTGACAGTTACCAGTTGGTTTGGTCAATGCAGGCTGATGCTGGGCACGGAATCCGGGTATTTGACGGCACTAAGAATGTGGCATCCTTTTCACCTAAGTGGATGCGGTCACTTGCAAATAAGCACTTCGCGGTTAGCCCAGATGACTCCAGGCTTCTGGTTTCTGGATATCTAAATGGCAAAAGTTACCTTTACGTTGTTGGCATTTTGCGAAACGGCCTTGGAACGCCGAGCCTGACTGCCATTCCAAAACTCTTGACGACCAGAAGTTGCCTGGGGTTAGACATCAACTGGGTAAGTCAGAGTGATCTGGTTATGTCGAATTACTCGTCAACTGGCACGCAAATGCCAGAGCAACTCACGGTTGGTGGCGACAGCACCAGCTTTCCGCCATTTGCAGCTTCGGTGCGGCTAGCGGCTTCGGTTGGCGGAACGACCGTATTTCTTGTGGCACAAAATAACGACCTCTATGAAAACCGCAATCAGGGCTGGGCGTTTATTCGCAAAGGTGTGCTTGCCATTCACTTTGCACACTAGTTTTTAACGACTTCAAGTGCGCGGGGTTGTAGAAAGTTTCTTTCTCGTAACGTCTAAGGGTGCTCTTTCGACGCCCCCTGCTTGACTTACTGTTGCCCATGCCTTGCGTGCTCTGCGGTGCGGCTCAGGGCGCGGTTTGCCTGCCCTGCGAGCAGACTCTAGCAATCGGTTCCCGCCGGGTTCGCAGGGTTGACCTTGAAGGTGCTTCCTGCGCAGACTATTCCGGCCCGGTGGCAACACTGATTTCGGGTTACAAGACTCAGGGCTATTTGACCCTGGCGCGAGGCATGGCGAAGGCAATGGCGAATACATTCGGTGAGTTTCGGTTTGAGCCAAACTGGGTCGACCTCGTGATTGTGCCGGTGCCAGACCACCCAGATT
Source organism: Microbacteriaceae bacterium (assembly GCA_947448845.1). Classification (GTDB taxonomy): domain Bacteria; phylum Actinomycetota; class Actinomycetes; order Actinomycetales; family Microbacteriaceae; genus Rhodoluna. The sequence goes on along the minus strand of CANFOX010000064.1, from coordinate 5,525 downwards.
CCATTAGACCCTTCTCGCCAACTAGCCTTTTGGCGCGCGAGCTGAGCTCTCAGTTGGGTTTGAGTTGGCTCTCAGGGCTCACCATGGTTAGCGCCGTGGCAGACCAAGCCAGCCTTTCGGTTGAGGCTAGAAGGCAAAATTTGGTCAACGCCATGAAGGCAAAACCATGGATGTCGGGCAGGCGAGTGCTGCTATTGGATGACCTGGTAACCACCGGTTCAACGCTTCTCGAGGCGCGACGAGCTCTGGTTGCGGTTGATTGCGAAGTGGTCGGTTTCTTGACATTTGCTGAAACTTTGAAGAAAACGGCATTGCAAAAATGAAAATGGGTCTATCTTGATTGCACGGGCAACGAAGCTCGAGACGGAGGGCATTATGGAAGTCATCATCTCAGCAAAGAACCTTACGGTTTCAGATCGTTTTCGAGAATATGTGACAGAACGAACCCACAAAATTGAGGTGCTAACGCATCGGGTTGAATCTCTGAACATCAAAGTCACCCGTCACGACCACAGTAAAACAACCGGCCCAGAAGACCAGGTTGAACTCACCGTTTTTGAGCCAGGTCACGTGGTTCGGGCTGAGGCTCAAGCTGGCGATAAGTTCGCCGCCTTCGACGTGGCGCTTGCCAAACTGGCAGAACGCCTTCGCCGGGCTTCAGACCGCCAAAAGGTGCACCGCGGCCAACACCGCCAGCCTTCTTTTGGTGAGATGAGCGCGTCAGACTTTGCTTCGCTAGACGTTGTGCCAGTTGATGCCGATTTACTCGAGGGTAAGACTCACGCCGAGGGCGAGCACGAAGAAGGCTGGAGCCCAATCGTGATTCGCCGCAAGGAATTCAAGGGTGACGCCATGAGTGTTGACGACGCCATTTATCAAATGGAGATGGTCGGTCACGATTTCTTTTTGTTCCACGACACTGAAACCGGTAAGCCAAGTGTGGTTTACCGTCGTAAGGGCTGGAACTTCGGAGTAATCACGCTCAAGTAGAGCCTGCGAATACGCTGAACGCATAGCACCGCAGGGTTTGGTTTGGGAACCTCGGTCTAAGATTGACTAGGTATTGACCAACTGTTTGGAGCGTTTAACGTGGCCTCAATTATTGACAAAGTTCTTCGTGCTGGTGAAGGGCGTGTGCTCGCCAAACTTCGCAACTACGCGAGCTCTGTAAACGTTCTCGAAGAGAACTTCAAGTCTCTAACCGACGACGAACTTCGCAACGAAACCACTTTGCTGCGCGAACGCTATGCCGCCGGTGAGACCCTAGACGAACTGCTTCCAGAGGCTTTTGCCGCGGTTCGCGAGGCATCGGTTCGAACCATCGGTCTTCGCCACTTTGACGTTCAGATTATGGGTGGAGCAGCGCTTCACCTCGGCAATATTGCTGAAATGAAAACCGGTGAAGGTAAGACTCTGGTTGCCACCCTGCCGGCATACCTAAACGCCATCGCGGGGCGCGGTGTTCACGTTATTACCACCAACGACTTTCTTGCTCAATACCAGAGCGAGCTCATGGGCCGCGTTTATCGTGCCCTCGGCATGACCACCGGCTGCATTCTTGCTCACCAAGAGCCTCAAGAACGCCGCGCCCAGTATCTAGCCGACATCACTTATGGCACCAACAACGAATTCGGCTTCGACTTCTTGCGCGACAACATGGCATGGCAAAAAGAAGACCTAGTTCAGCGCGGCCACTTCTATGCCATTGTCGATGAGGTTGACTCGATTTTGATTGACGAGGCCAGAACCCCGCTAATCATCTCTGGCCCTGCCTCTGGCGAGGCAAACCGCTGGTTTGGCGAATTCGCCAAGATTGCCGAAAAACTTCAGCCGGTTATTGACTACGAGGTTGACGAAAAGAAGCGCACCATTGGAATTTTGGAACCAGGCATCGACAAGGTTGAAGATTACCTGGGCATTGACAACCTCTATGAGTCTGCCAACACTCCTTTGATTTCGTTTCTAAACAACTCAATTCGCGCTAAGGCACTATTCAAGCGTGACAAAGACTACGTTGTGCAAAACGGCGAAGTAATGATTGTTGATGAACACACCGGCCGCATGTTGGCAGGCCGTCGTTATAACGAGGGTTTGCACCAAGCTATCGAAGCCAAAGAGGGCGTTGAGGTCAAGGCAGAGAACCAGACTCTGGCAACCGTGACCCTGCAAAACTATTTCAGGCTTTACAACAAGCTTTCCGGCATGACCGGTACTGCCGAAACCGAGGCTGCCGAGTTCATGTCAACCTACAAGCTTGGTGTGGTCGCCATTCAGACCAACAGGCCAATGATTCGCGTTGACCAGCCCGACCTCATCTACAAGAACGAAGAGATCAAGTTCGCCATGGTGGTTCGCGACATTGTTGAGCGCCACAAAACTGGCCAGCCAATGCTGATCGGTACCACATCCGTGGAAAAGAGCGAATACCTCTCACGCCTGCTAGCCAAAGAGGGTGTTCGCCACGAGGTTTTGAACGCCAAGAACCACGCTCGCGAGGCAGCTATTGTTGCCCAGGCGGGTCGCCTCGGTGCAGTTACTGTTGCCACTAACATGGCCGGCCGTGGTACCGACATCATGCTTGGTGGTAACACCGAGTTTCTAACGGTAGAAGAAATGAAGCGTCAGGGCCTCGATGCCGATGAAAACCCAGAGGCTTACCAAGAAGCCTGGCTAAAGACCTTCGAGAGCGTAAAAGCCACCGTTGCAGCTGAAGCCGAAAAGGTTTTGGCGGTTGGTGGGCTCTATGTGCTTGGCACCGAGCGCCACGAGTCTCGCCGCATCGACAACCAGCTTCGTGGTCGTTCCGGTCGCCAAGGTGACCGAGGCGAATCGCGCTTCTACCTTTCACTAACCGATGACCTAATGCGCCTGTTTAACTCAGGTGCAGCCAGTGCCATTATGAACCGAGCCGGTGTTCCAGACGACATGGCCATCGAGTCCAAGTTGGTTAGCCGTTCGATTGCCAGCGCGCAATCTCAGGTTGAAGGCCGTAACGCCGAGGTTCGAAAAGACGTTCTCAAGTATGACGACGTTATGAATCGCCAGCGCGAAGCGATCTACGCCGATCGCCGCCACATTCTCGAGGGTGACGACATTGCCGACCGAGTAGAAATATTTCTTGAGGATGCCGTTACCACCATCGTGAACCAGCACGTTTCAGATGTGGCTGGCGCGTGGGATCTCGAAGCACTTTGGGCCGAACTTCGTGCCATTTACCCGATTCAGTTGCAGATTCACGAGGTGCTTGCCGAGGCTGGCGCTCGCAACAAGTTGAACGCCGAATGGTTAAGCAAAGAGATTGTTTCTGACGTGAAGATTTCTTACCAGGCTCGCACCAACGAGATTGGCGAAGAAGCCATGCGTGAACTTGAGCGCCGAGTAGTGCTTTCGGTAATTGACCGCAAGTGGCGCGACCACCTATATGAAATGGATTACCTCAAAGAGGGAATTGGGCTTCGTGCCATGGCACAGCGCGACCCACTGGTTGAATACCAGCGCGAAGGTTTCCAGCTGTTCCAGCAGATGATGGGCGCCATCAAAGAAGAAGTAGCCGGGTTCTTGTTCAACCTGCAAGTTGAAGTAGAGCGCGTCGCCGACCACGTTGAAGTTGAGGCTGCCGGTCTTCAGGCACCAACTCAAATGGGCGGCTTGACCTACAGTGCCCCAAGTGAAGACGGTGACGCCGAGGTTTCACTCGAGCCACCAGCCAGCCAAAAACCTAAAGACAATGGCAAGGGAAGCTCGTTCTTCAAGAGCTAAGTTGAAAACCCCCGCAATGGCGGGGGTTTTCTTTTTACAAAACTGAAACGCTGGTGGCTCGCCAGCCTTTGTGGCCCGGTTCAAGTCGAATGGTAACTGCGCGGGTGCGCTTGAAACTGCTAAGTAGCACCACCGATTCAACAATGCCCGGCTTTGGTGATTCGGTGTGCACCTTGGTTACCGCAAACTTTGGCACCAAACGAGGTTGACCGGTGGCGGCATTTGCCTTGGCACGAATGACCTGGCGCTGGCGAAGTTTTTCATACACCGAATCAGAAACTAAAGACGCCAGCTGATCTACCGAACGAGCGCCCGAGATGATTTCAACTACCGAAGTGGCGATTGCGCCAAGCAAAGCGGTTGGCTCTGGCAGCTGAGCAATTTCTTCGGGGGTGGGCGTGTAGAAGTCTTCTTCGTAAAACGGGTCGCGCGCCGATTGAACCGGTTGCGATTGCTTGTGAACTGCCACTTGGCTTACCTCCCAAATATTGCCTTGGCAAAAATCTAACTCTGGGTAGTGACCAATCTAGTGCAGTTTTGCCAATTGTGAATAACTTAAGTTGCCAGCGTTAAACTCGACTCGTGAGCACTCTTAGTGAGCTAGTAAAGAAATACGGTCGCATTTCTGCGGCTGATCTTGACTGGCTCAATCGGCTTACCTCTGATTGGCAGCTAATCGCCGACATGGCCTTTGCCGACCTGGTGCTTTGGGTGCCAGACGGCAACGGAGCCCTGCTTCCGGTTGCGCACGCTCGCCCTTCTGGCGCCGTGACGGTGTTCTATCGAGACATCTTCGGGCAACCAGCGAAACCGCAGTGGCAACCACTATTAGAGGCTGCCTTCATCCATGGGGAAATTAGCGAGCAAAACAAGCCTGATAGCAGTGACGAAATGCGCACTCGATTCGGGGCCTACCCGGTGCGGCGCAGGGTTTCTGCCAAATCCGATTCGGTGCAATCAACCCCGATTGCTGTGGTAACAAAGCACACCAACTTAGCCGACAGTAAGGCGCCAAGCAAGGTTCAAATCAACTACCAACGTTCGGCGCTTGACCTGTTGAACATGGTTGCCAACGGCGCGTTTCCAGATCAGGGAAGAGCTTCCGACCCTCGACGAGGCAACCCGCGGGTGAACGATGGTTTGCTGCGGCTTGACGAAGCCGGCACCGTCACCTTTGCCAGCCCAAACGGCTTGTCTGCCTTCAACTCGCTTGGAAACTTTGGCGAACTTGAGGGAAAGAGCCTTCACCAAGCGGTTCTTGAAAATGTTCGTGGAATCGCTGGCGACGAAGAAAGCATGCAGCTGGTGCTTTCCGGCCGAGCACCATGGCGAGTTGACATTGACAATTCCGTCACCATTTTGAGTGTTCGGTCCATTCCACTCACGAGTAGTGGCGAGCGAATCGGGGCACTCGTGCTTTGCCGCGATGCCACCGATTTTCGCAAACAAGAGCGTGAAGTAATCACTAAGGATGCCACCATCCGTGAGATTCATCACCGCGTGAAAAATAACCTTCAAACTGTGGCGAGCTTGCTTCGAATGCAAGCCAGGCGGTCGGCGAGTGATGAGGTAAAAACTTCGTTGAAACTGGCCGAGCGCCGAGTTTCTGCTATTGCTCTTGTGCACGACACTTTGTCGGAGGGGCTGGCCCAAGAGGTCGATTTCGACGAGGTGTTCGAACGCATTCTTCGCCTTGCAACCGAGGTTGCCTCGGTGAACAACTCGTCGGTTCGAACTCAGTTGGTTGGGCGCTTTGGCAAGCTTCG
>CANFOX010000063.1 GCA_947448845.1 Microbacteriaceae bacterium | reverse complement strand
TGCCGGTCAAGGTTACTGGGGCGTTTGCTGCCGCGTGTGCTGCTGGAGCACCTGCGAACAGAGTGGTCGCTAGTGCAACCACAGCACCAAAACCAAGACCCTTACGAGTCGAGATGTTGATCATGTTTTCCTTTTCTTAGGTTTACTCAGTGCATCCGGATGAGCACTGAGCTGAGAATGCTCTGGGCCAAACTGCAGCCCAAAACACGCTCTAAAAACAAGTAACGCGAAATTGCGCCACTTGTTACGGTTTTGATTGAAGATTTTTTGGGAAATTACCCCCAAGCCATCAACTAGATAAGTTTACCAAGCAAAAACCCCCAAAACCAAGGGTTTGGGGGTTTTTGAATGTAACTGAAACTACTTAACCGCACCCTGCGAGATGCCAGAAATGAACTGTCGCTGCAGAACCAGGTAGAAAATGATGATTGGCAACACTGCAAGCAACAAACCAGCCATCGCCTGACCGTATTCGGTTGAATACTGGCCATAGAAAAGGTAGGTAGAAAGCGGCAAAGTCTGGCTATTTTCATCGAGCACCAACCTAGGAAGTAGGTAGTCGTTCCAGATCCAAAGCGCGTTGATGATGGCGACCGTTGCAGTGATTGGTCGAAGCATTGGAAAAATGATTCTCCAAAAGATAACAAAGTCGCTGGCACCGTCGATGGCCGCAGCTTCATCTAGTTCTTTTGGAATGTTTGAGATGAACCCGTGATAGAGGAACGTTGAAAGCGCGGTTCCAAAACCCATGTAGAAGAAAATCAACATTGGAATATTGCGGCCCTCGACGAGAGGAGCGAAAAGACCAACGAACGGAATCATCAAAGCCTGGAACGGAACGATCATTGATGCAACAAGAATTAGGAACACGGCTTTTGTGAATTTGTTTGGTGTGCGTGAAAGATAAAACGCCAGCATCGATGAGATGAGAATGAGTGCTGAAACACTAATGACCGTAACAATTAGAGAGTTCGAAAGCGAAACAAAAAAGTTCATCTTGTCTAGGGCCTGATTGAAGTTATCCCAGCTAATTTGAATAGGGAAAGCAAGGGGGTTCGCAAGAATCTCAAATTTTGGCTTGAGCGAGTTTACAAACACTAAGAAGAACGGCATGACGTATGCAACTGAGAGCACTAGGCCAACTGCAAAGGTAACCATTCTTGCTGGGCTGCGTTTTTTGTGTCGGGTGGTGGTGCTCATCGCTGTACCTCCAAGCGCTTGCTGATGGTTACTTGAACCAGTGCTGCAATAGCAACCATCAAGAACATGATCACGGCTTTAGATTGACCGGTGCCAAAGTTGCCCAACGCGAACGCATCTTGAAAGATGTGCATAGAGATAAGTTCGGTACTTCTATATGGGCCACCGCCGGTAAGGGCTAGGTTTACGTCGTAGGCCATGAACCCACCGCGAAGGGTGAGAAAAAGTGAGATTGTGAAGGCCTGTGCCATTAGGGGCATTTTCACGGAAATCAAAGTGCGCAGTGCAGAAGCGCCATCAATGCGGGCGGCTTCGAGCACGTCTTGCTCGATGCTGATTAGACCCGTGATGTAAATAATCATCATGTAGCCAGATTGCTGCCACACGGTAACAATAATCAGCGCCCAGAAAGCGTTTCCGGGGGTATTTAGCCAAGATTCCTGAAACATGGGTATGTCAAAAGTATTAGCCAGCGATGGAATGGCACTGTTAAAAATGAACTGCCAAATTACGCCGAGAACTACGCCACCGATGAGGTTAGGAATAAAGAAAAAGGTTCGAAAAATGTTTGAGCTTCTTAGTTTGGCGGTTACCAAAAGGGCCAGCCCGAATGCCACAACGTTAATAAGAACCAGAGACACTATTACAAATGTGCCGGTGAAGTTTAGGGTTGTCCAAAATGTTGGATCTTGAAATGACTTGGCATAGTTTTCGAATGCCACAAACTTGTTCCACTCAAAGCCATCCCAGTTTGTGAAGGTTAGAAATACACCTTGACTAAATGGAACAACCAGCACAGCAATGAAGATTGCCATTGGAAGAAAAGCAAAAAGGAAAAACTTTTTGGAGTGTTTTAAGAGTGCTTGCATGACTGCCTAACTCGACTACTAAGTGAAACTTCTTTTGTGAAACTTAAGGTTGCCCCGAGGAGATTATCTCACCTCAGGGCAACCTTAATTTGTTGCTGGCTAACTAACTAGAAACTAGACAGTCTTGCCGCGCCAGGTCTTTACAACACCCTTCCAGGCGTCTTGAAGTTCCTTAGCGTACTGATCAGCGGTGATCGCGTCAGTGATGTACTTCTGACCTGAAGCACCGTACTTGTCTTGGCCACCTGCTGGGTAGAAGGTGTTCATCCAGTCAAGCACGTGGTTGTTCTTGATGTAACCGGCAATGGTCTTCGACATGTAGGTCGAAGGGTTTACCTTGAAGCCCTTGTAAACAGGAATGAAGCTCATGCCATTCTTGGTTACTGGGTCGGCCACGTGGTGCTGACCCTTCTTCGAGGTGTACATCCAGGTTAGGAAGTCAAGTGCACCCTTGCGCTGTGCAGCAGTTGACTGCTTCTGGTCGATCATGTAGTAGAAAGGCACACCAACCGAAATCGATAGGTTGCTTTCGTCTTTTGCGTTGTTGCTGATTGGAAGAGGCATCAAACCGAAGTTGGTGCCAGGAGCAGCAGTCATAAGGTTTGGCTCTGACCAGTTACCCATGAACCAGAATCCGGCCTTGCTACCGTTTGCAAGTGCAGCAACAGCAGTGTCGTATTCCGAGTCAGTAAGGTTTGGCTTTGCATCTGCATACTTCTTTAGAAGGTCAAAGGTAGCCATGTAGTTCTTGAACACAGGGTCAGCGCTTAGGTCCTTGGTTCCGTCAGCCATAGCATCTAGAACCTTTAGGCGACCTTCGTGAGTCTTCGAAGCGTTCGCGAAGTAAATGTTGGTGAAGTGTGCACCCAGTGACCACCAAAGGCCAGAGAAGTGAACGCCAACCTTTTTCAAGGCTGCTTCAAGCTTGTCGCGAGTGTTCAAGGTAGCTGGGTCGATGCCGGCTGCGTCTAGAACCTTCTTGTTGTAAACCAAACCGTATGCCTCAGCGGTGGTTGGAAGACCAACGAGCTTCTTACCTACAGTTGCAGCAGATAGCAGTCCGCTAGGTGCAAGTTTGGCAAGTGCGGTCTTCTTTAGGTCCATAACCTTGCTGGCCATGTTTGGAACCTCTTGAAGCGCAGTCATGATGGTTGGAGCCTTCTTCTTTGCGTAAAGCGGTGTTACGTTCTGCAAGAAGGTGAGCTTGCGGTCGCCCTGAATGATCTTCAAGGTGTAGCACTTCTGGCTCTTGTTGTAGTCCTTAACTGCTGCCATGAACTGATCCTGAATTTCGATCTTGATTGTTCCCAGCATGGTGATGTTGGTGCGCTTGGCACAGGTGGTGCCAGCTGCGGTTGCCGCAGGGGTGATTGAGGCAATAGCCATCATCGACGCCATAGCAACAGCTGCAATTTTTGCAACTTTGTTCATATGAACATTTCCTTTCCGAATGCTTCGTCTCCCACTTGAAACGAAGCCATAGATAAAACTACCTCGTCTTTTTATGTAACAAAACGTTATTCGGTAACGATTTGGGCACGTTCACAAACGCCGAGGTTTGTAAGTGGCTTGTTTACTGGTCGGTAAGGCCTAGCTGTCGAACGGGTCGGCGATTCCAATGTAAACCGTCTCGAGGTATTCCTCGATGCCTTCACGACCACCTTCGCGACCAACGCCCGATGCTTTTACGCCGCCGAACGGAGCCGCCGGGTTTGAAACGATTCCGGTGTTGAGTCCAAACATTCCAACTTCAAGACTTTCGGCCAGTCGCAATCCGCGGTTTAGATCTTTTGTGAACGCATAGGCAACCAAGCCATACTCGGTGTCGTTCGCAATAGCGATGGCTTCTTCTTCGGTTTTAAAGGTAACCACCGGAGCCACCGGGCCAAAGACCTCTTCTTGCAGAATTCGAGCGTCTTTACTAACACCGGCAAGAACCGTTGGCGGGTAGAAGTAACCGGGGCCGTCGGGAATCTGGCCACCGGTTAGAACCTTGGCGCCCTTTGAAACCGCATCGGTTACCAGTTCGTGCACCGAGACTCGACTCTTTTCGTCGATGATTGGGCCAATGTTGGCACCCTCTGAAAGCCCGCGCTGTACTTTGAGTTCGCTCATCTGGGCGGCCAGCTTGCTCGAGAATTCGGTAGCCACACTTTCGTGCACAATCATGCGGTTGGCAGCGGTGCAGGCTTCGCCCATGTTTCGAAGTTTTGCCAGCATGGCTCCGGCAACAGCTTTGTCGATGTCGGCATCTTCAAAAACAATCAGCGGCGCGTTTCCGCCAAGTTCCATAGAAACCCGAAGCACGCGATCGGCCGAGTCGGCAATCAGTCTGCGGCCAACCGGAGTTGAACCGGTGAACGAAAGTTTGCGCAGTCGGGCATCTTTAATAATTGGCCCGGTAACGGCACCCGATGAAGATGTTTGAATAACATTCACCACGCCATCTGGAACGCCAACTTCTTGAAGCACTTTGGCAAACAAAAGCGAGGTGAGCGGTGTTAGCGCGGCAGGCTTCAAGATCATGGTGCAGCCGGCTGCGATTGCCGGTGCAATCTTTCTGGTAGCCATTGCCAACGGAAAGTTCCACGGAGTAATAAAGAGGCACGGGCCAACGGCGCGCTTTTGAACCATCAATCGCATTTTGCCGTCTGGTGCCGTTCCGAATCGGCCTGCCACGCGGGTAGTTTCCTCGCTGAACCAGCGCAAGAACTCGGCGCCATAGAGCACCTCGCCCTTGGCTTCAGCGAAGGTCTTTCCCATTTCTATCGACATGAGAATGGCAAAATCATCGGCCAGTTCGATTACCCGGTCGAAGGCTTTGCGAAGCAGTTCGGCGCGATAGCGAGGTGCGGTTTTCGCCCAGGCTGCCTGGGCCCGGTGAGCGGCATCCATGGCAGCTGCGCCATCGGCGGCGGTTGCGCTAGCAATCGTGGCAACCACGGCACCGGTGGCTGGGTCGGTTACGTCAAGGGTTGAACCGTCTTGCGAGTCACGCCACTGCCCGTCAATCAAAAGCCCTTTTGGCACGCTGGCCAAAACTCTTGCCTCATCTTGAGCGGTAATCGACATGTGGTTCTCCTTTGAACTATTCACTCTTATTTAATATTGTAGGCAATCAATGCGGTGAGTCTTCCGCTTCGTTTACCAGGGCTAAACATTCTTTAGTTGAAAATCTCTTTGTGCTCAGAAAGCGTGACGCGGGTTCTGCGAATGTGCGCTTCAAGGGCTCGTTCGGCTTGCGCCGAATCGTTTCGCACAATGCCGTCGAGAATCAACTTGTGCTCCATGTGGGTTACCTCAGAGGTGGCGAACCCGCTCAGTTTTGCGAACGCTCGACGATAGTGCTGCGTGGTGTTCCAGATGCGTTCCACAAATTCGCGAAGCATGCCTGGCGCTGCCCCAGCGTAAGACAGCAGGTGAAACTCGCGGTCGAGGCGAAGAAACTGCTCGAGGTCGGTAGCTCGTTCAATTTCTGAAACCAGTTCGGTGAGGCGTTGTATTTGCGCTGGCTTCAGGTTTGGAATGCTGCGCGAAATCAACAACGGTTCGAGCTTCTCGCGCATCTGGTAGGCCTCGAAACATTCGCTCTCTGAGAGCTTGGAAACCCAGGCACCCGAGTTAGCAACCAGGTTTACGAGGCCATCGCCTTCAAGTTGGCGCAATGCATCTCGAACCGGTTGACGGCTGGCGTTGAATCGAAGTGCAATGTCTTCTTGACGCAATCGGGCTCCGGGCGCAAGCGTTCCGTTCAGAATCTCGTCGCGAAGGGTTTCGACTACTCGGCTGGGTGCGCTGGATGCCACAACTTTACCTGTGCGTCTTTCTCGTAGGCCTTGCCTTCTGGGTAGGTGCAAAGTTCAAACTGCATTCCCCAAGGACTCAAGAAATATACCCAAGTTTGCCCAAGGCTGGCATTCGAGCTCTTGGTTGGTTCACCAAGAACACGGATGTTGTGCTCTTTCAAATAGGCAACTGCGGCATTCATGTCGTCAACATAGAAACAAAGGTGGTGACCACCTATATCGCTGTTTCGAGGTTGTGGCTTCGGCCAGTCTGAGTCTGCCGATTTGTATTCAAAGATCTCAAAGTTTGAACCGAACTTGCACCTGAAAAATCGAATCTCTTTCATAACAGTGCGAGGGTTCACGTTTAGGTGATCGGCCATCCAGTTATCTTCGCTTTGAAACGGGCCAAGGCTGTAAACAAACTCGCACCCGATGATGTCTCTAAAGAAGACGGTTGCCTCTTCGATGTCTGGCACAGTGAAGCCAATGTGGTCGGTGCCGCGCAGGGTGGGAATGCCTTGGCTCATTTCGACTCCTAAAGTTGTAATTGGATACATTTTCGCCCATAAAACTCATTTTCATAAGTATTTTCGAAATATTTGCCAAGAATTGGATACATTTGGTTATTCTTTAGGTTAGGCAAAACACATTGGAGTCAAAGATGACCGAGAAGATTCAGCTCTCACCTAAAGAACCCTGGGTAGAACTTCGCACCACTGCAGAAGACTGGAGCAACGCCGATGCTGCACTGCTTGAAACCATGCTTGGGCAAATGCACCTGATTCGCGCCTTCGAAGAAACCGTGCTGCAGCTTGCCGGTGAAGGTTTGGTTCACGGCCCGGCTCACTCGAGCATTGGTCAAGAGGGTGGAGCC
>CANFOX010000062.1 GCA_947448845.1 Microbacteriaceae bacterium | reverse complement strand
GTCATAATCAGCCCACCGAGCGAAATCATAACAAGAGTGAGTAGCAGTGATGGGGCGTAATCGCCCTTGAGGAACTTGCGCAATTTCTCAGCAAATGTTTCGTTGCCGAGCTTTTCTTCGCGAGCCTGGCGCTCCATGCGAACGATCTTGACTGTTGAAGTAACCGCAGCCTCAATCATGGCTTCTTCGCGGTTTTCGGTATCAGTAAGTACTTTTACAACCTGACCTCGCGAAAGCACATAGACGGTGTCACAAAGACCTTCAAGCTCTTTTGCATCAGAAGATGCAACGACCACTGGAATGCCATCTAACGAAGCCTTGCGCAAAATGTCATAAAGTTCGGAACGGGCACCAACGTCTACACCCTGAGTTGGTTCGTCGGCCAAAATCATCATTGGATCAGACAGCAAAGCCCTTGCCATGACTACTTTTTGCTGGTTACCGCCAGAGAGCGAAGAAACCTGAGTTTCAATGCCTGGAGCCTTAATTGAAAGGGAGTGCGCGGTGTCTAAAACGCTTTTAACTTCTTTCTTGCGACTCAAAAGACCCAGGTTTTTGAATCTATTCAAAGATGCCAGAGCCGAGTTCTCGCGAACTGACATTCGCATCATGACGCCTTCGCGCTGACGGTCTGCTGGCATTAGTGCTGCCTTGCCATGTAGCGCTCTGGCAGTTCTGTTTTCGCCGTTGATCTCGATGGTTCCGGTGAACTCAGCCTGCCCAGCGAGAGCTTTCAAAAACTCGGACTGGCCGTTGCCGACGATGCCTGCAATTCCGATGATTTGGCCCGGATATGCTTCGATGCTCACGTCGGTAAAGCCGTTTCCAGTGAGTCCTGAAACTACTAAATTTGGCTTTGCCGAAGCAGACTTCTTGTGTTTTGGCGGAAATGCAGATTTCAGTTCTCGGCCGATGATTTGTGAAAGCAGCTCGCTGTCGCTGATCTTGTCAATCTCTGCGGTGGTCATGAGCTTGCCGTCTCGAAGCACAGTAACCACATGTGCCAGTTGTCGAACTTCGGCAAGGCGGTGGGTGATGTAAACAACAGCGGTTCCATTTGCAATCTCTTTCGAGATCAACTTGAAAAGAAGATCGACTGAGTCTTGGCCGAGTGCCGCAGTTGGTTCATCAAGAACCAAAATCTTTGGTGAAGTGGCAATTGCCTTAGCAATCTCGAGCAGGTGCTTTTGGGCAATGGTTAGGTCTTCGACGCGAATACCAAGCGAAATCTTTAAGCCAACTCGTTCGAGAAGTTCGTTTGCAACTTTGTCAGAACGTTTACCCTTGAAGATTGCTGACGGTAGGGCAACTCGAAGGTTTTCTAGAACCGTAAGGTCTTTCAAAACTGCAGGGTGCTGATGCACGATTGCGATGCCCAGATTTGCGGCAAGCCCTGGCGTGAGGGCGTCATACTGATCGCCGTGAATAACAAGGTCGCCTGAAGTTGGAGCAATAGTTCCAGAAGCTACGTTCATCAAGGTGGACTTACCGGCGCCATTTTCACCGAGAAGTGCATGAACTTCGCCGGAGCGAATTTGAATGCTTACATCGGAAAGAGCTGGTACCCCTGAGTAGTTCTTTGAGATGCTTCGGAGTTCGAGAACAACGTTTTTTGATGTACTAAGGGCCACTCTGGCTTCTCCTGGAATTTCTATCTAAATGGGTGCCGCTGGGCCGGCTCATTTCTAAGCCGACCCAGCAACCAATGAATCTACTGCTTTGTTACTTTAGGAGCTTCTGCTGTTCTGGTCCGCTCATCTGAGCTGACAAGAAGGTCCAGTCGTTGATCTGACGGTTGCACTGCACGCCGCGAGGCACGCTGGTGGTCGAGTCTTCGAAGATTGGAGCCTTGAACTTCAGAGCCTTTGGAATGACACCGCCGGTTGCGCGAGCAACAGCCTGCTGAATGGCTAGACGCACGTGGTCGTTACCAGTTGCAACAGTCATCATCTTGAAGTCAGGGTTTGCGCCACCCTTGGTGTTGTCCAAGAAGTAGCAACCAAGGATGTTTCCATCCGAAGTAGCTAGAGCTGGAATCGAACGGCCACTCTTTGCGAACTCGCCAAGTGACGAAACCATAACCGGACCGAAGTCTGAGAAGATTACGTCAATCTTTGGGTACTTAGCAATCGCAGCGGTTAGTACCTGCTGAGTCTTAGCTGCATCCCAGTTAGTAACTTCGAATGGTGCTTCACCAATCTGCTTGTACTTACCAGTTGCCGAACCAAGAATCGACTGGATGCCCTTGCGCTCGTCTAGACCCTGGCTGTTTCCAGCAGGACCAGATAGGAACAAGTAGTTGGCTCCGCTAGGGAAGTTCTTCTTAACCCACTTACCCCAGTTCTTTCCGTCGGTAACGAAGTCACCTGGAATGAAAATGGTGTAGTCCTTGCCGGCCTTGCCCGATGGGTCAACACGATAAGGAACGGTTACAACGCCCTTCTTGAACGCTGCGCGTAGAGCTGGAAGCATTACCTTTCCAGCGTCAGGGAATACAACGATAGCCTTGGCACCCTTTGAAACCATGGCCCTGATGTCAGATGCAGCCTTGGTAGGGTTACCCTGGCCATCTGCGTAAAGGAACTTGGTGACGCTTGAGCACTTCTTAGCTTCTGCTTTACCCGAAGCTGTGGTTACCAGACGCCAGTTGTTGCCACCGAAACCATCGGTAAGACCCAAAGTAATCTTCTTAGGGCCACACCATGATGGACGGGCAGCTGCGCTAGCACTAGTCACACCTCCAGCGATGCCAGTGAACAGCATCGATGCCAAGGATACGGCTGAAATTGCCGCAGCCAGTTTACGACGACGAATCATCTATGTTTCCTCCATCTAACTGCGTGACATCACTGTCGCGCATTTTTTTACTTCTAAGCCGAAGGCAAAGAAGCTTGGTTCTCCCTGTGACTAGTTGTCAGCAGGAGCTTGCGAATGACTGATCTCACACGAGACCAATCAACTGTGTAGATCGCTACACCAATAGCGAGTGCCACAGCCTGAACCAGCGTGCGCACGGCAAAGTTCACGCCGAGCGCTAACACGAACTGGTCAAGTTGAGATAGAAAAACTGCCGCGAGCACTGTGGCTGTCGGCAATCCGCGCCCACCGAGAAGCGAGGTGCCACCAAGAACAACCACTGCAACAGAAGGTAAAAGGTAAGCCTCGCCCATGAAACCGTTTGGGTTTGAAATCACACCAGCAATAAGAACACCGGTGAGCGTGTAAAGAATTTGAGCCCAAACATAAGCCAGCCCCTGGTGAGTTTTTACCCTCAGACCAGCCACTTTCGCCACGCTTGGGCTTGCGCCGATTGATTCGAACCTGCGACCAGCAACAGTTTTACGAAGAAAAAAGATCACTACAAGCAGGGTTGCGGCCGCGAAATACACCGAGTTAGGCACACCAAAGGTGTTACTGGTAACGATGGTTTCCAGGTTTGAAGTAGTTTTGCGAGGAATTCCCTGAGAGATTTCCATCACCATTCCATAAAGAAGCGAGTTGGTTCCAAGGGTGGCAATGATTGGGTTGAGCTTCAGGAAACCGATTAGAAAACCGTTAAGCGCACCGATGGCAATCGCAACTCCAAACGCCATAAGCAGTGCTGGCAAGAGTTTGCTGTTGTCTCCGGTGGGATAAGCGGTGACGATAACGGCCGCTAGAGAAACTGAGCCTGAAACAGAAAGATCGATTCCAGCCTGCTGAATAACAAGCATCTGGCCCAGGCCGGCGATTGCTAGAAGTGCGGCGAATGGAAACATGCTTTGCATGGTGGTTGAAGCGACGCTGCTCGGAGCTATGGCAGCACTGAGAGCAAAAAGCACGACTGTCGAAACCAAAACGGTAAGTAGACCCTTAGAAACCTGAAAGCGCGAGCCCTTGGTAAGGGCAGCAGAACTTCGATCAGCCATTAGTCCTCCTTGACACATCGCTCGAACAATCTGTATTGAGTCCTACTTTATAAAATGTTCAAAGCGTTTAGAGACACTTACGATAACGATTAAGCCACTTTTGTGCAATCAGGATTCACCCCCGGCACAAATATTCAAAAATTCGGCACCTACCAAATTTGAACAAATTCCAACAAATCCCTGACACACAGCGCATTTCAGGGCATGCGTTTGAGGCCTCGTTGCCGTTAGAAGCTCGCCGGCAATCAATAAATCAAGTCAACCAAACCGTTACAAAATCTCTTATTATCAAGTGCATTTTTACTGATACCGTTCATTTTGAGTGAACAAGAAATGGAGATTCGCAGAATGAACACAAACAACACTCGCCGCGCTCTCGTTGTTGGGGTCACCGGTATTTCGGGTCAGGTAATCGCCAAGCAGCTTCTAAAAGATGGCTGGGAGGTTTTCGGGCTATCTCGCAGAACCGATGGTTTGCCTCAGGGTGTACACCACATCCAGGTTGATTTGTTAGATGCAGAAGGCGTAAAGACTGCGCTTTCTGGCTTGAAACCAGAAATTGTTTTCATGACCGCCTGGATCAAGAAAGACAGCGAAGCCGAGAACATTGAGGTGAACGGCGCCACTATTCGCAACCTGCTTGCGGGCTTAGAGCCAGACGGTGGCGTGCGTCACGTTGCCCTTCAAACCGGGCTCAAGCACTACCTCGGCCCATTCGACAACTACGCGAATGCGGTTATGGCAGAAACTCCGTTTCACGAAGACGAACCTCGCCTCAACGTTCCTAACTTCTATTACACGCAAGAAGACGAGCTATTCTCGGCGGCGAAAAAACAGGGTTTCACCTGGAGCGTTCACCGTTCTCACACCATTTTTGGCTACGCAGTAGACAACGCCATGAACATGGTTCTGACCCTCTCGGTTTACGCAGAAATTCAGAAAGCACTCGGTAAGCCTTTCATCTTCCCTGGTTCGACCCAGGCTTGGAATGGCGTTGTTGACGTTACCGATGCTGACCTTCTAGGCGAACAGTTGATTTGGGCGGCTACCAACCCGGCTGGCGAAAACCAAGCCTTCAACATTGCTAACGGAGACACCTTTCGCTGGCGTTGGCTATGGCCTCAGATTGCCAAACACTTCGGTGTTGACTATGAAGGGCCTAAAGCAGAACACTTTCAGCCGCTTGAAGAACAAATGAAAGATGCCGCACCGGTTTGGCAGCAGATTGCCGCAAAGCACGGATTGGCCGTTTCAGATGTAACCAAGCTGGCTTCTTGGTGGCACAGCGACAGTGACCTTGGCCGTCAGATTGAATGCTTCACCGACATGACCAAGTCGCGCGAAGCCGGATTCTTGAACTTTCGATCAAGCCCAAAGAGCTTCTTCGCGAACGTTCAGGCTTACCGAAACGCGAACATTCTGCCTAAGAGCTAGAGCTCTAGCAAAAGAAAAAGGCTGCCCGACGGGCAGCCTTTTTCTTTTCGTAAGGAGTCAAATGGAAGCGTTGAATTCGATGTGGGCCTTGATGTTCTGCATTGGTCGCTGCGCGGCCTCAACAGCACCGAGTGCCTCATCGACGGTGAACCGTGAGGTTACCAGTGGTGAAAGGTCAATGTTTTTGTTCGACATGAAGCGAATGGTTTCTTCCCACACGCCAGGAGACCCGATTGAACCGGTGATGGTTAGTTCTTTCGACTGAATAAGCCCAAGCTGCGCTGGCGCAGATTTGCCAACGTCAATGCCGATGTAAGCGATTCGACCCTTGAAGCCGGCCAGTTCGAGTGCCGTAGCCATAACGTCTGGTCGGCCGGTGGCTTCGACCACCACGTTCGCGCCGCGACCTTCGGTGTCTTTGTGCAAAACATCTTTGATTTCGTCTGGTGTGCAAACAATGTCGGCACCGAGTTCACGGGCGGCCTTCTGCCTGAAGTCAACCGGCTCAACCACAATGGTTCGAGCGCCGAGCGCCTTCGAAGCCGCGGTTACAGCCAAACCAATTGGCCCAGCCCCAAGCACCACCAGGGTGTCGCTGGCGTTAACGTTTCCTACCCGCATGAGCGCATAGTAGGCAACGCTGAATGGTTCAACCAGTGCGCCGTTGTTCCACGAGATGTTGTTCGGAATCTTGTGCAGCCAGGATTCTTTCGTGATGAAGAACTCGGCAGCCGCACCACTGATTGAGAAACCGAAGTGATCGTCACCGATCACACAGTCACCAACCACGTGGTCACCCTTTTTGAAGTTGGTTACCTTGGAGCCAACCTTCATAACTTCGCCAGACCATTCGTGGCCGGGAATGATTGGGTAGCTAAACGGAATGATGTAGCGCCCCTCGAGCAGCTCGATGTCTGAGTGGCAGACACCTACTGCTCGAGAGGCAATAAGAACTTCGTCGTCCCCTATTTCTGGAACAGCAAGCTCATTAACCGCAGCTACACCTTCGGATACAAATTCAAGCGCTTTCATGCTTAGTGACCCCTAACTAGAACTTTGGTTTCGTTTCCGGTTGGTGAAACCAACTCTTCGAAACCTTTCGCAACAATGTCATCCATGTTGATTTGAGAACTAACCACCTTTTCAACCGGCAAGCCGCGGCGACCAATCAGTTCGATGATGCGTGGCCAATCGGTAACCGGGTAGCACCAGGTGCCGGTGTAAGTAATTTCGCGCTCTGAAAGTTCCATTGGCTCGAGCGAGGCCGGCTTGGTGTGCAAACCGGTTTGAACCACGAATCCACCAGATCGAACCGACTTGATTGCAGTCTGCAAGGCGCGCTCGTTTCCCGAACACTCAATCACCGCATCCACACCGATGCCGCTGGTGGCATCCTTCAAAATGGCAATGACGTCGTCTTTAGTTGGGTCAAGCAAAGTGGCAACGCCTAGCTCATCAATGAGTCGCTTGCGGTTTGGGTTTAGCTCTGAAACGAAAACACGGGCGCCAAGGTTTTCGGCATAAATGGTTGCCAG
>CANFOX010000061.1 GCA_947448845.1 Microbacteriaceae bacterium | reverse complement strand
TGCAATTTGCCGCTGCCGCAGAGCGCGCCGTTCGCGCCGGGTTTGAGGCCGTTGAAATTCACGCCGCACACGGCTACCTGCTGCACGAGTTCTTGTCGCCGGCAACCAACCTACGCACCGACCAATATGGCGGAAGCTTGGAAAACCGAGCCAAACTTCTGCTCGATGTAGTTCGGGCAGTTAGGTCAAGCGTGCCAAACGAGCTGCCGATTTTCGTGCGATTCTCGGCGAGCGACTGGGCTGAAACCGGATGGAATCAAGAGCAAACCGCTCAGGTGGCCGATTGGTGCATAGAACTTGGAGTTGACCTAATCGACGTCTCAACCGGGGGCTTACTTCCCGGGGTGAAGATTCCGGCAGCGCCTGGTTATCAGGTTCCTTTCGCCGAGCACATTGCCGAGCAGGTTGGCAAACCGGTTGCCGCCGTTGGGCTCATTACCGAGGCGCAACAGGCCGAACAAATTCTTCAATCGGGCGAACTCTCAGTGATTATGATTGGCCGTGCCGCGCTTCGAGACCCGTTCTGGCCGCTTCGCACCGCAGCCGAACTTGGTGTTGACGTGCTTTGGCCAGTTCGCTACCAACGCGCCAAATTTGCCTGAAGCTAACAAGGTTTCGGCGGCTATTTGCGCGTGGTGGCGTCGCTAACTTCGCCAACCAGTTCTTCAATAATGTCTTCCAGAAACAACACTCCGGTGGTGTTTCCGCGGCGATCAACCGAGCGTGCAATGTGAGCGTTTCTGCCTTTTAGAAAGGCCAGGGCATCTTCGAGTTCAACCGTTTCGGCGAGCGCCGGCATATCGTGCCAACGCTTCTGCTCGACCGGTTTGTCGAGGTTCTTGGCGGCAATGTCGAGAACATCTTTCAGGTGCAAATAGTTCAGCGCTTCGCCGTCGTCTGAAATCACCGGATAGCGCGAGAATCCGTGTTTGGTAACCATTTCTTCAAGCTGGCCTGGAGTCACCGTTTCGTCAACGGTGATTACTTTGGCCAGCGGCAAGCGAATGTCGATGACACGTTTTTCGGTGAACTCAAATGTATTGCCGATGGTTCCGCTCGAATCGCTCAGCACGCCCTCACGAGTTGAGTGCTCAACAATGTCTTCAACTTGCTCAATCGTGAAAGCAGAGTTGGCCTCATTCACCGGCTTAACGCCAAAAATACGAAGGATTCCATTTGCAGTCGCGTTCAAAGTAACCACAATCGGGCGAAGCACCCACCCGAGTGCGAAAAGCACAGGAACCAGCGCTAGCGCGGCGCGCTCTGGAATCGCGAAAGCGAACTGCTTGGGAACAAGTTCTCCGATCAGAACGTGCAAAAAGGTGACCAGTACGAGGCTTACCGTGAAGGCAACTGCCAGCTGGGCATCTTCTGGCATGCCGGTGGCGGCAAGAGGGGCGCTCAGTAGCTCGTGAATGCTGGGTTCGGCAATCACCAAGATGAGCAACGAACAAACCGTCACGCCAATTTGTGAGGTGGCGAGCATGAGTGAAACCTGCTCCATGGCCTTAATGGTGATTTTTGCTGGGCGAGAGCCAGCTTTGGCTCGTGGCTCCAGTTGAGCGCGGCGAGCCGAAATCAAGCCGAATTCGGCGGCAACAAAGAAGGCGTTACCAAGAAGTAAAAGTGCGAAAGCGCCAAGTCCAAGCCACATGTTATTCATCAGCCCCCTCAGCTATTTCGAGTGCGTCTGGCACAAAGCGAACCCGGTCAACCCGGCGCCCATCCATTCGAACCACAATCAACTTGCCGTCTTCAATTTCAACTTCGTCGTTTACCAGAGGAATGCGGCCGAGTTTGCTCATAATAAAACCACCCACGGTCTCATACGAGCCATCCTCTGGAATGTGAATGGCATAAAGTTCAAGTTCGTCTGGGCGCTTCATGCCAGGAAACAGCACTGAGTTTTTGGCACCTTTGGTTACATTCACTTTCGAGCGATCGTGCTCGTCGGCAAGCTCACCAACCAGCTCTTCAACCAAGTCTTCTAAGGTGGCAAGGCCGGCGGTGCCACCGTATTCGTCAACCACAACGGCAAGCTGAAGACCGTGACTGCGAAGTTGAATCATTAACTTTTCAACCGCCATGGTTTCAGGCACCCGCATTGGTTCAACCATGAAGGCGGTAACCGGCACTTCGCCACGCTTGTCGCGCGGAATGGCCACGGCCAGCTTCAGGTGGGCAATGCCAACGATGTCATCGCTCGAACCCTCAACTACCGGAAACCGTGAAAAACCGGTCTTAACACTCAAGTTGATTAGCTCGGCAGCGCTAGACACCGAAGAAATAGTTGCGATGCTTGGGCGCGGGGTCATGATGTCGGCTGCCACCAACTGGCTGAGGTGCAAAGTTTTGGTGAGCAGGGTTGCCGTGCTCTCTTCGAGCGCGCCAAGGTGAGCCGAGCGCATAACCAGGGCACTCAACTCATCTGCGGTGCGGGTCGAAGACAACTCTTCTTTCGGTTCAATGCCGAAGAGGCGAACAACAGCGTTACCGGTTTGGTTGAGTGCGTAAATCAAAACGCTAAAGATCGCGGTGAAAGCCATTTGAAAAAGCACCACGAATCGATTCACGGTAAGTGGAATGCTGAGTGCCAACTTTTTCGGAACCAACTCGCCGATCAGGGTAGAGAAGGTAGTTGCAATCAACATGGTGAGAACCAGAATGGTGGCTCTAAAAAATGTTCCGGTGTTCATCCAGCCAGAAAATAGGGGTGCCAAGAGTCTGGCGAGCGCCGGCTCGGCAACGAAACCGGTGAGCATTGTGGTGAGCGTGATGCCCAGTTGAGCGCCAGAAAGATGTGTGCTGGTGCGGGTGAGGGCACGTATGGTGTTTGAGAGGCCACGCTCACCGCGCTCGCGGCGGGCTTCAAGGTCAACTCTCTCAAGATTTAGCAGCGAAAACTCACTTGCCACAAATAAACCAGTGCCAATAGTAAGAAGCACCCCGATGCCGAGCAACACCCAGTCGGTCATGACCACACCCGCTCGCGAGTGCCCAGACCTAGGCGACTATTGTGACCCTCCATTGCCTTCTCAGCATACCGACAGAAAAATCCCAGCCAAAATGGCTGATTGGCTCGTTTGGGCAAGTTCGAAACGAATATACTTAGAGGGCTAGTTTTATCTACGAAGAGGTGGTCCTTTGTCGGTCGAGAACCCACAGGGCGAAGCAAATGAATTTGGAGCCAACGAATGGCTCGTCGAAGAAATGTACGCTCAGTACGTTCAAGACCCGAACCTGGTAGACAAAGCCTGGTGGCCGATTCTAGAAAAGCATGTTCCAACCAACGGTGCTACAACCTCGGTGGCGCCAGCAGCGGCAGCCCCAACCGCAGCGGTCGCTACTGACCCAGCTGGTCTAGTCGCTAAGACCACTCGCGTTGAGCCAATGGTTCAGCCGATTCCGGCTCAAGCGCCGGCAACCCGAGCCATCGAAATTGTTGACGAAGAAGAAGCAGATCAGGTCACCACGCTGAAGGGTATGGCAAAAACCCTCGCCAGCAACATGGATGCGTCGCTGCAGATTCCAACTGCCACAAGTGTTCGTGGCATTCCAGCCAAACTGCTAATCGACAACCGCATCGTGATCAACAGTCACCTTTCTCGCACCCGCGGCGGAAAGATCTCATTCACTCATCTGCTCGGTTTTGCAATCATTCGCGCCATCAAAGAGTTTCCGAGCCAAAACGTTTATTACGACACTGTTGACGACAAGCCAGCGGTAGTTACCCCGGCGAACGTCAACTTGGGTCTGGCAATCGACATTCCAAAGCCAGACGGTTCGCGTGCGCTACTGGTTCCAAATATCAAGCGTGCCCAGCGCCTCAACTTTGCGGAATTTCTAGACGCCTACGAAGACCTCGTAAAACGCGCCCGCGACAACAAGTTGACCGCAGAAGACTTTGCTGGCACCACCATTTCACTTACCAACCCTGGCGGCATTGGCACCGTTCACTCGGTTCCAAGGCTCACCAAGGGCCAGGGTTGCATCGTTGGTGCCGGCGCGCTGGAATACCCTGCCGAATACCAAGGAATGACCGACAACCACCTTGCCAAGCTAGGAATTAGCAAGGTAATCACCCTCACGTCTACCTATGATCACAGAGTTATTCAAGGTGCCGGTTCCGGGGAATTTCTAAAGAAGATTCATGAGCTGCTTCTTGGCGAACGTGGCTTCTACGATGAAATTTTTGCCGACCTGCGTATTCCTTACGAACCGGTTCGCTGGGTTGTCGACTTCGAACAAGACGAAATCGACGATCGCAATAAGTCGGCTCGCATTCAAGAACTGATTCACGCCTACCGCTCACGCGGTCACCTAATGGCAGACATCGACCCACTGGAATATCGAGTTCGCACTCACCCAGACCTTGACATTCGCAACCATGGCCTGAGTCTTTGGGATCTCGATCGCACCTACCGAACTGGTGGATTCGGTGGAAAGCCGAAGGCGCCGTTTAGAGACATTCTCAAAATTCTTCGTGACAGTTATTGCCGCACGGTTGGTGTGCAATACATGCACATTCAAAACAAAGAGCAACGCGCCTGGATGCAAGAGAAACTGGAGCGCCCATACGCTAAGCCAACCAAGGCCGAGCAGCTTCGCATTCTTGACAAACTAAACCAAGCCGAAGCCTTTGAAACCTTCTTGCAAACCAAGTTCGTTGGCCAGAAGCGATTCAGTCTCGAGGGTGGCGAGTCAACCATTGCCGCACTCGATGAGATTTTGCAGTGCGCTGCCAACGCCAATCTGCACGAAGTGGCCATTGGTATGGCTCACCGTGGTCGGCTAAATGTGCTCACCAACATTGCTGGCAAAACCTACGCTCAGGTGTTCCGCGAATTCGAAGGTAACACCGACACCAAGACCGTTCAGGGCTCTGGCGATGTGAAGTACCACATGGGCACCGAGGGAGTTTTTACCAGCCAAGAAGGTAACGAGGTGCGGGTTTCACTTGCCGCCAACCCTTCTCACTTAGAGGCCGTAAACCCGGTTCTTGAGGGAATCGTGCGTGCCAAGCTCGATGTGATTGACACCATGCCTGAGTCATACCCGGTGTTGCCGATCTTGATTCACGGTGACGCCGCATTTGCCGGCCAGGGCGTTGTTCCTGAAACCCTGAACATGTGGGCACTTCGCGGATACCGCACCGGCGGAACCATTCACGTTGTAATCAACAACCAGGTTGGGTTCACCACTCCTCCGATGGAATCTCGCTCGACGGTTTACTCGACCGATATTGCCCTTGGAATTCAGGCGCCAATATTCCACGTGAATGGTGACGACCCAGAGGCCGTTTCCAGAGTTTCACAGCTGGCTTTCGAGTTCCGTGAAAAATTTCAGAAGGATGTCATTATCGACCTAGTTTGTTACCGCCGCCGCGGTCACAACGAGGGCGACGACCCATCGATGACTCAGCCAATGATGTACAACCTGATCGAGGCAAAGCGTTCGGTTCGCACTCTTTACCTTGAGAACCTGGTTGGCCGTGGCGACATCACTCGCGAAGAGTTCGAAGCCTTTAACGCCGACTTCAACACCAAGCTCGAAAAGGCTTTCACCGACGTTCACGAGGCAATGGCTACCCCGGTCGAACTCATTCCTCGCCGCCTCGGAATCGGAACCACCGCCAGCGACAAGCCCGAAATCAGCAACGCAACCGCAACCACCCGCGAGGTAGTTGAACTCATCGGTGACGCCCACAACAACCAGCCTCCAGGCTTCCACGTTCACCCTAAACTTCAGCAACTTTTGGCCAAGCGCCTAGAGATGTCGCGCCAGGGTGGCATTGACTGGGGCTTCGGTGAGCTACTGGCCTTCGGTTCGTTGCTCGTCGAGGGCGTGCCGGTTCGCATGGCGGGTCAAGACAGTCGTCGCGGAACCTTCGTTCAGCGTCACGCTGTTTTCCACGACCGCGAAAACGGTCAAGAGTGGATGCCGCTTAGAAACCTTGTTCCAGATCAAGCCAAGTTCTGGATCTACGATTCGCTGCTCAGCGAGTATGCGGCCATGGGCTTCGAATATGGCTACTCGGTTGAAAGCGAAAAGGCACTTGTGCTCTGGGAAGCCCAGTTCGGTGACTTCGCCAACGGTGCCCAAACCATCATCGACGAGTTCATCTCTTCTGCCGAGCAAAAGTGGAACCAACATTCCGGTGTAGTTCTGCTGCTGCCTCACGGTTACGAGGGTCAGGGCCCAGACCACTCATCGGCCCGAATTGAACGATACCTGCAGCTTTGCGCCGAAAACAACATGACCGTGGCACAGCCTTCTACCCCGGCTTCGCACTTTCACCTGCTTCGCCGTCAAGCCTTCTCGACCCCGCGTCGCCCGCTAATCGTATTCACGCCAAAGTCGATGCTGCGTCTCAAGGCAGCATCGAGCTCGGTTGAAGACTTCACTCAAGGCACCTTCCGCCCCGTAATCGACGACGAGCAGGGTCTTGACCGCAGCAAGGTTCGTCGCGTGCTGTTCTGCTCTGGCAAGGTTTACTGGGATCTGCTGGCCGAGGCCGAAAAGCGCGGCTCGAAAGACGTTGCCATTGTGCGCGTTGAGCAGCTCTACCCAACCCCGGTTGACGAAATCAAGGCAACTTACGCACAGTATCCAAACGCTGAACTGGTTTGGGTTCAAGACGAGCCTGCCAACCAGGGCCCATGGACATACATCGGCTTGTTCCTGCCGAAATACATGGACGGCCAGGTTGCCAAGTTGGTTTCACGCCCGGCCTCGGCTTCACCGGCAACTGGCTCAGCCAAGCGCCACGCTGCCGAACAAGCCGACGTCGTCACTCGAGCCTTCGAATAAACATTGGTGTCAGAGCGTAAAGACATTCGAATCGTCATTCTTGGCGATTCGCTTGCCACCGCATCTGGCGATCCAAAGGGGCTTGGCTGGGTTGGTCGAGTCATGGCAAGAACCCCGCGCGAAAACCCGCGCATCGATGTTTACACACTGGCCGTTCCAAGTGAAACCAGTGGCCGATTAGTTGACCGATGGGTCAACGAGGTGCAGCTTCGCTTTAGCCCAGAGACTGACAACCGTTTGGTAATCGCGCTGAGTAACTCAGACCCTGCCGAAGGGGTTTCGATCTCGCGCAGCCGCCTGAACCTCGCAACCATTGTTGACGAAGCCAGGCGCAACGGCATCGAAACCTTTGTGGTTGGCCCAGTGCCAAGCGCCGATAAATCCTTGAACCAAGAAATCGAACACCTGACCTCTGGCT
>CANFOX010000060.1 GCA_947448845.1 Microbacteriaceae bacterium | reverse complement strand
TAAAACCAAATAGCAAGTTCACGATCGGCCGATTCGCGCGAGTCGGAACCGTGCACAAGGTTCTGCTGCACCTTCAAGCCCCAATCGCGCCCCAAATCACCGCGGATGGTGCCAGGAGCAGCGACTGTCGGATCGGTGGCGCCAGCAAGTGAGCGAAAGCCCTCGATGACTCGATGCCCCTCTAGCTTGATGGCCACAATCGGGCCACTCAGCATGAAATCTACCAGTGGCTCGTAAAACGGCTTACCCTCGTGTTCGGCATAGTGCTCTGCAAGTTGAAACTTGGTGGCGTTCACGAGCTTAAGA
Source organism: Microbacteriaceae bacterium (assembly GCA_947448845.1). Classification (GTDB taxonomy): domain Bacteria; phylum Actinomycetota; class Actinomycetes; order Actinomycetales; family Microbacteriaceae; genus Rhodoluna. The sequence continues at coordinate 7,032 of CANFOX010000060.1, read as the reverse complement.
TCGGCCACTTTGTAGCCTTTTGCCTCGCAACGAGCAACGATGTTACCGATTAGATTTCTTTCGACGGCATCTGGCTTTAGCAGCACCAAGGTGGTTTCAGGCATTTTTCTCTTTCGACTAGTGAAGTTTTTGGTAAGCAGTTCTGGCGCGGTCAATCGTGATTCCGGCAACCATTGCCCAAATCCAAAGGCAAACGAAGATTCCGCCAACGAAGAACATTAGGCCAACCCAGATTCCGGTCAGCAAAACAATCACCTGCAGCAGCGAACCCCAAAAGTAGGAACCAGGCTTTCCCAGAATGGCTGGGGTAACCAAGAAGGCAATGGTGAGGCCAAGACCAACGCCCCAAACCGCCTCGGGCGTCGCCACCTTTAAACCAAAAGCAACCAAGGTTGCAAAGAAAACCACGCAGGCTTCGAAAACCATCAGCATGGCGCCCAAGGTTCGCTGGGTTGAAACTTTACGCATCGTGCTCCTCTTTCTCTGACTTTAGTCGCAGAACATCGCCAACCAGCGAGATTGAACCGGTGACCAACACTAACCCGGTAGCCCCCGCTTGCGATGTGGCTGCGCCAATGGCAGCTTCGATGTTCTCTTCAACGGCAACTCGGTCTGAGCCGAAAATCTCAATCGCAGCCTCGGCTAACTGTTCGGCACTCACGGCACGAGGTGAACTAGATTGCGTGAGCACCACCACGCTCAATAGCGGCTCTATTAGCTTCAAGAAAGCCGTGGTGTCTTTATCTGCCAGCATGCCAATCACGCCGTAAATCGGGGTATCTGGGTAGAGTTTGGCCATAGCTGACGCCAAAGCTTCGGCGCCAGCTGGGTTGTGCGCAGCATCTATCAATACAGTGGGCTCACGCTCGATAATTTGCAGTCGCCCAGGTGAAGAAACGTCTGCCATAGCGGCTCGAAGAATATCCTGACTAATTGGTTTTTGGCCGTAGCCCATAAACGCTTCGACCGCCGCAATGGCTACGGCAGCATTTTCGGCTTGAAAGTCGCCAATCAACGGCATAAGAAGACCAGGGTAATCAGCAGCTAAGCCCTTAACAGCGAAACGCTGAGCTCCGTTTAGTGCTTCAACGCCGTTCACAGAAAAATCAGCTTCGATTTGGTATGTAACGTCGGCAATGGCGGCGGCCTTGGCTTGCAACACTGCGAGCGCCTCTGGGCGCTGTTTTCCGATTACTACGGCGGCACCTGGCTTGATAATGCCAGACTTGGTGGTGGCAATTTCTTCTAGCGTGTGGCCTAGTCGATCAACGTGGTCTAGAGCAATTGGGGTAAATACGGCAACGTCACCGTCTGCCACGTTGGTGCTATCCCACTCCCCTCCCATGCCCACCTCGAGGGCAAGTACGTCAATGGGAACATCTGCAAAAACCGCGAACGCCAAGATTGACAACACTTCAAAGTAGGTAAGTGTGGTTTCATCGGCGGCCAGCAATTCGTCATCCACCATTTTTAGAATTGGCTCTATCTCTTGCCACGAGCGAACCAGGGCCTCGTCTTCAACCGGGTCGCCGTCAATGGCAATGCGCTCTTGAATTGACACCAGGTGCGGGCTGGTAAATCGACCAGTTCTAAGGCCATGCTCGCGAAGAATGCGCTCAATGAAGCGAGTGGTGCTGGTTTTACCATTGGTGCCGGTAACGTGAATCACCCGGTAGGCCAACTGTGGGCTTCCAAGTAAGTCAACTGCTCGACGCGTTGGTTCAAGCCTTGGGCGCACTTTGTTTTCAGGCATGCGAGCCAAAAGCGCTGCTTCTAACTCGATAACACGCTGGCGCCAGTAATGCTCGGATTGGCGCATCAGATTTTGGTTACGGCGACTGACACCGCAAGGTCGTCACCAATGAAGGCTGGCGCGGCAATCTCTAGAGTTTCTAACAGCTCATATTCAAGCGACAGTGTTTCGCTCTTGATCAGTTCGGCATGCTCGTTTGCCAAGGAAATTACCTCGCTGTTACCAGACACAGTCAAACGGATGCGATCACTGACATCGAAATCGGCATCTTTACGGGCTTGCTGCACCAGGCGCACCAGGTCGCGTGCCGCACCCTCACGGGCTAGTTCTGAAGTTACTGCGCCATCGAGAATCAAGAAACCGCCGCCAGCCAAGATTCCAATCAAATCGGTCACTTCACCGTCTTTGCCGCCGGCAAGGTCGGCCACTAGATCTATCTCGTATTCACCGGCTTCAAGTGCCACACCGCCAGCGGTCACTAAACCGTTGATTTCCGACCAATCCCCTGCCTTCGAAGCCTGAATTACAGCCTGAACCTGCTTGCCGAGGCGTGGGCCAAGGGCTCGCGAGTTCACTGTAAGGCGGCGAATTACTCCGAACTCGGTGGTGCTATCAAGTGAAAGCTCAATCAACTTCACCTGTTTTACATTCAGCTCGTCGGCAATAATGTCTGCGAACGGTTCGAGGTTTTGGGCATCCTTGGTTACCACCGTCAACGAGTTGAGAGGCAGGCGAACCCGAAGCCCGTTGACCTTACGAAGCGCCGAACTCACTGAGCTCACCTGACGAACCAAATCCATTGAATTCACAAGTTCTGCGGCAGGGGCGAACTCGCCCGCGTCTGGCCAGTTGGTGAGGTGCACCGAACGACCACCGGTGAGCCCGCGCCAAACCTCTTCTGAGATCAACGGCAACAGCGGCGCAGCCACGCGGCAGAGCGCCTCAAGCACCGTGTAAAGGGTGTCGAAGGCATCGGTGTTTCCAGCCCAAAATCGATCACGCGAGCGACGAACATACCAGTTGGTGAGCACATCGGCGAAGTCGCGAAGTTTGGCCGCAGCCGAGTATGAGTCGTAGCGGTTGAAGTCGGCTTCAACACCGTTGATAAGGTCGTGAGTTTTTGCCATTAGATAGCGGTCTAGCACGTCTTTGGAAGCAAAATTTAGTTTCGCCTCGTAGCTCGCAGCGTTCGCATAGAGGCTAAAGAAGTAATAGGTGTTCCAAAGCGGCAACAATAGCTGTCGAACACCCTCGCGAATACCCTGCTCGGTAACGCTCAGGTTTCCACCCCTAAGAATTGGGCTCGACATCAAAAACCAGCGCATGGCATCGGCGCCATCACGGTCGAGCACCTCGCTTACGTCTGGGTAGTTTCGAAGCGACTTCGACATCTTCTGGCCGTCGTTACCAAGAACGATTCCGTGAGAGATTGCCGATTTGAAGGCGGGGCGATCAAACAGCGCGGTAGACAAAACGTGCAAAGTGAAGAACCAACCGCGGGTTTGCCCAACGTATTCAACTATGTAATCGCCAGGAAAGTGACTGTCAAACCATTGCTGATTCTCAAACGGATAGTGCACCTGCGCAAATGGCATAGACCCAGATTCGAACCAGCAGTCAAGCACCTCTGGCACGCGGCGCATCGTGGAGCGACCCGTTGGGTCATCTGGGTTTGGTCGAGTAAGTTCGTCGATTACTGGGCGATGAAAGTCACTCGGCTCAACCCCGAAGTCACGCTTCAGCTCTTCAAGCGAACCGTAAACGTCAATGCGTGGGTAATTCGGGTCATCCGACTTCCAAACCGGAATCGGTGCGCCCCAGAAACGGTTGCGGCTAATCGCCCAGTCGCGCACGTTATCGAGCCACTTGCCGAAACTTCCGTCTTTGGTGTGCTCTGGAGTCCAATCAATCTGCTGATTGAGCTCGAGCATGCGCTCGCGCAACTTCGTGGTTTCTACGAACCAACTAGACACCGCCTTGTAAATCAGCGGGTTCTTGCAGCGATAGCAGTGCGGGTATGGGTGCTCATAGGTTGACTGACGAACAACGCGCTTGGCAGCTTTCAGCGCCTGAGCAATTGGCTTATTGGCTTCAAAAACGTGTTGGCCAACAAAGTCGGTGATTACCGAGTTGAAGTTTCCGCGCTCATCTACCGAAACATAAACCGGTATACCGGCTGCCTCGCAAACCTTTTGGTCATCTTCACCATAGGCAGGCGCCTGGTGAACTATGCCGGTACCCTCGCTATCGGCAACGTAATCGGCAACCAAAACCTGCCAGGCGTTGGCTAGATCGAACCTGGTCTCATCGGCGTAATAATCGAAAAGTCTTTCGTAGCGAAGCCCGCCAAGGTCTTCACCCAGGTAAACCTCGGTAACCGCTTCGAGTGCCGCTTCGGCGGTTTCGTAACCGAGCGAGTTGAAATACTGATTGATTAGTGACTTGGCTAGAAGATATTCCGCCTCACCGGCTTTTCCATCGTCACCCGCACCGAGAGGCCCAGCTGGCAAACGGCCATATTCAACTGCCGGGCCAACAGCCAGCGCAAAGTTTGTTGGCAGAGTCCAAGGGGTGGTTGTCCAGGCAAGTAGGCGAACCCCCGCCAATTTCTCAAAACCTGGTTGGTTCGAAAGCACCGGAAAGCTAACCGTCAAGGTCTGGTCTTGTCGGTCTCGGTAAACCTCGTCATCCATGCGAAGTTCATGGTTTGAAAGCGGGGTTTCGCAGCGCCAGCAATAGGCCAGCACCTTAAAGCCCTCATAAATGAGGCCCTTTTTGTAGAGCTCACTGAAAGCCCAAATCACGCTCTCGGTGTATGGCTTATCTAGCGTCTTGTAGTCGTTATCGAAATCAACCCAGCGGGCCTGACGGGTTACATATTCGCGCCACTGATCGGTGTATTTCAGAACGCTGGTGCGGCAGTAATCGTTGAACTTGCCGATACCGAATTTTTCAATTTCAGGCCTACCAGAGATTTTTAGTTGACGCTCTGCCTCAACCTCGGCGGGCAAACCATGGGTATCCCATCCGAACCGGCGTTCAACGCGGTAACCCTGCATAGTCTTGAAACGCGGAACCATGTCTTTGGCGTAACCGGTGAGCAGGTGACCGTAGTGAGGCAAACCATTGGCAAACGGTGGGCCATCGTAGAAGACGAATTCGTCGGCATTGGCCGCCTTGCGCTGATCTATCGATGCCTGAAAAGTGCCGTCTTTTGCCCAGAAGTCAAGGATCTGTTCTTCTACGACAGGAAACGCGGGGTTCGGGTTCACACCATTTTGAGCGTGCGAATCAGAGTTTGGATTCTTGGGATACATCAAGCACTTTCTACGGCAAAGGCGACTAAGTCAATGTTAACCTTATACAAAGCCCTATTCCTTGGAGATTTTTCGCGTGACCAATACCGACAGCAACATTCCTGCCAACCTATTGGCCGCCGCAGCGACCCCTGAAAAGGTTGGTGTTGAGGGGCTAGAAGACAAATGGGGCAAGGCCTGGGAGGCAAACGCGGTCTATAAGTTTCGCCGCGAAGTAGCCACCGAGAACGTCTTTTCCATCGACACGCCACCGCCAACGGTCTCGGGTTCATTGCACGTCGGTCACGTTTTCAGCTACACCCACACCGACGTGGTGGCTCGCTTCAAGCGCATGTGCGGGCGCGAGGTTTATTACCCGATGGGCTGGGATGACAATGGTCTTCCCACCGAACGTCGCGTTCAGAACTACTTCGGGGTTCGCTGCGACCCGAGTCTTCCATATGTCGAAAGCTTTACTCCACCGTTTGAAGGTGGCGACGGCAAGAGTTCAAAGGCAGCCGACCAAATTCCCATTTCGCGTCGCAACTTCATCGAACTCTGCGAAAAACTCACCCACGAAGACGAAAAGCAGTTCGAGGCACTGTGGCGCCACCTTGGTCTCTCGGTTGACTGGGCGCAGACCTACCAAACCATTTCAAAGTCGGCCCAAGCGGTTTCGCAAAAAGCCTTCTTGAATAACCTTGCCCGCGGCGAGGCCTATCAGTCGATGGCCCCGACCCTTTGGGATGTAACTTTTAGAACCGCCGTTGCTCAAGCCGAATTAGAAGACCGAGAGCAACCGGGCGCCTATCACCGACTTGGTTTCAACGGCCCAGACGGCAAGATATTTATTGAAACCACCAGGCCAGAGCTGCTACCTGCCTGTGTTGCCCTGGTTGCCCACCCAGACGACGAACGCTACCAAGCCCTTTTCGGCAAGACAGTGCGCACGCCGCTATTCGACGTGGAAGTTCCAGTGGTTTCCCACCGTCTGGCTCAAATCGATAAGGGCTCTGGCATCGCCATGATCTGCACCTTCGGTGACGTGACCGACGTAATTTGGTGGCGAGAACTAGATCTTCCAAACCGGGCAATCATCGGTTGGGATGGCCGAATTCTCGACGAGTGCCCAGATGCCATTGCGAGCGAAGGTGGAATTTCTGCATTTGCAGAACTTGCTGGCAAAACCATCTTCTCGGCAAAACAGCGAATCGTTGAATTGTTGACGGAATCTGGCGACATGGTTGGTGAACCAAAGCCAATCACCCATCCGGTGAAGTTTTTCGAGAAGGGCGACCGCCCGCTTGAGATTGTTTCAACGCGCCAGTGGTACCTGCGAAACGGTGGGCGCGATGCAGATATTCGCGAACGCCTGATCGACATGGGAAAGCAGCTGAATTTTCATCCAGACTTTATGCGGGTGCGCTACGAAAACTGGGTAAACGGGCTAACCGGTGACTGGCTGGTTTCGCGCCAAAGGTTCTTCGGGGTGCCAATTCCGGTCTGGTATGCCCTCGATTCAGAAGGTAACCCAACCTACGAATCAATACTGGTTCCGAGCCACGAGCTACTGCCAATCGACCCATCCACCGATGTTCCGCAAGGCTACACCGCCGACCAGCGCGGTAAGCCAAACGGCTTTATCGGCGAGGTCGACATTCTCGACACCTGGGCGACATCTTCATTGACACCACAACTTGCTGGGGGCTGGATCGACGACCCAGAACTTTTTGCCAAGGTTTACCCATATGATCTTCGCCCTCAGGGGCAAGACATTATTCGCACCTGGTTGTTTTCAACCGTGTTGCGCTCATCGCAAGAAGAGCAAAAACTACCATGGTCTGATGCCGCCATCTCAGGATGGATTCTTGACCCAGACCGCAAGAAGATGTCGAAGTCAAAAGGCAACGTGGTTACCCCTTACGACCTGCTTGTTGAACATGGTTCCGATGCGGTTCGCTACTGGGCGGCATCGGCTCGCCT
>CANFOX010000059.1 GCA_947448845.1 Microbacteriaceae bacterium | reverse complement strand
TATGAATCATTCTCAACCTCGGTGCAGGCATTTCTAGAGCAGGCCGCCGCCGACCCACAGGTGCTTGCCATCAAGCAGACTCTCTATAGAACATCGGGCGATTCGCCAATTGTTGATGCCCTAATTCAGGCCGCCGAGGCTGGCAAACAGGTGTTGGCATTGGTTGAAATCAAGGCCCGCTTCGACGAGCAAAACAACATTGGATGGGCTCGCAAACTTGAACAAGCCGGCGTGCACGTGGTTTACGGAATCGTTGGGCTCAAAACCCACTGCAAGCTTTCGCTGGTGATTCGTCAAGAGGGTGCGAACCTGCGCCGCTATTGCCACATTGGAACCGGTAATTACAACCCGAAGACTGCTCGTTTCTATGAAGACTTTGGCTTACTTACCGCGCGAGAGGCCGTTGGCGAAGACCTCACCAAGTTGTTCAACCAGCTCTCGGGCTATGCCCCAGATGCCACCTTTAAAACCATTCTGGTAAGCCCAAACGGGGTTCGTGAAGGCTTAACCGAGCGCATTCAAGCCGAAATCGACAACAAAAAAGCCGGTAAGGATTCCGGAATCTCTATTAAGGTCAACTCACTGGTCGATGAACAAATCATCGATTCGCTCTACCTGGCAAGCCAGGCTGGTGTACCGATTCAGATTTATGTTCGCGGAATGTGCGCCCTAAAGCCAGGCGTTGCCGGGCTAAGCGAAACCATCACCGTGCGATCAATTCTTGGCCGCTACCTCGAGCACAGCAGAGTCTTCTATTTCAAAAATGACCAAGACCCGTCTGTTTTTATTGGGTCTGCAGACATCATGCACCGAAATCTAGACCGCCGCGTTGAGGCGTTAGTTCGCCTCAGCCAGCCAGACCACATCAAAGAGATGCAGAGCTTGTTCGCTCTAGCGATGAGTGACGCTTCAAGTTCGTGGCACCTTGAGTCAAGCGGTGAGTGGGTGCGCCACCAATTCGGCGCCGATCAAAAACCGCTTGCCGATGTGCAAGACACCATCATGGCTCAGGTCAAGCAGGCCACGAAGTAACCATGACCATTTATGCAGCTGGAGCTATCTGTTGGCGCGAAATTAAAGGTGAACTTCACGTTGCGCTGATTCACCGGGCACGCTATGACGACTGGAGTTGGCCAAAGGGCAAAGTTGACCCGGGCGAAAGCTTGCCGCAAGCTGGCGTGCGTGAAATTCGCGAAGAAACCGGTCTGAAAGTAAAACTTGGCCCGCTGCTAAACGTTGCCAAATATAAGGTTCCTTCTGGTGCCGATAAAGAAGTGACCTACTGGTCGGCAAACGTAAACGAGAAAGCGTTGCTGAACCACGATTTTGTGCCAAACGAAGAAGTTTCAAAAGTTGAATGGGTAAAAGCCAGCAAGGTTGCGCCGTTACTCACCTACCATCACGACATTGACCCACTAAATCGCCTGATCGAGCTCTACGAAGCAAAGCAGCTCGAAACCAAACCGTTCATCGTGCTTCGCCATGCCACTGCAACCGCTCGTGATGCCTGGAATGGTGAAGACGGCAAGCGCCCACTAACCGCCTTTGGCATGCTTCAAGCTATGGCGCTTACCAAAACTCTTTCAGCCTGGCGCCCACGAAACCTCATCTCTAGCCCATGGGTTCGCTGTTACACAACGCTCGAGCCATATGCCAAAAAGCGCAAGAAGGCTATTACTGAGCGCCACCAGCTAAGTGAAATGGGCAACAAAAAAGGCCCAAGAAGAACAAAAAATGTAGTGGATGACATTGTGAAACATGACGAATCAGCAGTGATTTGTTCTCACCGCCCAGCCCTTCCAACCATTCTCGATTCGCTTTCGCAATATGCAAAAAAAGATCTAGCCATCCAAATAAAGGCGGCAAGCGACCTCAAACCTGCCGAAATGTTGGTGGTTCACTTGGCGTCAAACGCGAAGAAATCTGCCAAGAAGGCTCGCGTTATTGTTAGCGTTGAGCGCTACTCACTCGCGCTAAAAGAGCCGGCTTGAAGAAAAACTCGCTAACCGCAACCCTTGCACTGCTTGGCGTTACCGCCACCTGGGGTGCCGCTTTCGTGCTTATGAAAGACGCCATCGCGCGTGAACCTTTCATGGATTTTCTGGCAACCCGCATGACCCTAGCCGTTGCCGTCATGGCACTGGCTCAACCAAAGCGGGTGTTTAGCACCAGCAAAGACACTCTGAAATACGGCACCATTCTTGGCATCCTTCTTGCTGGCGGCTACATCACCCAAACCGTCGGCTTAGAGATCACCACCGCCGCCATAACAGGTTTCATAACTGGCCTCTACGTGGTGCTAACCCCAATATTGGGCTGGCTAATTCTTAAAAAGAAAACAAGCAACAAAGTTTGGGTTGGCGTTGCCCTTGCCACGGTGGGCCTGGCCCTAATTTCACTCAAAGGTCAAAGTCTGAGCCTTGGCACCGGTGAACTATGGGTGGTTCTGTGCGCCCTGCTATTTGCGGCACACATCTTGGGCCTTGGTCGCTGGAGCCCGAATCGCGACCCCTACTCGCTCACGGTCATTCAACTCACCGTGGTTGCCATCGCCTGCTGGGCTCTGGCCCTAGAAGACGGCTATCAAGCCCCGACAGACCCACAAGTTTGGATTGCCGTTATCTTCACGGCAGTGCTTTCAACTGCCGTGGCTTTCTTTATTCAAACCTGGGCTCAAGGTCACATGGAGGCCTCAAGGGTCGCCATCATTCTTACCGCAGAAGTAGTGTTTGCCGCCATCTTCTCGGTGGCAGTTGGCCAAGAACAACTCGCACTCAAAACCATCATTGGCGGTGCTCTTCTAATCGCGGCCATGCTGCTAGTGGAATGGCCAACCCGCAAGAGCGCCGACTTCGTTCACCCACCCACAACTCAGTAGTCAAAAGTTTTCGGCTAAACTAGTTCGGTTATGGGCCTCTAGCTCAGTTGGTTAGAGCAACGGACTTTTAATCCGTGGGTCGTCGGTTCGATCCCGACGGGGCCTACTAGAGAAAAGCTTGATCCTCGCCGATCAGGCTTTTCTCTTCTTAAGTGCGTGCGTTCTATTGCACAATCAAGGCATAAACCAGAGTGGGTATTGCCAAGGCAAAGAGTGCCAGCAGCGTGAGCTTGGTTTTTCGAACTCCAAGAAAAACGGCCAACCCTGAATGACCAAGCTTTTTATCTATTTCAATATCTGGCAAAGCGTTTAGCAGATGGGCGATGACTCCGACCAAAGAAGATGCTGCGATTATTTGCCACGATGGCCACGCGGTTGGGCTCACCGACTGCGCCACAAAAAAAGGCAAAGCACCAAAGGCCAACGCATAAGGCAACCAAGACCATTTGGTGCGAGCCAAGTAGCGGTCATAAATCAGGCCTTGGCTGACGGCAAATAGGTGAGCTGCACCGCCCAGCCAACCTGCGGCTAGCAACGAGAACGGCACCACCAACAGCGCGGCTACCAGCATTGGGGTTTTGAGTTTGCGAACATCCAGCTGGTTTTTCACAACAGGTTTATTGGATCGGCCAAGGTCAAGGTCGTTTTTGGCATCGAGGTAGTCGTTTAGCCAGCCAACCAGCGACTGGCCAGCGCTTGCGGCAAGAAACACAAAAGCGAGGCGCCAAGTGTGCTGGCCAAATAGTGCGGCGGCGGCAGTGATTGCCACAACCATGGCGGTGGCTTGTGGCAGGTGGGTTGCGTGCAAAAACGGCAACAGTTTCTTCAAACCAGAAATACTCACCCCTTTTTGTCCAACTTACCCCCTAAAAACTGACTTAGGCTGAAGTGATATGAGTGAACTTTCGGGCAAGAACATTTTGGTTGTAGGCGCAAACGGTGCCTTTGGTAACGAGTTTTGCACACAGCTTATGAGTGCCGGTGCGCAGGTTTTTGGCACCGCAAGTAGCAACGAATCTGCGGTTCGGCTTCGGGCTAACCTCGCGCTGCGGTTGATTGTTGATCTGACAAGCACCGCGAGCATTAAGGCGCTCACCGATTATCTGGCGGCCTCCCCTGATTCGCTTGACGGCATTGTGCTTGCCAGCGGTTTGGTTGCCTTTGGCAGCATTGCCGAGACTGCTGCCGAAATTGTTGCTCGCCTCACCGCCGTGAACTTCACCGGGCAGGTGCAGCTCGTTGCCGCGCTGATTGCGAAGCTTGAGGCATCGGCGGCTTCAGGCCGCGAGCCATTTGTGCTCTCGCTAAGCGGCGTGGTTGCCGAAAACCCAATGGCAGGCCTGGCAGCCTATTCGGCAAGCAAATCTGCGCTTTTCGGGTATGCCCAAGCAGCCGCAAAAGAACTTCGTAAATCGGGCATTCAATGGGTGGATGCTAGACCGGGGCACACCGAATCAGGCTTAGCCGGTCGCGCTATTTTCGGCACTGCGCCAAACTTCGGTGTTGGCATGCCGGTGCCGCAGGTTGTGGCGCGCATGATTGCGGGCATTCAAGCCGGTGAGAAAGACTTGCCGAGCTCAGCGTTCTAAGTTAGCTCTGCCAAGGCGGAATTGGTGCTAACTACTTGCGCGAATTCACCGTGAAGGTTCACGGCGGTAATTCGCGAGAGAGTGTCGGCCCTCACGATGTTGCCGTCTGAGTCAGTTAGATCGAAGGTGCGGGTGGCATCCAGCACAAAATCAACGTCGTAGCCGAGGTTGCCAGCCATGCGAGCGGTGGTCTCGCAACACATGTTGGTTTGAATTCCGCAGATCACGAGCTTGGTGTAACCAGCTGCCTGCAGCCAAGACTGCAAATCGGGCTCGCCATAAAAGGCAGAGTTTACCGACTTGGTTACCAGTAGGTCGTGTTGGCCATCGATGCCTGGCTGCAAGTTGTTGCCCGATTGACCTGGAGCCAACACCGAACCTGAGTTCTTAGAGTCATGGCGAACCAGCACGATTGGCAGATTCTTTTCGCGCCAAGCATCGAGTAGGCGAAGCACATTTGCCTCACACTCAGGGTTATTACTTGGTGGCATGGCTTCAGATCGAAATCCGTTTTGAACGTCAATAACTATTAACACGGGTGAAGACGTCATTTGCCCTGGCTCGCAATCTGCTTATCGGCGGCAGTTTTCAAAATTGCCAATGCTTCGGCACTGAGGGTTCCGTAACTAAGGTTTGAAGCCCCGGCTGCCGCGTCTTCAAGGTTTGTTGAGGTAACAATCAGGTTGTTTTTAACGGTGTAGGCAAATAGGGAATTGCCGGCGTCGCCAGTTTGGGCAACCGTGAAGCTTTGGTCGTTAGCGTTAAGGGTCACATCAATCGCCGCTTCTTGACCAGCCTCGTCGGCCATGCTGAAGGCATACCAATCGCGGCAGGCGGCGAACCCGGTGATAGCTTCAATCACTCCATAGTTGTTTGGTTTTTGCAGGTATGCCATCACAAACCCCTGATAGCCTTGCGCGCTACTTGCCATAACCTGCGAGTAGTTTCCACTTGATTCAACCACGCCGGTGCTCTGTGCCACATTGCAGCTAGCTTTGGCAATCATCTTAAACGCGGCCTTGGCTTCTGCACTCGGCTTTTGTGTGGGGCCTTGAGAAACAGAAGATGAGGATGTTGGAACAACCGACGAGCCGGGTTGATTTGGTGAGTTAGTAGGTTGCGAGTTTGCGGCGCAACCGGTTATGGCAAGAATCGAAATGGCACTCAGGGCAATAAGTTTTAAGTTCACTTGGTGTTCCTAGCTCGCTGAAGAGCCGGGTCGGCGATTGGCGAACTTGACACGAGCCTTTGCGTGTAAGGCATCTGCGGCTTGATTAGAACGTCGCGAGTGCGGCCTTGTTCAACCAACTTGCCTCTGTGCATAACAAGCACTCGGTCTGCAATTTGGTCTACCACCGCCAAGTCGTGGGTAATGAAAAGGCAGGCGAAACCGAACTCTTTTTGCAAGCGCGCAAAAAGTTCGAGAACCTTTGCTTGCACCGAAACATCGAGTGCGCTGGTTGGCTCATCGGCAATCACAAGCTTTGGCTTGAGGGCAAGTGCCCTAGCAAGGCTTGCCCGCTGCCGCTGGCCGCCAGAAAGTTCGTGTGGGTAGCGATCGAAGTAATCAATCGGCAACTGAACTGCTGCCAGCAACTCTTCAACCTTTGGGCGCGCTTGGGCTAGGTCGGCAACCTTTTTGTGAACCAACATTGGTTCGGCAATAGCTTCACCAATGGAAAGCAGCGGGTTGAAACTTGAGGCCGGGTCTTGAAAGACGAATCCAACCTGCTCTGAAACCGCCTTGAACTGGCCTGCCCTGGCTCCAACCACGTTGAAACCGAGCACCGACATGCTGCCGCCGGTTGCCTTAGCCAACCCCACCATTGCGCGACCGATGGTGGTTTTGCCTGAGCCACTCTCACCTACCAGCCCAACAACCTCGCGCGGGCGAATCTCGAAGCTCACTCCATCCACAGCCTTAAAGCCCTGGCGCCCTAGGCGACCCGGGTAAACCAGTTCTAGATTTTTGGCCACCACGGTGGGTGTTTCACTTGTTGGCAAAAATAGTGGGCGGGTACTCTCGCCAATGCGAGGAACCGCTGCCAGCAGGCGCTTGGTGTATTCGTGCTTCGGCGTCTTGAAAAGTTTGAAGACTTCTGCCTGCTCAATCACTTTGCCTTGATACATGACGGCAACTCGGTCGGCAAGTTCGGCAACCACGCCCATGTTGTGAGTGATTAGCAATATCGCCGCACCGGTGTTGTCGCGCGAGGCTCGAAGCAGGTCGAGAATCTCGGCCTGCACGGTTACGTCGAGCGCGGTGGTTGGTTCGTCGGCAAGAATTAGGCTTGGTTCGAGCACCAGTGCACTGGCAATAACCACGCGCTGCTTCTGGCCGCCAGAGAATTGATGCGGGTAATGATCAACCCGAACTTCCGGCTCTGGAATGCCGACCTTGCCAAGAATTTCGATGGCCTTGGCGCGGGCGGCTTTCTTGTCGAACTTCTCACCCTTTGGAGTATGGGCGCGCAGACCCTCGATGATTTGCCAACCAACCGTGTAAACCGGGTTCAGCGCGGCGCTGGGTTCTTGAAAAACCATGGCGGCAGCCTTGCCTCGCACTCCCCTGAGTGCATCAGCCTTGAGGTGAAGAACCTCTTGGCCATTTAGATAGATAGCGCCTTTGGCGACTGCGGTTGACGGCAACAAACCAAGGATGCTGCGAGCGGTCACCGATTTACCAGAACCACTCTCACCAACCACTGCCAAAATCTCGCCAGGGTTTAGTTCCAGGCTCACGCCATTGACCGCATTTACTGTGCCGCCGTCGGTGGCAAAACCAACCTGCAAATCTTGAATCTCTAAAAGTTTTGGTTCCTTTTTCACTTGGTCTCACCGGCTTCGGCAACTTCAAGTTCATCTAGGTTGGCGGCACTTCGAGTGCGTAGTCTTGGGTCGGCTAGGTCATTCAAGCTTTCGCCAACCAGAGTTAGACCAAGTACCACAAGCACGATGGCAACACCGGGAAACACCGATGTCCACCAGATTCCGGCAGAAACATCGGCAACCGAGCGGTTGAGGTCATAGCC
>CANFOX010000058.1 GCA_947448845.1 Microbacteriaceae bacterium | reverse complement strand
AATGTCGCCAAGAATGCTTGGGCGAAGCTGAACGTTTCCTGGCTTATAAACTCCGTGCACATTGCCGAAGGTGAAGGCAACCATGTAGTGACCGTTTTCACCGAGGCCAAGGGCTTCGGCGGTAAGCAAGCCATCTTCAGGGGTGGTGTAAAGGTTTGCGCCGTGTTTGGCTTCAACGCCATCTTCTTCGCCACCAACAACACCAATCTCAACCTCGAGCAGTGCACCAATCGACCTGGTTTTTGCCAGCATTTCTTGAGCAATTTTTAGGTTTTCTGCCATTGGAACGGCCGAGCCGTCCCACATGTGTGAGTTGAAAAGCGGGTCTTGGCCGGCACGAACGCGCTCTTGCGAGATTTCAATTAGTGGGTTCACGAAACCATCAAGCTGTTCTTTGGCGCAGTGGTCGGTGTGAAGGGCAACGGTGATGCCATAGTTTTTGGCTACTTCTCGAGCAAAAGCTGCCATTGCTGCAGCTCCGGTTGCCATGTTCTTAATGGTTGGGCCGCTCCAGTAATCGCCACCACCGGTGGTTACCTGCAAAATGCCGTCTGAGCCAGCGGCGGCAAGACCTGCCAGAGCCGCATTCAGGGTCTGCGAGCTTGAAACGTTGATTGCCGGGTAAGCAAAGCCTTGTTTCTTGGCGCGGTCAAGCATTTCTAGGTATTGGTCTGGGGTAGCAACAGGCACGAGGGCTCCTTTAGGCAACGGGAATCTACCTATGATGTTACCAATGAACGACTTTGATAAGCCTGTCGACAACCCCTTGCTTTCGGCGCCAACTAATTATTTGCACGATGCGGTATTGGCTGCCGCAAAGGGCGCCTGGCCGCTGGTGGGGGTCGGCGATAAGAATGCTGCAGATGGCGCTGCCGTGAAAGCCATGCGCGAGAGTTTAAGTGGTGCCGATTTCGGCGGCATCGTGGTGATTGGTGAGGGCGAAAAAGACGAGGCGCCAATGCTTTTCAACGGCGAACATGTTGGCGCTCGCCTACAACCAGATTGGGATATAGCCGTCGACCCGATTGACGGCACGGCTCTTGCGGCAGCCGGTGTTCCGGGAGCCGTGGCTGTGATTTCGGCCGCACCTCGGGGCACAATGCACGCCGCCCCCGAGGTTTACTACATGCAAAAGATCATCAGTGGGGCAGCGGGCATTGGTGTGCTTGACCTTGACCTGAGTGCTACCGAAAACATTTTGCGTTTGGCGGCAGTCTTAGCAAAGCCGGTTTCCGAAATTACGGTTGCAGTAATCAATAAGCCGCGCAACTTTGAGCTCATCGACGAGGTTCAAAAAGTCGGTGCAAAGTGGCATCGATTCGACGAAGGGGATGTCGCCTGGGGTGTTGCCGCAGCTTCACCAGATAGCGACATAGATTTACTTCTTGGGCTTGGCGGTAACCCAGAGGGTGTGCTCACCGCCTGCGCGGTTCGAGCCCTTGGCGGATTCATGCAGGGTCGATTGGCAGTTGATGGTGAAGCTGAGCTGGAACGTGCTCAAGCGCTCGGCCTTGACTTAAAAAGCAAACTCGAGCTGCACGAGTTAGTGGGCGAAGGCCGTTGCATGTTCGCTATGGCTCAGGTGACCGATGGCGCTCTGGGCAAAGGAATTCAGGCTTCAGGCAGCAAGCTTAGAATCACAAGTTATGTGGTTGATTCGCTCACCGAGCAAGCGCTTAGGCTCGAGCAGGTTCTTTAAGAATCTCGGCTGGGTCTGGATTCGCGTTTAAGAAAGCTTCAGGCGGGTTGGCAATGCTCATGAGACCAGAGGTTGACTGGGTAACCTTCATTGCGCCCCACTGCACGGCCCGCATTACTCCAGCCTTCACGTCGTAACCAACGCCGTAGTCTTCTTCACTCGAACCGAGGGTGTGGTCGGTTACGGCCGACAAAAAGCCAGCCAACGTTGAGTCGCCTGCACCCACCGTGTTGATTACCTTCACAGGGTTGGTTCGAGCCGACATCGCCGATTCATTAGTAATGGCAAGCATTCCATCGGCACCCATGCTGGCAAGCACGACCTGAACGCCATGCGCGCACAACTCGCGGCCGGCGTCTATTACGTCGCCGATGGTTAGCAGGTCGCGGCCAAGGGCTGCGGCAAGTTCGTGCGTGTTTGGCTTCATCACGGCTGGTCGGCCGCTTCTGGCCCACATGCTCAGTGGCTCGCCGCTGGTGTCGATTGCCACCCGAACGCCGAGTGCATCCATGCGGTCAAACACCGGGGTCAAATCAATGTATTCGCCGGTCTGTTTCGAAACCGGTAGAGCGCCGGCAACAACCAGCCACTTGGCGTTGTTCTCGCGAACCGTGCGCTCAGTCAGTTCAACTACGGCGTTCCAGTCTTCGTCGCTTAGTGGGCGAGGGGCCTCGTTGATTTTGGTGGTTGCGCCATCTTTAATCACAACGGTGGTTGAAACGCGCAAAGTGCCATCAACCCAAAGTGGAATGAGCCAGTCAATCGAACCGGTGCGAGCCAAAACGCCTGGGTCTGCGTTACCGATTGGAACCACCCCGGGGGCTTCGAAGCCGGTTAGGCGAAGGGCTCGAGAAACGTTGATTCCCTTGCCGGCGAGCTCTTCGTTCACTCCGTCGGCGCGATTAACGCCACCTTCAATCAGGTCGTGCACAAAGTAGGTGCGGTCAAGAGTAGGTGCTGGGGTCAAAGTTACAACTGGGGAACCTTGATTGCTCACGCGCTTCTCCTTGCTTCGGCTTGGGGCCGAAACCTAAGGGTTGAATCGGCTATTTTGGCAACGCGTCATTGTCGGAGCACTGCTAAAAAGTATAGCCAAATCAACCTTGAGGTTAGCAAAACCGAAGGTTTGTTATGACCTCAAGCACTTAGGCAAGACCTAAACTCAAAACACGCCAAGTTGATTGGAAAACGTGTGCTGAAAACCTTGAAGTTCGATCTAACCGCCGGCATTGTGGTGGCCGTGGTCGCTCTTCCGCTGGCTTTGGGCTTTGGGCTTTCATCTGGCGCTGGTGCCACCAGCGGCTTGGTCACCGCTGTAGTCGCCGGTTTGCTCGCCGGATTGCTCGGCGGTTCGAGATACCAAGTAAGTGGCCCCACCGGTGCAATGGCCGTCGTTCTGTTCCCCATAATTCACCAGGTCGGCGTTGCCGCATTATTAGAGGTAGGGGTGCTGGCAGGGCTTTTGATCATTGCCTTTGGCTTGTTTAGGCTAGGTGCTTTTGTCGAGAAGATTCCCTGGTCGGTTATGGAGGGTTTCACACTCGGAATAGCCTTGGTGATTGCATTTCAGCAGTTACCTCTGGTGTTCGAGGTAAGTAGAGGAATAGGAACAGAAACACTTGTGGTCGCTTGGGGAACCTTGCAAAATGCTGCCAACGAAGGGCTCAAAATTTGGTCTGTCTCGTTGGTTGCATTCGCTCTCTTGGTTAAATTCGCTTGGCGATTTTTCACCAAAAGGTTTGCAAATCTAAAGGCAGTTCCACCCAGTGCAGTGGCGGTGATTCTTGGCTCAGGTGCAGCAGTTACCTTTTCGCTTCCCGTGGCTAAGGTTGGCGTGCTGCCAGTTAGTAATCTTTTTGGTGATTTCAAATGGCCTGAAATTCCATTTTCCACTCTGGTCTATTCAGCGGTTGTGGTGGCGCTTCTGGGGGCTATCGAGTCGCTTCTCTCTGCTCGAGTTGCAGATTCGATGGTGCATCGCCGCGATGGCAAGGTTGAAAAACCATTTCAGCCAAATCGCGAACTGGTAGGTCAAGGAGTAGCAACCGTAGTGGCTTCAATTTTCGGGGGAATGCCCGCGACTGGAGCCATTGCAAGAACTGCCGTGAACGTAAATGCTGGCGCTAAAACCAGAGCCGCCACTGTGATTCACTCGCTGGTATTGCTCGTTTTCATTTTTGCCCTCAGTGGCATTGTCAGCCAAATTCCGCTCGCTGTGCTAGCCGGTGTTTTACTCGGGGCTTCTTGGAGAATTGCGAGCCCTTCAAGTGTTTTAGAGAATCTCAGAACCACTTGGCCTAACCGAGTAGCTTTTGCCGTTACGGCGGCAGCTGTCTTAGCGATTGATCTAATTTGGGGAATCGTAATTGGTGTTCTGGTTCATTTGCTAGCCAGTTATGTGGCTAGTCGTTCGAATGCAGTTCTTTAGTTTCAAGTTCTGGGGCACTTATTGCCTTTGCTTGATCTTCAACGCCTCGCGGGCTTGAAATCTCTGTCGTTCCCAACTCGTTTTCATCTAAATCATTCAACTTGCGAGCAGTAACCAGCATGCGAGTTTCGAAACTCGAGACAAAGGTGTTGTAATCCTTAACGGTTGAATTGATGCTACGACCTAACTTGTCGGCAGCTTCAGCGATTTTGCCAACGCGTTCGTAAAGTTCTTGACCAAGCAAAATCATCTTGCGAACCTGGCTTTCATCAACGTTTTGACGCCAAATGAAGTTAATTGTCTTCAAAACCGAGAACACGCTGACCGGTGAGGCAACCGCAACGTTTTGCTTGAAGGCATATTCGAGCAGGGTTGGGTCGGCTTCGAGAGAGGCTGACAGTAGCGATTCACTTGGAATAAAACAGATAACAAAATCGGGGCTGGCGTTTAGTGCGCTCCAATATTGCTTGGTTGAAAGATCGTCGATGTGCTTTCGAACTGCCTTCACGTGCTCTTTAAGCAGTTGTTGGCGACGATCTTTTTCGGCGCCTTCGGAAAGTTCGCTGATTTGAGATGCCTCTTGGTAAGAGTTGTATGGAACCTTACTGTCGATAGCTAGGTGCTTGCCACCAGGAAGGTTGATGATCATGTCGGCGCGACCTGCAGTAATGGTTGCCTGCTCGTCGAAGTCGGCGTGCTTGAGAAGCCCAGCTAGTTCAACCAGTTTGCGCAACTGGGTTTCACCCCAGACCCCGCGAACGCTGTTCGAAGAGAGTGCTGCCGAAAGTGCACTGGTTTGCTTTCGAAGTGCTTCATCTGACTCGATCGATTGCTTAATGGCTTGGCCCAACTGGCCGAGTTGCTCGACGCGTTCGCGCTCCATTTTGGTAACTGCCTCGCGCATCTGCTTCAGATTCTCTTGAACTGGTGCCAGTTCTTTGAGCAATTTGTTTTCTGCCTCATCTTTGCGATCGCGAGAAACCCTCTGGTCTTCAAGAGATTTCACCTGAACCTCAAATAGCTCGGCCCTAGCGCGGGCATCGGCCAAACTGGCAGTCAAATCTGTGGCTGCTGGCGCGCGGTTCTTTGCTAACAAAAAGCCAAGCAGGGCCCCAACGACGAGACCAATTCCCAAATAGATGTAAGTTTCCATGCCAAGAGTTTTGCACCCGCCACTGACATTTGGGCGAGGCGTGGCTAGAGCGTCTTGAGTTTTTGTTTCGTAAGAGCCATGAGTTCGGCAAGGTCGTCAACGTGATGCTTGTGCCTGGCCATGTGAATCACAATGAGCGCGCAGGCTTCGGCGTCGGCCAAAGCGTCGTGATGATTGAACTCTTCGTGGCCAGCCGCGTAGGCAACGGCATTCAACCGGTATGACTCAAGCGAGTAACTTTTGCGCGCCATCATCAGCGAGCAGGCATAGGCAATCTCTGGAAGGGTTAGCCCCTCGGCAGCAGCCGCGGCAGCCAAAACACTCATGTCGAACTGCGCATTGTGGGCAATCAGCACATCATCACTGACGAAATCAATCAAGTTGGGGGCAACATCCCGCCATTTTGGTTTGTTGGCAACATCGGCTGGGCGAATGCCATGAACCCGCATGTTGAACTCACTGAAGAAGTCATAACCCACCGGTGGCCGAAACAGCTCAGAGAAGGTTTCTACTATTTTTCCGTCACGCACCCTTACCAAGCCGACCGCGCATGCTGACTCGGCCGCGTTGTTAGCGGTTTCGAAATCTATGGTGGTGAAGTCAAGCGGCACCCGATAAGTTTGCCACTCAAACTAGACTTGCCTATCGTGGCTCTAACTATCGGAATCGTGGGACTGCCAAATGTTGGCAAGTCGACCCTTTTTAATGCACTCACCAAGAACAATGTTCTGGCGGCGAACTACCCGTTCGCAACCATCGAACCAAACGTTGGTGTGGTGAACCTGCCTGACGTTCGCTTGGCGCAGCTTGCCACCATCTTTGGCTCAGAGCGCCTGCTGCCTGCCCCGGTGTCATTCGTTGACATTGCTGGAATCGTGCGCGGTGCCAGCGTGGGTGAGGGGCTTGGCAATAAGTTTCTAGCCAACATTCGCGAGGCAGACGCCATCGCTCAAGTGGTTCGTGGTTTCACCGACGGCGACGTGGTTCACGTTGACGGCAAAGTGGATGCCGCCAGCGACATCGAGACCATCAACACCGAGCTGATTTTGGCTGACCTCGAAACCCTCGACAAGGCCCGCACTCGCATTGAAAAAGAGGTCAAGGGAAAGAAGGCTGAGCCAATCGCCCTCGAAACCGTTGACGAAGCGCTCAAGATTTTGAACGACGGCAAACCACTGTCAATGAGCAACCTAGACCTCAGTCCAATCAAAGAACTTGGCCTGCTTACCGCCAAGCCAATCATTTATGTTTTCAATGTGGATGAAGGCATTCTCACCGACGCAGCCAAGAAAAAGGCGCTCGCCGATTTGGTAGCCCCCGCCGAGGCTGTCTTTCTCGACGCCAAGGTTGAGAGTGAACTTATCGATCTCGACGCCGCCGAGGCTGCCGAACTGTTGGCATCACTCGGCCAAGAGGAATCTGGGCTAGATCAACTTGCTCGCATTGGTTTTGACACCCTTGGCCTGCAGACCTACCTAACTGCTGGCCCGAAAGAGGCTCGTGCCTGGACTATTCACAAAGGTTGGACAGCCCCTCAGGCCGCCGGAGTTATTCACACCGACTTTCAGCGCGGATTCATTAAGGCCGAAATCGTTTCCTTCGTCGACCTGATGGCTGCCGGTTCTATGGCCGATGCCAAGGCCGCCGGCAAGGTGCGCATGGAGGGCAAGGAATACGTAATGCGTGATGGCGACGTGGTGGAGTTTCGGTTCAACGTTTAACTTTTAGAAATAACGCTTGACGATAATAACGCGTAGCGTTATTATCGAAATGTGATTGTTGCTTTCGCTGATTCTCGAACCGAAGCGATTTGGTTTCGTGAACCTACCAAGCGATTTTCACCCAAGCTTCAGAGGCTGGCTCATCGCAAACTTCTGATGCTTGATGCCGCTAACTACCTGCACGACCTCAGGGTTCCACCAGGCAACCGCCTTGAGGCGTTGGTCGGCGACCGCATTGGTCAGCACAGCATCCGAGTAAATGACCAATGGCGAATCTGCTTTGTTTGGATATCAGCCGGAGCAGATCAAGTTGAACTTGTTGATTACCACTAGGAGGAATGATGACTAAGGCACACGCACCAATTCACCCGGGCGAGATTCTGCTGGAAGAGTTCATGGTGCCATTTGGTATTTCGCAGTACGAGGTGGCCAAGGTGATTGGCGTTTCACCTCGACGCATCAACGAGATTGTGCACGGCAAGCGCAGCATTACCGCCGACACAGCCCTGCGCCTGTCTTT
>CANFOX010000057.1 GCA_947448845.1 Microbacteriaceae bacterium | reverse complement strand
CATTTTCATAAGTATTTTCGAAATATTTGCCAAGAATTGGATACATTTGGTTATTCTTTAGGTTAGGCAAAACACATTGGAGTCAAAGATGACCGAGAAGATTCAGCTCTCACCTAAAGAGCCTTGGGTAGAACTTCGCACCACCGCAGAAGACTGGCGCAACGCCGATGCCGCACTGCTTGAAACCATGCTTGGGCAAATGCACCTGATTCGCGCCTTCGAAGAAACCGTGCTGCAGCTTGCCGGTGAAGGTTTGGTTCACGGCCCGGCTCACTCGAGCATTGGTCAAGAGGGTGGAGCCGTTGGGTCAATTGTTGGGCTTCGCGCCACCGATGCGGTGAACGGCTCACACCGCGGCCACCACCAGTTCTTGGCGAAGGCTATTAGTTTTGTTGCGCCGAATGGCCTCGATGTTTCGAACCTGGTTGGCCCAGAACTTCAAGAAGTTTTGCAGCGCACTCTCGCCGAGATTCTCGGGTTGGCTCAGGGTTATTGCCGTGGTCGCGGTGGCTCAATGCACCTGCAGTGGAAAGAGGCCGGCGCTCTTGGCACCAATGCAATCGTAGGCGGTGGCGTTCCACTCGGCGCCGGAAACGCTTGGGCGCAGCAGCACTCTGGCACCAGCGACCTCACGGTTAGCTATTTCGGCGATGGTGCGGTAAACATTGGTTCGGTTCTTGAAACTATGAACCTAACCGCTGCCTGGAATATTCCGCTGGTGTTCTTTATTGAAAACAACTTATATGCGGTGTCGACTCACGTGTCAGAAGTAACCGCTGAGGAACGACTCTCGGGCCGCGGCACCGGCTTTGGCATTCCAAGCTGGCGCGTAGACGGCATGGATCCGCTGGCAGTTCACCTTGCCATGCAAGAAATTAGCGAGCACGTTCGCGCCGGCAAGGGGCCAGCCGTTATTGAGGCCGAGGTCTACCGCTTCTTTCACCAGAATGGCCCGTTCCCCGGCAGTGCATTTGGCTACCGCCCGAAAGATGAAGAAGAGGCTTGGCGTTCACGCGACCCACTGCTGAAGGTTGCCAAAGAGATGATTTCCCTTGGCTTGATAGACCAAGCACAGGTTGACCAGGTTCGAGTTCAAGCGCAGGCCGCCATGGAAAAGGCAGTGGCTCAACTTCTCGAAGCCGACCCGAACGGCAAACCTGGCGCACGCAAAATTCGTGAAGAACTTTGGCCAAGCGTTGACTTCGTAAACGTGGGCGTGCGCGGTGACGCCAGCGAGTTGAAGTCGGCTCGAACTGCCGAGTTCGCAACACATGCCGGCGCCAAAGAAGAAGTGCGATTTGTGGATGCGGTGGCAGCCGTGATGGATCGCCGCATGGAAGCCGACTCGCGAATTGTGGTTTTGGGTGAAGACATTCACCGCCTCAAAGGTGGAACCAACGGAGCCACCAAGGGTCTTGTTGAGAAATATCCTGACCGCATTCTTGGCACCCCGATTAGCGAGAACGCGTTCGCCGGCTTGGGCGGTGGCATGGCACTAGACGGCCGATTCCGCCCGGTAATCGAATTCATGTATCCAGACTTCATGTGGGTGGCTGCCGACCAGGTGTTCAACCAAATCGGTAAAGCCCGCCACATGTTTGGCGGAGACGCAGCAGTGCCGGTTGTGATTCGAACCAAGGTTGCGATGGGTTCCGGTTATGGTTCACAGCACCTGATGGATCCGGCCGGTATTTTTGCAACATCCCCTGGATGGCGAATTGTGGCGGCCTCAAACCCATTCGATTACATCGGTCTAATGAACGCCGCCTTGGCTCTTGAAGACCCGGTGCTGGTGATTGAGCACGTCGACCTTTATGCCTCTAAGGGTGAAATCGACCCAACCGACCTTGACTACCAGATTGAGTTTGGCAAGGCGGCCATCAAACGCGAAGGTAAAGACCTCACTGTGCTCACCTACCTTTCAATGGTGGCCCACACGCTTGAGGCGGTCGAGCAAACCAAGATCGACGCCGAGGTGATTGACCTTCGTTGGCTCGACCGAGCCAGCATTGACTGGCAAACCATCGAAGCCAGCATCAAGAAAACCAACGCAGTGATGATTGTTGAACAGGGTGCCATGGGCACCAGTTACGGCGGCTGGTTGGCCGACGAAATTCAGCGTCGCTACTTCGACTTCCTCGACCAACCGGTGCAAAGAGTGCACGGTGGCGAAGCTTCACCAAGTATTTCGAAGGTGCTAGAGCGAGCCGCCATTGCCAAAACCGAAGAAGTTGTTGCTGGCCTGAAAAAGGCAGCAGAGGGGTTCGGTAAAAACTAATGGCAACCCTAATTCGCATGCCTGAGGTTGCCGCGGGCGCAACCGAAATCGTTCTTTCAAGGTGGCAAGTTGCACCTGGCACCGAGGTGAAGGTTGGCGACATTCTCGCCGAAATGGAAACCGAGAAGGCCGTTGTTGATTACGAGTCAGACGCCGAAGGAACCGTTTACAAGGTGCTGGTTGCCGACGGAGCATCGGTTTCAGTAGGTTCACCGATTTTGATTTTGCTTGGCGCAGGTGAAGACGCAGCTGCCGGCGACGCTCTGCTTGGCGGTGCAGTAGAGGTGCCTGCCACCGTTGCAGCACCGGCACCGATTGCCTCAGCCCCGGTTGCTCAGGCACCAGCTTCGCCGATTGCCGCACCCGCTGCAGCCGCCGCCCAATCACCGGTTGCCGCACCCGCCGCAGCTGACACCGGCCGCCGCTTTGTGAGCCCGCTGGTTCGCAAACTGAGCGCCGAACGCGGGGTCGACCTGAGCCAGATTGCCGGAACCGGGCCAGATGGCAGAGTGGTTCGTCGAGACCTAGAGCACTTCTTGGCAACCAACGCTACGGGCTCGGCAACTTTAGCCGCGCCCGGTTCAGCCATTGCCAAACAGGATTACTCGAGCGGCTACGTGGTTGTGCCGCACACCGGCATGCGCCGAGCCATTGCTCGCCGACTAACCGAAAGCAAGTCTTCGGTTCCGCACTTTTACCTAACGGCAGACTGCAAGGTTGACGTGTTGCTCGAGCTTCGCAAACGCATCAACGAAGCATCACCGGTAAAGATCTCGGTGAACGACATTGTGGTGAAAGCGGTTGGCAGTGCGCTTATGGATGTTCCCGAGGCGAACGTGATTTGGAACCCAGAAGCCACGCACAAGTTCGAATCTGCCGACATCAGCGTTGCAGTGGCAACCCCAGGCGGATTACTAACTCCGGTTATTCGAGGGGTTGAAAAACGTTCGCTCAGCAACCTAAGCATTGAGATTTCCGAACTGGCGGGGCGTGCCCGTGATGGAAAGCTTCGTCAAGAAGAACTTGAGGGTGGCAGTTTCGCCGTTACCAATCTTGGAATGTTTGGAACTAAGGAATTCTCGGCTATTTTGAATCCGCCTCAATCGGGCATTCTTGCGGTTGGTGCTGCCTCACCGCGCGCCATTGTTGAAGACGGTCAGGTGGTTGTGGCAAACATTATGACCGTGACCCTTTCGGCAGATCACCGTGCCGTTGATGGCGCTTTGGCGGCGCAGTGGCTGGCCGCTTTTGTGAGTCGCATCGAGAACCCACTCAGCATGCTGGTGTAGGTGGCTAAAGCTTTCTAAGCTTGCGGGCTTTGGCGTCACCCATAACGTTGAGCACATCGACCGCCGACTTGGCTGGCAGATTCGAGTTGCTCGACTTGGCTGGGCCAAGGTTACTTAGGTTCTGTGTTTCTGAATCTTTATTGCCGATCACGAACCAAATTCCGCGCGCCGGCTTTGCCGAGTTGTTTTCATACATGTGCAGTCGGTTGGCGTCAAAAGTAAATGAGTCGCCTGGGTAAAGCTCGTGAACTTCAGATTCAATTCGAAGGGTAAGTGTGCCCTCGATGATTACGCCATACTCCAGCGCATCGTGACGCATCATTTTGGCCTCAACCGAACTTGAACTTCCAGGTTCGTAGGTAACCATCAGCGGGTCAGCATCGTCTCGCCCGCCATCGGCAAGGCGTTCCCAAACCACACCGTTTTCCATTTCGATTAGCGGGTTTTCGCTTCTGCGTTGAACAATGCCGTGATGGCCATCTTCATAGCCGGTTGCATCGGGTGCTGCTTCAAACTGACCCTTCATTAGGCCGTCAAGCGAAATGCCTAAGAGGTTTACGAGTGCATAGAGCGTGCTCACTGAGGGCTGGGTTTTACCGGTTTCAACCTGCGAGAGCAGGCTGGCAGAAACGCCTACTTCGGTGGCTACACTTCGAAGGCTCAGTTTTCGGGAAACGCGAACTCGCCTAAGTTCATCACCAATTTCGAGATGCACCAGATCCCCTTAATCTAGAAGCCAAGATTTCTTGAATATAACTTTACAGATGTGCACCAAGATAATGACCGAGTCTTTACATTTTGCCTTTTTATTCGTCGAAAAACCAATTCTGTTAAGTGCAACTGCACATAAACTTTAAATGTTGACCGTTAGGAATAATCATGGAACTGAAGAATGGCCTTGGGCACCTAAGTTACTCAACCCTGGTTCACGCCGGTGACACCTGGGCCGAGATGAACGCTAGCCTGCGGGAATTCTTGCCGAAGGTGAAACAGCGAATTTCACCAAACGAACCATTTGCGGTTTCACTTCGCATTTCGGCGGCTTCCGCCAAAACACTCACCGATAGCCCCGACGAGCGCGCTTCTTTGGCAGCATTTCTCAAGCAAGAAGGCCTCTACGTTTACACCGTGAACGCCTTTCCTTACGGCCCATTCAAAGGCCAAGTTGTAATGGAAAAGGTTTACGAACCCGACTGGACCACCGATGATCGGGTGAACTATACAAACTCGGTCGCCGACATCCTTGCTGAAATTTCGCCAGCTAACGTGAACCCATCGATTCAAACCGCACCGCTGGCTTTCAAACCAAATGTGGCTGGCGAACAATATGTCAACACCTTCACCCGCAATGTTTTTCGCGTGGTTAAACACCTGCGTGAACTAGAAGAGCGCACCGGTCGCAGAGTGAAGTTGGCCATTGAACCAGAGCCAGCCTGTTACTTGGAAACCACCGATGAAACGGTTGCCTACTTCAAAGAGCGCATCTATTCGCGTCGAGGCATTCAAGAGCTAGCCCAGGTCGCCGGCATTGCCATTAGCGAGGCAGAGGGTGCGGCTCGTCGCTACCTTGGCATTGTGTTCGACATTGGGCACCAGTCGGTTGGGTTCGAAAACATCACCGAATCGCTAAACAAACTGGTTGACGCCGGAATACCAATCTTTAAGCTGCAAGAAGCCGCATCGCTTTGGGTAGATAACCTCACCGAAGACAAAATCGCTTCGCTTCGCAGGTTCACCGACACCATCTATTTGAGCCAGACGTCGCTGAAGCAAGGCGGCAAAATCACTAAGTATTTGAACCTTGGTGAAGCGCTGGATGCCTACGAGGCCAACCCGGTTACAACCGAGATGCGAACCCACTTTCACGTTCCGGTTTTTCTTGAGGAACTTGGGCCTTTTAGAACGACTCGATTTGGCGTTCAAGAGGCGCTTAAGATGCACCGCGAAACCCCGCTTTCAGACCACCTTGAGATTGAAACCTACACTTGGGATGTTTTGCCAGCCGAACTCAAAACCGGCGACATCATCGACTACGTTTGCCGCGAACTGGAATTCGTTCGCGCTGAATTGATTGGTTAACAAATGACAGATTTGACGCGCGTTTCAGTACTTGGCATGGGTTCGATGGGGGCAGCCATGGCCGCTCGTCTGCTGGAACAAGGGTTCGAGGTAGACATTTGGAATCGATCACCTAAAGATTTCAGCGAACTAATCTCAAAGGGTGCCCGTCAGGTGCAGCTGGCAGAGGCGTTGCAAAATGACGTATTCATTTCGTTCCTAAATAACGACGCCGCTGCCTTGGCGGTTTTCACAGAAGAAACCATAGCCCTGGCAAAACCTGGCGCCATTCACGTTTGCATGTCTACTCTTAGCCTCACCGCAACTAAAACACTGGCAGAGCGCCACCAGAAGCTTGGTGTGGGTTATGTTGCTGCCCCGGTTCTTGGTCGCCCAGCAGCCATTCTCAACGGCAAGCTCTTAATTGTTGCCGCTGGCGAAGACAATTTGGTGAAGGCGGTTTCGCCCTTGCTTGAAATGGTTTCAGCCAAACACTGGAACGTTGGCGAAGATCACGGTAAATCGTTGCTGGTAAAACTTGGCGTGAACTACAACTTGATTCATGCTCTTCAAGCCATTGGTGAATCGGTTGCTCTGGTTGAATCTGGCGGGGTTGACCCCAACACTTTCGTTGAAATCATTACCCACACCGCGTTCACGGGCTCGGCCTACACCGGTTACGGCCCAATGATCGTGAATCGCAACTATTCGCCCCCCGGCTTCACGGTAGAGCTAGGCCTCAAAGACATGAAACTAATCGAGGATGCCGCCGCTGATATGAATTTGAAACTGCCGGTTTCGGGTGTGCTTCGCGAGCTATTCGAGAAGGCGTTGCAAGACCCTGAACTGAGCGACCTCGATTGGTCGGCCATCGCCGAACTAACCAGGCAACGAAAGCTTTAGTTAGCTTTTTTTGCGACCTCTTGCAAGGCTGTAAACCACTGCTGCCACCAGAATCAAGGCGCTCTGCAGTAGGTATTGCCAGGTTTGATTCAGGTCGAGGAACACTGTGGCGTTCAAAACCTGAATCAGCAAGATCGCTCCCATCAGGGTTCCAATGTAGGTTCCGCGACCACCAACCAAAGATGTGCCACCTAGAACAACCGCGGTGATTCCGGTGAGGGTGTAGGTGACTCCCTGCGATGCATCGCCGATTCCAAGTTGCACCATGAGCAATGTTGACCCTAGGAACACGAAAAACGATGAGATGACATAGGCGCCAATCACTGATCGGGTGGTTTTGACACCAACCTTGCGAGCAGCTTCTTCGTTTGAACCTACGGCTCGAAGTTGCCAACCCCAACGTGATTTTCTAAGCAAAACCTCCATGGCTATGGTGGCTACAACCAAGGCAATGAAAACCCAAGGAATTGGCCCGATCGCCCAGTTCATTGAGTCAGAAACTGTCTGATTTATGTAGCCGTCTGGTTCAGGTCGCAAAATAAAGGCAAAGCCTCCGAGTGCAATATACGTGGTTAGTGTTGCCGCTATTGCGGTGAATTTTACGAATCTGATCAAGGCGCTGTTTACCAAACCCACCACCACTGCTACAACAATCATTGTGGCTACTCCGAGCAACATTGCTATGCCAGGTGAGGCATCGGTAATGAAGAAAGACGCGATAACTACCAAGAAGCCGGCTAGCGGGCCGGTCGATAGGTCGATTCCACCTGTCATCATCACAGTGGTTTGACCAATCGCAACAAAACCGAGGGCGCTCACCAAGAGAAGAATCGAACTGATGTTGAAGGGGTCTAGATAGGCGTCGGTGGTGGTCATAATCAGCCCACCGAGCGAAATCATAACAAGAGTGAGTAGCAGTGATGGGGCGTAATCGCCCTTGAGGAACTTGCGCAATTTCTCAGCAAATGTTTCGTTGCCGAGCTTTTCTTCGCGAGCCTGGCGCTCCATGCGAACGATCTT
>CANFOX010000056.1 GCA_947448845.1 Microbacteriaceae bacterium | reverse complement strand
GTGCCTTCTGCGAGTAACTGGTTTTCAGGGCTTTTGAAGAAAGGTCAACTGTGGCCAAACCCTGATCAATGGTTACCGATGCAGTATTGAGTTTTGTGCCAGCCGGTATGGCAGAGGTTACTGCCGGTGCCAGCCAGGCGCTTGGCCCTTCGAGCAAGGCGGCAATCATCTTTGTGCCAGTGCTGGCCCGAGACGGAAACCATCTAACATCTGGAACCAGATGCTGCTCTGGCTTATCTAAGAAATAGATCGAGTAACCCTGAAAAATCACGTCAAAAACCGGCTTGATAAGCAGGGTCAAGTCAGGGGCTTTGTCGATTCGCCATTGACCGGCTTCTTGCACCAGATGAAAACTGAGGGTTTTGGCCTCTTTTACTTTTCGCATTTCGCCATCGGCGTCAACAATGGTTACCAGATTTGAAGTCAACTTAAACGATGAGTGAGCCACATCTTGGGTCAATAGCGGCCTACCGGTTTGCACCAAAGTTTGTGAGCCTGGGTTCCACTTTGCACTGAAGCCCTTGCTTAGAAACTGCCTGGCCACCGCATAGTCATTTTGCGGACCGGTTCCGGCGTTAAGAAACCCGTTGACCACCTCGGCCGCGGTGGCATAATCGGCTGGCCCACTTGGTGAGTAGTAGAGGTAATCTGACGCCAGACCGTTGTTCATGTTTGGGCCATCATTCACCGCCGAAGAGTGCGGAATTTGAGCGCAGGCAACCAGGTTTGCCGCCAGAAAGGCTGCGATCGCTATTCGCGCTAAAAACTTCATTCGCCGGCCCCCACTGGTTTTCTTAGTGCCTTCTTGGGTGGAAGCGGCAGCGGCGAAGCCGTGAAAACCTGACCCTGTCGCCGAGGAATGGTTAGCCTAAATGACGCCCCGCGGCTAGGCGATGCCCAAACTTGCAACCACCCCGAGTGTAAGTGCGTATCTTCAAGCGAAATCGCTAACCCAAGACCGGTGCCGCCGATGGTTCGCTCTCGTGACTTATCGGCACGCCAGAACCGGTCAAACACACGGTCAACCTGTTCGCGGTTCATGCCAACGCCATGGTCTGTTACCGTCACGGCCACCGCCTCGTTCGAAACTCCAACCTGAACATCAATTGGCTTATTTTCACCGTGTTCAACCGCGTTGGAAAGCAGGTTTCGCAAAATGCGCTCGATTCGCCTCGAGTCAAACTCCGCATCCACCGTTCCTTCAGGCATGCTCACAAGAATGCGGCAACCGCGACTGTTCGCCACTGTGGTGATGTCATCTACCGCCAGTTGCACCACATCCTTAAAATCTTGAACCGAAAAATCAGGGCTAACCGCACCTGCGTCGTAGCGCGAGATCTCGAGCAGATTTCGAAGTAGGGCATCAAATCGATCGGTGGCAATTTGCAGCAACTCAATGGGCCGGCGAACCTGTTCGTTCAAAGAGTCTTTCTGCTCGTAAATCACTTCGGCCGCCATTTTGATTGTGGTAAGTGGGGTTCGAAGTTCGTGAGAGACGTCTGATACGAAGCGCTGCTGCATGCTTGAAAGTTTGGTTAGCTTGTTGATTTGCTGTTGCAGAGTTTCTGTCATTCGATTGAAGGAGTGCGCCAGATCGGTAATTACATCTTGACCCTGCTCTTCGATTCTTTCATCGAGAGCACCTTGAGTGATTCTTTCGGCAACCTCTGATGCCACCTGAACCGGTTTCACCAACCAACCCGTAACAAAATAGCTAACGGTTCCAATTAGCAAGATCAAAACAATGCCACCAAGAAGCAAACTTTGCTGCACGAAATCGAGTGATTGCTGTTCGTTCTGAATGTCGTAGACAAAATAGAGTTCGTAGCTTCCGGCAAGCGGAATGGCTATCGGGGCCCCAACCACGATTCCCGGATGGTTACCATTCAGCGTTGGCAATGAAACCGATTGGTAGGCCAATTTTCCAGTTGATTTTTGAACCTTCGCACGCAATGAATCAGATATGAGTGCGGTATCTAGATCAACCGAAATGGGGCTTTGAAGCACCTGTGCTCCGTTTTGACCCGGGCTTCTCAAAAGCGCCACTCTTCGAGATTGGTTCTCACCAATCGACTCGAAGTTCGGAACCACCTGGTTCATCATTGACTGAAGTGACACTTCGTCGTTCACGCTCGAGGCCGAAAAGGTATTTTGCACGTCGATGGCCGCACGACGAGATTCTGCGAGAACTTGTTCAAGACGAGTTGAGTACAAACCATTGTCGATTGTGTAAGAGAGAAATCCGCCGAGCACCAGAAGCGCGATGGATGTAAAAAGAATGGTTAGTGCTACCGCGCGGGCCCTAATAGAGCGGCGAAAAAAACCAATCGAACCGTACCAAGCCAAAGACTGGGCCTAACTAGCGCAAACTCGATAGCCCATGCCGCGAACCGTTAGA
Source organism: Microbacteriaceae bacterium (assembly GCA_947448845.1). Taxonomy (GTDB): domain Bacteria; phylum Actinomycetota; class Actinomycetes; order Actinomycetales; family Microbacteriaceae; genus Rhodoluna. The sequence continues at coordinate 5,454 of CANFOX010000056.1, read as the reverse complement.
ACGATCTTCGGATCTGCTGGGTCGTCTTCCACTTTCGAGCGCAGACGCTGCACGTGCACGTTTACCAGGCGAGCGTCGCCGTTGAACTTGAAATCCCAAACCTCGGTGAGCAACTCTTTTCGGCTGTAAACCTTTTTCGGGTTGAGCGCCAAGGTTTTCAGCAATTCAAACTCGAGCGGGGTCAAGCTTATGGTGTTTTCGTTTTTACGAACCTCGTGGCCGACCACGTCTATTACCAGCGGCCCCACCGAAATTAGAGTATTTGTCTCGTTTCCGCGCGGGCGAAGTCGAGACTTGATTCGACCGAGAAGTAGGTCGAAGTTATTGATGGGCTTTCGAATGTAGTTATCGGCACCGCTGTCGAAACTGGCGACCTCAGACTCGTCTTCGTCTCGTGCCGTGAGCATAATGATTGGAACGTCGCTTCTGGTGCGAATATCGCGCAGCACTTCGATGCCGTCTTGAAGGGTACTGCCGCCAGTTGGCAAGTTTATGTCGAGCAGAATCAGATCTGGCTGAGTCTTGGCTTGCTGCTCAACCGCCTCGGCGGTGTTGGTTGCAAAAACAACGTCGAAGCCTGCTGCGCTGAGGCGCATGCCGAGCAATTCTCGAATGCTCGACTCGTCGTCTACGACCAGAATCTTGTGGGGCAAGCTAACCTCTGCTGTTAGTAACGATAGTGGTCAACCTTGAACGGGCCGTTTTTGGGAACCCCCAAATAGGCAGCCTGTTCGTCGGTCAACTCAGTTAATTCAACACCTAATGCACTCAAATGCAACCTCGCAACTTTTTCGTCAAGAGACTTTGGTAGCACATAGACTCCCACCGGGTATTCCTGAGTTCTGGTAAATATCTCAATTTGAGCAAGTACCTGATTGCTGAATGAGTTGCTCATGACGAACGAAGGATGCCCGGTGGCGTTTCCGAGATTCATGAGTCGCCCTTCGGAAAGAATAAGCACTGCTCGGCCGTTTGGTAGTCGCCATTCGTGCACCTGAGGCTTAATTTCAACTTTTTCAACCGACGGAATCAAGGCGATTTCTGCCATGTCGATTTCGTTGTCGAAGTGGCCCACGTTAGCGATTACCGCTAGGTTCTTCATTTGCAAAACGTGCTCAGCGCGAATGATTGAGGTGTTGCCAGTGGCGGTGACGAAGATGTCTGCGGTTGCCAGCACCGATTCCAGACGAACTACCTGAAAACCGTCCATAGCTGCCTGCAGGGCGCAGATTGGGTCAATCTCACTAACGACTACTCGAGCGCCCTGACCACGAAGGGCCTCGGCTGAACCCTTGCCCACGTCACCGTAACCGCCAACCCAGGCGGTTTTTCCGCCGATTAGCAGGTCGGTGGCACGGTTTAACCCGTCTGGCAATGAGTGGCGAATGCCATATTTGTTGTCGAACTTTGACTTGGTAACCGAGTCGTTGACGTTGATAGCAGGAAAAAGTAATTTGCCGTCTCGGTGAAACTCGTAGAGCCGGTGAACACCGGTGGTGGTCTCTTCGGTAACACCGATGATCTCTTCAGAGATCTGAGAAAAGCGATTCGGTGCCTTCGAGAGCGAGTTGCGAAGCAGGTCAAGAATCACCCGGTATTCGGCATTCGTGCCCGAATCTGGCTGAGGTACAGCGCCGGCCAATTCAAACTCACGGCCACGGTGAACCAGCAGTGTGGCATCTCCCCCGTCATCGAGAATCAAATTCGGGCCAATGAAACTCTCACCGACTGCGGCAGCCTCGGCGCTCCAGTCAAAAATTCGGTCGGTGCACCACCAGTATTCTTCGAGAGTTTCGCCCTTCCAGGCGAAAACCGGAACACCCTTTGGCTCTTCTACTGTTCCGGTTCCAACCACCACCGCGGCGGCGGCTTCATCTTGCGTTGAAAAAATGTTGCAACTTGCCCAGCGCACCTGGGCACCGATTGCCACCAAGGTTTCAATCAGAACTGCGGTTTGAACCGTCATGTGCAACGAACCGGTGATTCGAGCGCCTCGAAGTGGCTGACTTGCCGAATATTCGGCTCTGAGGGCCATCAAACCAGGCATCTCAGCTTCAGCCAAGCGAATTTGGTGTCTACCGCTCTCGGCTAACTGAAGGTCGGCAACTTTGAACTCGAATGAACTAGCCACGAATAAGCTCCAGAATCTCGTCGCGAAGGCGAAGCATGGTGGCTTCGTTGCGTGCCTCAACATTTAGGCGAAGCAGCGGTTCGGTGTTTGAAGAACGCACGTTGAACCACCACCAGTCATGGCCTTCTGGGCCCGTGAGTGTAATGCCGTCAAACTCTTCTACTTCTGCTCGGTTGGCGAACGCCTCTAGCACCCGAGCCTTAGCCGCGGCGGCATCGGTGACCGTCGAGTTGATTTCACCGCTCAAGAAGTAAGGGTTGTATTCACGGGCAAACTCGGAAAGTGGCTTGCCTTGAGCCCCGAACTCAGCCAACACGTGCATGGCAGCAAGCATGCCGTTGTCGGCGCCCCAAAAGTCTCTGAAGTAATAGTGAGCAGAGTGCTCGCCGCCAAAAATGGCGTTGGTCTCGGCCATCTTGTCTTTGATAAGAGAGTGCCCTACCTTGGTGCGAACCGCCGTTGCTCCGTCGGCCTCGATTACTTCTTCAACAATGCGAGAGGTAATCAGGTTGTGCAGCACAGTAACCCGAGCGGCCGGGTCAAGTTTTCGCACTCGGGCAATCTCGCGCCGAGCCACAATGGCGGCGATGGCAGAAGGCGTTACCGGTTGACCCTTTTCATCGATGACGAAACAGCGGTCAGCGTCTCCGTCGAAGGCCAAACCAAGGTCGGCGTCGTGCTTGATGACAGCAGCCTGAAGGTCAACCAGGTTCTTCGGGTCAAGTGGGTTAGCTTCGTGGTTCGGAAAACTGCCATCCAGTTCAAAATAAATCGGGATGATGTTCAGTGGCAGCGCGCCAAGATCGGCGGCGTTTCCAAGCACTGCTGGAACGGTCATGCCGGCCATGCCATTTGCGGCGTCAACGACAACCTTCAGAGGGCGAACCTCACTTAGGTCAACTAGTTCGCGAAGATATGAGGCGTAACCCGCTAAAACGTGCTCTTCTCGAAAGCTGCCGGCAGTATCAACGTAGTCGAGGCCGTTTTTAAGGTAGGCCTCAGCGCGGTCGCGAATGGCTGCCAAACCGGTGTCAAGGCTGATGCCGCGAGCGCCTGCACGCGAGAACTTAATGCCGTTGTAGGTCGCTGGGTTGTGGCTGGCGGTAAACATTGCTGCCGGTGCGTTTAGCGAACCAGAAGCGAAGTAAGACTCATCGGTTGAGCAGAGGCCAATCGAAATCACGTTGGCACCACGAGCTTGCGCACCAAGGGCAAAGGCCTCGGCAAACTCGGGCGACGAATCACGCATGTCATGGCCCACCACTACATCTTGGCCTGCCGCGCCAACCTCGTCTACGAAACCGGCCGCCAAAGCGGTGACGATTTCAGGTGTGAGTTGAGAACCCACCAAACCTCGAACATCATAGGTTTTGACGATTTCATGAAGTGACATTGAGCTCCTGGTTAGAGGCATTTAGCCCGAACCTCAAGAATACCCGACTCTAAAATGAGCAGATGGCAATAAAAGCGAGAGGGCTGCATCGAGACCGCCACGGTCGTGGTTTTCGCCAACCTTTGTTAAGCCGCTTTTACCCGCCCGGTGAAAAGCGACTTGGCGATTTCGAGCAGGCCGTGGTGGCCGCGGTTGACTATCTGCGCCGAGCCTGGCCGAACGAACTTGGCTCGCTCGAATACAAAATTCTGGATGCCCCAAGGAGTGACCTGAATAACGAGCAGGTTCGCCGCTGGAGCGTAATTCGCCAACCGCAAACGGTGGTTATTTACCGACTACCAGTGGAACGCTTTGGTGCCCTGCGCAATAGCTTAGATAATCGCATTCGCATCGAACAGGTGGTTTTTGAAGCTGCTGGAAACCTTGTTGGAAAAGACCCCTGGGATCTCTTGGGCAACTAGCGAACCAGAACGGTTTGGGCACTTCCAACGTTCTGATAGTCAACCAGAGGCAAACTGGCCAAAGCAAAGTTCAAATCGACTATTAGGTTGGCTTCTATTGGCATTGACGAGCCGATAACCACGCTGGCGCCGTTGGCAACAGCCACAGTTAGAGAGTTATTTGATGGCACCGTGAGCGTGTGAGAAACCCCATTCACAACCAGGGTCACGGTTGCACTCGATTTATTGAAGTTAGCGATGGAGAGTTTTGAAATGCCGCTACCGGGAACTGTGATTCCAACAGGCTTGGTGATTGGTGCAGCTGCCTGCAACCAGGTGAAGTCGGTAGCTGGCTTACCGCCCAGTTTGGCTCGAGATAGTCGCACCGCAGCCCGGATTGGCTGATCGCTACTGATGAAAACCGAGTAATCACCGTCTTGAAGCCCGTTAAGCGGAATGTCGGTAACGGTGCCGGCAGCCACCTGCATTCGAACCACTGTGCCAAAGGTTTTGGCGGTTGTGCCTACCACTTGAGCGGTAACCGTGGCATTCACCTTGGCGCTGGCTGGAACAAAGACTCTGAGCACGGGTGAAATATCACCGTAGTCGGCAGAACCGGCACGAAGTTTCGAAGCGTCTTTCACGCCGCGCACAAAGAAACCGGGAATCACCAAACTGTTTCCAATTTGGGTGCTAGGACTAATCCATTCGGCGCCAGCGGCAACCAGGCCGCGAACGGTTTTTTGCTGCAGGGTTGCCGTGATGGCACTCGAAACCGAACGAACGTGCAGCGTAAGCGTAGAAAGCCCAGGCGCCAGCGATGCAATCGGCACCACCGTAGAACCCGCAGCAGGAACCGAAATGCCCTCTTGGCCGGCAGTTGCGATCTTGCCACCGGAGCCAAAAACCTCGATGGAAACAGTGGCATTTACCGAGCCTGGGTTATTCAGAATCAGCAAAGATTCACGGCCGACCGAGGTGTCTGCGGCCAGAATCCAGAAGTCACTCTCTGCCTTTAGGCAAGGTGCCGCGAGTAAACCGGCAGCACGTGAATCGTTCACCAACTGAAGTTGGTTGGAATTCAAAAGCTTCGACCCCTGAGTAAGTTCTGACCCACTTGCGGTAATCGTTAGCGGCGAAGTTACCGAACCGCTCGGGTTTTGACCAACCACTTGACCGCCGAAATCGGCAACTTTCAAAGTTGAGGAAGCTCCAGATTCAAAACTTCCGCTCAGGGCCGAAGAGCCAAGTTGGCTAAACGAGTTCACGGCTAGCCCGGTGTCTGCGCCAGATCGGTAAAAGGCGCCAGGGCAAACCAGTTGTAAGTCTTTTGGGTTCACGCTCACAGTTTTTGCCGAAACTTTATCGCCAAACAAAATGTTTGGAGCCGAAGCAAAAATAGACAGCCCTGCGAGAGCTAACAGCATTGCGGCTGCAAGAAGCCTACGAAGCATCATTTACCCCGCCTTCGTCGAAGCTGGAATCTCGCT
>CANFOX010000055.1 GCA_947448845.1 Microbacteriaceae bacterium | reverse complement strand
TGGCGCGAAAGCACTGTGATAACTCTGACCGCCTGAACCTGCTGACTCTGCGCTCACCAGATCAATGCTTTGCACGTTTAGGTCAGCCACCAAAATGGCATGCAGGTTGATGGTATTTGCCAGCGCTAGTGCAGCCACCGCGATGCGGTCGATGATTTTTGGCGCCCAAACAATTGCCAACACGGCGAAAGCTTGCACCAGATAACGCTCGTGAACGCGGGTTGGCAAAATGTAGAAGCCAACCAGCAACAGTGCGTATGCCGTGAGCGTTTGAGTAGCACTGTGGCGCTTGATAAGAAGCCAGAAGATTGCAGCTGCCAGCAGCAAAAAGAGCCCGTTTCCAATGAGCGCGGATGGAATTCCGAGAATGCGGTAACCATCTGGAATCCAGAAAACATATCCGTTTTGAATTGTGCTTGCGATGGAGTTTCTACCGGCTAATGCCCACACGTTGAAGGCGTTTGCGCTAACCACTGGAAACCATCCGAGGGTTGAAACGTATTGCCCTACGAGCCCGGCGAAATCGCCAACCACCGGAATGTTCGCAACCTGCTCGGGGGCATATTTCTCGAGCGACCACGGGGTAGCTATCACAGCGAATGACCCGAGCCCAGCGCCAATGGTGGTGAGCATGCGCCACCAGCGAACCTCTTTATGCACAACCTGCCCGATGAGCACTGGCAATAGCACAAGCAACACCAAAGCCCCCTGCGGCTTCATTAGCACCGCAACGGTTAGCGCCAAAGCCGACCACTCTGGCTTGCGGTCTATAACCAAAAGCACCGCAAGCAACATCGGCAGAGCTGAAAGCGAATCAACCTGGCCCCAAATAGCACTGTCATACCAGGTGACGGGAACGAATAGGTAGGCCGCGGCAGCAACCAGAGCCGTGGCTGGGCTAAACCATTTGCGCCCAGCCCAGAGCAAAGTCACTGCGATGCCAATGTCTGCCACAATGGCTGGCAACTTGAGTAAAGCCATTGGGCCAAGCGTGCCGAGTGCACCCGGCAAAGTTTGCAACCAGCCGCCAACCTGAAGCAGCACCCAGAGCACATCGGCAAAAGCCGGCGGATAGTTAAACGAGTTCTCGGCAAAATAGGCACGAGAACCGCTGGTTTGAATCGCGGTTAGCCAGTCGCCAAAAGATGCCATATCCCAGGTGAAACCCTGGTTGAAGAAAACGAAGAAACCAAGCCATAGGCGAAATGCAAGACCGGCAACCAGAAGCCCTGCCGCCCAGAACCAAAAGCGGCGACCCTCAATAAGTTGGCTTGCTCGGCTCATATCTGGCTCCATTCAACGGTGCTTCGTTGGTGGTCAAAAACAAAGCGCATGTCGCCGCGAACGACGACCTCGGTTTGCTCGTTACCGTCTTGCTTGATGCCAAGCTCGAGCACAACTTTCTGAAAGAACTCTTTCGCGGCATTCGGTTCAAGCCAGGTGGCTACATACCAAGCCGCAGCGTTCGGTGTTTTGCGAACAGTTAGGGCGGGTTGCCCAGCTGCCACACCATCGGTGAAGGTGGCAAGCACCTCGGCGCCGGTGACGGCAGCAAACTGCTGCCAGATCTCGGCGGTGGCCCCGTTACTCAGCGCCGCCGGCTCTGCAATGGGTGCAAACTCTGACACCCGAAGCCCGAAGCCCTCGCGCACATAACGGCCGCCATAGCCGCCGAGTTTCACGGCATCTGTTTCGTCTGAAATGCCGCTGAAAAATGAGGTGACCAGATTGCCGCCGTTGGCTTGGTAATCAAGCAGTTTGGCCTCGAGGTCATGGCTCATTAGGTAAGTCATGGGGGTGAGCACCAGTTTGAACTTGGCAAGTTCGGCCAAGGTTACCTCTGGCGAAACGATATCGACTCGCACACCAAGTGACCAAAGGGCGCGATACCAGCTCTGCACAAACTTTGGGTAGTCAAGTAGTTTCGACGGCAGGTTCGGCTGCGAAAGCGCCCACCAGCTCTCGTAGTCGAAAACTATTGCAACTTCGGCGGGCGCGGTTTGCGTGCCGGCAAGATCTTCAAGCCCCGCAAGTTTGCCGCCAAGCTCAACCATTTGGTTCCAAATGCGGTTGGTGGTGCCCTCGTGGCTCACCAGAGCCGAGTGAAACTTCTCGCTGCCGCGAATGCTTGCGCGCCACTGAAAAAACAGTGCCCCTTCTGAACCACGGGCAACGTGTGAGATGGCGTTTTGCAGTTCTTCGCCGTCGCGCTTGGCACGGTTAACCGGTTGCCAGTTCACGGCGCTGGTGGAGTGCTCCATGAGCAACCAAGGTTTACCCTTAGCCCAACCGCGCGTTAGGTCGCCGCCAAAGGCGTGGTCAATGTGACGGTCTGGGTCGTGGGCCATTAGGTAGTGGTCGGTTGAAACGAAATCAACCTCGTTTGCCCACTTGAAATAGTTCAGTGCTAAAGCCCCATAGGTAGACATGAAGTTTGTGGTGATTGGGTGCTCGGTGTCGACGGCTCGAATGGCATCGCGTTCGGCTTTGTAGAGCTCAAGAATCTGGTCGTCGCTGAAGCGAAAGTAGTCGAGCGTCATCGATGGGTTTGGCGCGGTGCCCATCGTGGTTTCGCGAGGCGGTTGCACCTCGTTCCAGTCGTGATAGCGCTGCGACCAAAAGTTGGTGCCCCAGCTTTCGTTGAGGCGATCTAGGGTTTCGTAGCGCGCCTGCAGCCACTTGCGCCAGGCCGCCGCGCTTACGTCGCAGAAGCAGTGGGCGTTGTGGCAGGCATACTCGTTGTTGACGTGCCACATCACAATGCCAGGGTGCTTGCCGTAGCGCGCGGCCAACTGGCTGGCAAGTGCGGTGGCCCGCTCTTTGTAAATGGGCGAGCTGGTGCAATAAGCCTGGCGGCCACCGTGTGAAAGGCGCACCCCGCTGCGGTTCACCGGCAGCACTTCTGGGTATTTCACGGTTAGCCATGCCGGTGGCGATGCGGTTGCGGTTGCCAGGTCGACGCCAATGCCACCCTCGTGCAACAGTTCGATGATTTCGTCGAGCCAGCCGAACTCGTAAACGCCCTCGGCAACCTCAAGGTTCGCCCAAGCGAAAACGCCGAGCGTCACCAGGTTCACCCCGGCTTCGCGCATGAGCCGAACATCTTCGTGCCAAACTTCTCGCGACCACTGTTCGGGGTTGTAATCGCCCCCGAAAAAAAGCTTCTTCGGCAAAGTTGGCGCCATTTTAGATTCGCTCAACCTCAATGAGAATGGCGTTTTCTGGGGCGAGAATTGGCGGGCGCAAGCCAACCTTGGCAAGTGCCGCGCCAGTGAGTTGCACGCCGTCGAGCCAGTGCGGCAGGGCTCGCAGAATGACTTTAGGGTCACCGGCTGGTCGAGCAACGTTTACGCGGTAGCTGGCTTTAGGGTCGAGGCCAGGCAAAGTGATTGAGCCAGGCTGCGAGCCCTGCTGTGCCCGCAAGGTGGCATAGGCGAAGATAGCTCGCGATTTGTCTTGGGCCACAACCCCGTGAACAAAAACGGTGTCGTTCGGCTGCTCAACGCGAATCATTCGGCCCGAGTGCAGCAGGCTTCGGTTGGTCTTGTAGTAGTCGGCCCATCCTTTCAGGGCCTTGAGTTCTTCAGGTGTGCACTCGGTGATGTCCCACTCAATGCCGGCGTGCCCGAACAGCGCGGTAATGGCGCGAAACGAAATGTCGTGGGTTCGGTAGGTGGTGTGCGCCGTTCGTGGGCCAATGTGTGAGCCAAGCAGCTCTGGCGGAATCGCAATCTGGGTGTAGCGCTGAATGTATTGGCGCTCAAGGGCGTCGTTGCAGTCACTAGTCCAGAAGCGGTCAGCGTGATGCACCATGCCGAGGTCAACGCGGCCGCCGCCACTCGAGCACGACTCAATTTCAAGACCTGGATGACGCTTCTTCAACTCGTCGAAAAGTCGATAGATTGCCTCGGTCTGGTTGTGCACCGCAGCCTGGCCGAGGTGCCCCGGCTCGATGAGAACCTTGTTGTGATCCCACTTGATGTAAGAAATCTCGTTGTCGTTTAGAACGGCATCCACCTGGTTCAAAACGTGCTGGTAGGCACCCTCGTGAGTTAGGTCGAGCACGTGTTGGTGTCGACCCTCCGGTGGCACGCGGTCTCCGATGTGCAGAATCCATTCCGGATGCGCGCGGTAAAGATCAGAGTTTGGGTTCACCATTTCGCCTTCGAACCAAAGGCCAAACTCAATGCCGCGTTCCTTCAGCATTTTGCCCAATGGCTGCAGACCGTTTGGCCAAACCTCAGGGGCCACAACCCAGTCGCCAAGCCCGGCCCAATCGTCGCGGCGAGCGCCGAACCAGCCGTCGTCTAGCACAAAGCGTTCAACGCCGACCTCTTTGGCAACGTCGGCCAGTTGAGTTAGCTTCTCGAGGTTGTGATTGAAATAGACGGCCTCCCACACGTTTAGCGTGAGTGGGCGAGGTCGAACGTTGGTTGGGTGTTCGGGCCTAGAGCGCAGCCAGCGGTAAGTTCGATCGCTAATGCCGTCAATGCCCTCGCCCGAGTAAATGCTCGCCACGGTTGGTGCCGTGTAGGTTTCGCCAGCGCCAAGTTCGATCTCGCCTGGCAGCAGAAGTTCACCAGCACCAAAACTGGTGCGGCCGGTTGGCATGCGCTCAACTATGTGGCGGGTGTTGCCGCTCCACAGCAGCCCCAGCGCCCAGGCTTCACCCTGCTGATAGTTGGCGCCCTGGGTGAGAGCAAGCTGAACAATGGTGTAGTCGTGACTCGACCGGCCCTCGCGAACCTCGCGGGCCCAGGTGCCAACCTGAATCTCGCGGCGCTGTGGCTGACGTTCTTTCACCCAACGACCGGTGTAATCGAGAGTTTCGCTAACGTAGTCGGGCAGCGGCAACCAGGTGGTTAGCTCGCCGAGCGAGTATGGCGCCTTGCCGTCGTTGGTAATGCTCTGGGTAATCAACAAGATGCCCTGAGCATTTAGCTCGAAAGTTACGGCAACGGTGAGGCCGGCGCCGGCGTCACTCGAGGTAACGGTTAGTTGGTTGCCGGCTTGCTCAACCCTGGTTATGTCGAAACGCTGCGACCAGTCTTGGGTGCCACGGTGCCCCTGCACGGCCGGGCGACCAATGAATCCGCGTGCGTTTTCTCGCCACATGCCGGGAATCTGCGCGTCATCTAGTTCAGCGTGCGCAACCCCCTCACGCACCACCTTTAGTAGGTCGCCCTCGTTGGCGTCACCAAGGTCTTGCCCCCAGTGCAGCAGCACCGGGGTATTGGTGCTCAGGTCGATAATTGCCGAAACGCCGTCGGCCTTCAGGGTTACAGAAGTTGGGTTTGCCATATTTAGAAGATACAGACCCAAAGCCTCGAAATTGCACAAATAATAACAAAAGTAACCATTTTGTGACAAAAACTGTGGTTACGCTAGTAACTAGTTTCGAAAGGATCCCCTTGCTAGCTACTCAACGCCAGAACCTGATTGTTCAACAGGTTGCCCAAAGCGGTGCCGCGCGCATCAGCGAACTGGCCGAGGCTTTGCAGGTTTCCGAAATGACCATTCGCCGCGACATCGACGTGCTGGTCGAGCAAGGTCTGGTAGACAAAGTTCACGGTGGTGCAACCTCGGCAGTTGGCACCAGCACCGTTATGGAGCCGCCGTTCAAAGCAAAGAACCTGCGCCAGCAAGTCATTAAAGATTCCATTGCCACGCTGGCCGCCGAACTGGTGTCGGCTGGTGACTCGATTGCGCTCATGGGCGGTAGCACCGTTTTCGCGGTTGCCCGTCACCTGGTGAACATTCCTCGACTAACGGTTGTTACCAACTCGCTTCCGGTGAGCGACTTTTTTCACCGCGAGGGCCGAGTTGACCAGACCGTAATCACTGCCGGCGGCATTCGCACCCCAACCGACTCGTTCGTTGGCGAGATTGCCATTCAGGTTTTCGACACCCTCAACATTGACACCGTGTTTATGGGCACCCACGGCATGGATGAACGAGGCGGCTTCAGTTCGCCGAATCTGCTCGAGTCTGAAACCAACCGCGCCATTCGTGAGCGCGCGAAAACCGTGGTGGTTCTCGCCGATCACACCAAGTGGGGCGAAATCGGTTTCTCAACCTTCGGCCGAATCGAAGACGCCGACGTATTGGTAACCGACGATGGGCTCGCCGCCGACCACCTGAAATATTTGCAAGAACGCATCGATCGCGTAATCGTCGCCACCGCTCCCAACATTTAGTTGCTGAGTTAGGCTGGTGCGATGACCTCAAGCCGGCAGAGCCAGAACTGGCTGCCAACCTATTTGGGCCTCGGCACAGTGTGGGGTCTCTCGTTTTTGTTTATCGCTTGGGCGAATCAGTCATTTTCACCGCTTGGCGTTGCATTTTGGCGCATGGTGCTTGGTGCGGTTCCCATGCTCGTTTTGGCAATCGTTAGCAAGGGTAACTGGCCGCGCGACTGGCGAGTCTGGCTCAAGGTAGCCGGCACCTCGATCACCATGAATGCCGTTCCGGCGGTGCTATTTGCCTTCGCCGAACTGCACGCGTCGAGTTCGTTTGCCGGCATTATGAACGGCTCCACCCCCATTTTTACTCTGCTCATCATCCTTTTGTTTTTCAGAGCCGAAAAGCCCAAGCCAAACGTGTTGGTTGGGCTTGCCGTTGGGCTAGTTGGGGTGTTGCTTGTGCTTCAGGTTTGGAACGGCCTCGGCGAGAACGACCCGGCAGCCGTGGCGGCATTGGGGCTGGCTGTGCTGCTGTATGGCATTGGCGCGCCCTATGCGAGACGCTTTGTTAGCCCACTGAAACTTGACCCAAACGTTCAGGTGGCTATGCAGGTTTCAATGGCAGCCATCATGTTGGCGCCTTTCTACCTGGCCGGCCCACTTCTGGTTCACCCGCTCACCGTCGATGCGGTGGTTGGCATCAGCCTGCTTGGCATGCTCGGCACCGGAATCGCATACGTTTTTTACTACGGGCTCATGAACAAGGCTGGCAGCGCGGTAGCCAACTCGGTAACCTACCTCTCGCCGGTGGTTGCGGTTCTGGCGGGCACTTTCATTCTCGGCGAGAGCCTTACCTGGAATGAACTGGTTGGCGGAGCCGTGGTTATTTTGGGTGCGGCAATTTCGCAGGGTTATTTTGCGCGCCGATCGTAAACCTTGGTATCGAGGTCGGTTTGTAGACCTCGTGCTTCTGGTTGCCGCTTTCTTCTGGGGCTCCAGCTATTTGGCAGCCAAAGCGCTCACCCAGGTGTCGAGCGTTTTCGGGCTGCTTTCGTTGCGATTCGTTATCGCTTCGGCGCTTTTGTTGATCATTCGTGGTTTCAAACCGGTGAAGTTCACAGCTGACGACTGGCGCATCGGAACCCTGATTGGGCTAGGTTTGGCTGCCACTATTGGCACCGAAACTCAGGGAATCGCCATCACTTCGGCAACCAACGCCGGGCTCATTATTTCGCTTGCCATCATCATCACTCCAATTACCGAGGGCATTTGGATGCGCAGCTTTTTGCCACCGGTGTTCTTCGTTGCCGCGGTGGTTGCCGTGGTTGGGGTCGCGCTGCTGGTTGGCGCGAACGGATTTCACGCACCGAACTTTGGCGATGCCCTAATGCTGGTGGCAGCGCTGCTGCGCGGCATTTACACGGCAGCTCAGGGCCGCTGGACTAGCGGAAAACCCGTGAACTCTATCAATCTCACCATTTTGCACACCGGTGTTGCCGGCGTGATCTTTTTTCTCTTGGATGTTCGGGGCAGTGTCGATGCAGCAACCAGCTATGGCTTTCGCGAGTGGGGCATTTTGTTATTTCTCATCTTGCTCTGCACGGTGTTCGGTTTCTTCGCCATGATGTGGAGCATTCGCCGCACCTCGGCTTCGCGCGTAAGCCTGCTGCTCGGCACCGAACCGGTATGGGCGGTGGTGGTTTCGGTTGCCATCGGTGGCGAAAAGCTGGCCTGGCTTGGTGCGCTAGGCGCGGCAATGATTATTGGTGGCTCATATTTCGGCCTTGGTGTCGAAGGCAAACACCGCCGCAAGGCAACGCCGCCCGCCGACTTCTAAGGGTTGCGCAGCGGGTTAGCCGGCAGGCGCTCTTGCACCTGCCAGCGCTGGTTGTAGGCAACCGTCGAGCTGAGCAAGTCTAGG
>CANFOX010000054.1 GCA_947448845.1 Microbacteriaceae bacterium | reverse complement strand
GTATTGCCACGTTTGCGGTGAAGCCATTGTCAAACAAACTCCGCAACAGATTGTTGATCAGATTTTGCTGCTTGATGAAGGCACAAAGTTTCAAATTCTCGCTCCAATAATTGATCAAAAGAAGGGTGAGTTCGTAGACCTCTTTCGTGAGCTTCTTGGTCAAGGGTTCGCAAGAGCCATGGTTGACGGTGAAGTCTTGCAGTTATCTGAAGCCAAACCACTAAAGAAAACTTTTAAGCACGACATTTCCGTCGTAGTCGACCGTCTGGTAATCAAGGCAGACATCATTGGGCGCCTTGCCGATTCGATTGAAACTGCGCTGAAACTCGCTGGTGGCAGGGTGGTTATTGACCTTGTTGATGAAAAGGAAGGAAAACGTACCCGCACTTACAGTGAAAAGCTTTCTTGCCCCAATGAACACCCATTGGTGCTAACAGAAATAGAACCAAGAACCTTCTCGTTCAACGCTCCGTTCGGTGCTTGCCCCACGTGCACAGGTCTCGGCACCAAGATGTCGGTAGACGCCGAGTTGGTCATTGGAGACCCAGACAGCAGCGTAAATGGGGGAGCCATCCTGCCTTGGTCAACACAGGGCAAAGGGCTTTTTAGTTATTACACACGCCTGGTAGAAGGCTTGGCCAAAGACCTTGATTTCAGCCTAGATACCCCATGGAACCAGTTGTCTGAAGAAGTGCGTGAAGCAGTTCTTAGTGGAAACAATTTTGACGTTCAGGTCAAGTGGAAGAACCGCTACGGTCGTGAAATGCGCTACACCAGTGGTTTCGAGGGTGTTTTGCCATACATTGAGCGAAAGTATCTTGAATCAGACAACGACTTTCAGCGTGGCCGATGGGCCGGTTTCTTGCGTGAGATACCCTGCCCAGCTTGCGATGGTGCAAGGTTACGCCCCGAAGTCTTAGCTATCAAGGTGGCCAATAAGTCCATCGCCGATGTAACTTCGCTCAGTCTCGGTGAAACATCCTCGTTTTTTGAATCTCTAATGCTCGATGCCCGTGACGAAAAAATTGCTGCCCAGGTTTTGCGTGAGATTCGAGCGAGGCTTAATTTTCTGCTCGATGTAGGGCTCGATTACCTGTCACTTGAACGCGCGGCAGGTTCGCTTTCTGGCGGTGAAGCGCAGCGAATTCGCCTTGCTACACAAATTGGCTCTGGTCTAACCGGAGTTCTTTATGTTCTAGATGAGCCATCAATCGGCCTTCACCAGCGTGACAATCGTCGCCTTATTGACACTCTCATAAAGTTAAGAGGTCTAGGTAACACCCTATTGGTGGTTGAGCACGATGAAGACACCATCAAAGCCTCTGACTGGGTTATCGACATCGGCCCAGGAGCTGGTGTCAACGGTGGTGAAGTTGTGCATTCCGGCCCCTACGAAGCGCTGCTCACAAACGAACACTCACTCACTGGCTCATACCTAAGCGGGCGCATCAGCATCGAGACGCCTAAGAACCGCAGAGTCACAGACATAAAACGGGTTTTGCGAATTGTAGGAGCGCGTGAAAACAATCTTCAGAATGTCAATGTAGATATTCCACTCGGTGTGTTCACAGCCGTCACCGGTGTATCTGGTTCTGGCAAGAGTTCGTTGATTAACGACGTTCTTTATGAAACGCTTGCCAACAAACTAAACGGCGCCAAAGGGGTAGCTGGTCGCCACACGCGCATCGAAGGTGTCGATCAACTCGACAAGGTAGTTCACGTTGATCAAAACCCGATTGGCCGAACACCGAGATCGAACCCTGCTACCTATACAGGAGTTTTCGATCACATTCGAAAACTGTTTGCAGAAACCCAGGAATCAAAGGCTAGGGGCTACCAACAGGGGCGCTTTTCATTCAACGTAAAAGGGGGTCGTTGCGAATCTTGCAGCGGAGACGGAACCTTGAAGATTGAAATGAACTTTTTGCCAGACGTTTACGTAGCCTGTGAAGTTTGCCATGGCGCCAGATACAACCGAGAAACGCTTCAGGTTTTGTATAAAGGCAAGAACATCGCCGAGGTGCTCGAGATGCCAATTGCCGAAGCTGCCGAATTTTTTGCACCGGTTTCAGCCATCGCCCGATTCTTGATCACCTTGGTTGAGGTAGGGCTTGGATACGTTCGCCTTGGCCAAAGCGCCACAACTTTGTCAGGCGGTGAAGCGCAGCGTGTGAAATTAGCCACCGAATTGCAACGGCGCTCTTATGGCAGAAGTGTTTACGTTCTTGATGAGCCAACCACTGGATTACATTTCGAAGATGTTAGAAAATTACTTTTGGTGCTAAACGGCTTGGTCGACAAAGGAAATACGGTCATTGTGATTGAACACAACCTTGATGTAATCAAATCTGCCGATTGGGTAATAGACCTAGGCCCAGAAGGTGGTTCACGCGGTGGAACCATTATTGCCACAGGAACACCAGAAACAGTTTCGAAAACAAAAGGCTCATTTACTGGGGAATTTCTGAAAGAGATACTTGGGTAATGGCCCAGGAGCTCAGTTTTCGACCCAAAACTGGCGACATTCCAACCGATCCTGGGGTGTACCGGTTCTTAGACCCGAACGGCCGTGTGCTCTATGTTGGCAAGGCGAAAAACCTAAGGGCCAGACTAAGCAACTACTTTGGCCCACTTTTGAGCTTGCATGAACGAACCCAACGCATGCTTGCAGAAGCTTCTGACGTCAAATGGGTGATCGTAAAAACTGAATTTGAGGCATTGCAGCTTGAATTCACTTGGATTAAAGAATTTGATCCACCGTTCAACGTGAGATTTAAAGACGACAAGTCCTATCCGTATTTGATGATTTCGATGGGTGATGCTGTTCCTCGGGTTTTCATCACCAGAACTCGGGGAATCAAGGGGGCGAAGTATTTTGGCCCATTCGTAAACGCTGGGGCACTGCGCGACACGCTAGACGCCATGCTCAAGGTATACCCAATGCGAAGCTGCAGTTCTGGCATCTATGCCCGTGCTAAACGGGAGAACCGGGCCTGCCTCTTAGCCGATATCGGTAAGTGTTCTGCGCCATGTGTTGAACGCGTAACTAATGAGGAACATCGCGCTATAGCGAAGCAGTTCGCCGACTTCATGGGCGGCGGCGATGTTGAACACATCAAAAAGTTGCGCGACCGAATGTTGAAGGCAAGCAATCTGCAGAACTTCGAATTGGCTGCCAAACTTCGCGACCAGCTTTCGGCGCTTGAAACCGTGCTTGAAAAAAGCACGGTGGTGTTCACAGAAGAAACCGATGCAGACCTATTCGGAATTGCCGACGACGAACTGGCTGCGGCGGTCTCAATGTTTCGTGTTAGGGGAGGCCGAATTCGCGGCGTGCGCGGCTGGGTGGTTGATAAGGAACTCGAACGTTCCCAGGCAGAAGTAGTCGAATACGCCCTGCAAGAGGCCTACAACGACCTAACCGCAGACGTTCCGCGTGAGGTGCTGGTTCCGGCTTTACCAGAAGACGCTGGCAGCCTGGCCGACTGGTTGAGCAATCTAAGGGGTTCGAAAGTTGACCTTCGAGTTCCTCAACGTGGCGACAAGGCTGCCCTAGCCGATACGGCCCTTGCAAATGCGAAACATTCTCTAATGCTTTACAAAAATAAACGAGTTGCCGACTTCACATCCCGAGCCGATGCCCTTGCGGCATTGCAGCGGCACCTAAAACTAGAGAATGCCCCCCTTCGCATCGAGTGCATCGACGTTTCCCACCTAAGCGGAACCGGGGTAGTGGCATCCATGGTGGTATTCGAAGATGGCTTGCCCAAACGCGATCAATATCGCCGTTTCAATCTAGATCGCACAACAGACGACACCGATTCGATTTACCAAGTGATGATGCGTAGGTTGAAATATCTCGCGGATGGAGATGATTCCACTTCAACCAAATTTTCTTATCGACCCGGACTAATTGTTGTCGATGGTGGTCAACCACAAGTGGCTGCAGCGACAAGAGCGCTTACAGAATCGGGAATAACCGGTTTAGCAATTTGCGGTTTAGCAAAAAAACTTGAAGAAATTTGGCTGCCAAATAGTACTTTCCCAATAATTTTGCCACGCGCCAGCGACGAACTTTTCTTGCTTCAAAGTTTGCGCGATGAAGCGCACAGATTTGCGATCACATTTCAACGTCAAAAGCGATCGTCAAACATTTCAACCAGTTTGCTCGAGATTGAAGGTCTCGGCGAAAAGCGAGCCAAGGCCCTCTTGAGAAGATTTGGTTCTGTGAAACGACTGAAAATGGCAACAGCCGCCGAAATTGGAGACGTTCCTGGCATTGGTGCAGCGTTGGCGAACACAATTGTTGCGAGTTTTAATTCGGATTAATTCGGGATGGGCGTGTCGCCCAATGGCTAAACTCATAGCCAGACAGGTGTGATAGCAATGCAAGAGCGAAAGCAAGAGCTTTTGATTGTTACCGGCATGTCTGGAGCAGGGCGTTCAACCGTTGGCAATGCACTCGAAGACCTTGGTTGGTATGTGGTTGATAACCTGCCGCCGCAAATGCTCGCTCCAATTGCAGATCTCTTCACTCTTGCAAAGTCACCCTTACCCAACTTGGCGGTGGTGATCGACGTGCGCGGAAGGGAGTTTTTTGCAGAACTCCAAGAGTCGCTTTCCGCAGTTCGATCGCGTGAAATCAATCTAAGGGTTTTGTTTCTAGAAGCTACCGATGCCGCTTTGGTTAAAAGATTCGAAAACGTTAGAAGGCCGCATCCGCTTCAAGCCACAGGCACACTGCTCGATGGCATTTCGGAAGAGCGCCAACAGTTGCTCAGCCTAAGAGAGGGTGCTGACGTAATTGTTGACACCAGTGAGCTAAACATTCACCAACTGAGTAACAAGATTTCAGATTCTTTCTCGCTTGAACATTCCAGTCGGTTACAACTCACTCTGATGAGTTTTGGCTTCAAATATGGTTTACCGTCTGACGCAGACTTGGTTGCCGATGCCAGATTCATTGCCAATCCATTTTGGGTTGAGGCACTCAGACCTTTTTCAGGTCAGGACGCACCAGTTATTGAATATGTTCTTCAACAACCTGGAGTTCAGGAATTTATTGACCATTATGTCGCTGCATTACAACCGGTTTTGCGGGGCTATTTAGCCGAAAACAAAAGATACGCCACAATTGCAATCGGATGCACCGGCGGTAAACATCGATCGGTAGCCATTGCCAATGAAATCGCTAAGCGTTTAATGGCAAAATCCGATATTTCACTAAATGTACGACACCGTGACTTGGGAAGAGAGTAGCCAATGGCCTCCACGGCAGACCTAAAAGATGAGCTTTCAAGAATCGAGAACCTAAAGAGTTCGGTACGCATCGCCGAGGTTTCCACCATCCTTCGTTTTTCTGGCGGCCTTCACTTAATTTCAGGTCAGATCGCCATCGAGGTTGAAGTAGACACTGCTCAGATTGCTAGAAGAATTCGAAAAGACCTCACCGAACTATTCGGCGTTCAAAGTGACCTTGCGGTTATTTCACCAAGCGGCATTCGCAAGGGAAACCGTTATCAGGTTCGCGTAATTTCACAAGGTGACATGCTTGCCAGGCAAACGGGTCTCGTTGATCACCGAGGTAGACCCGTTAGAGGTTTACCTACTCAACTCATAAACGGTTCGCTCGCTGAAGCGCAGGCCATTTGGAGGGGCGCCTTTCTTGCTCATGGATCGCTTACCGATCCAGGGCGTTCAACTTCACTGGAAATAACAGCTCCAGGCAACGAAGCGGCAATGGCATTGATCGGTGTCGCCAGGCGCCTGGGAGTGGTTGCCAAGGCCCGCGAGGTAAGGGGCGTCTACCGAGTAGTGATTCGCGAGGGCGACGCAATTTCGGCGATGCTCACGCAGATGGGCGCACATTCGCAACTTCTCAAGTGGGAAGAACTTCGACTTCGTCGCGAAGTTCGCGCCACTGCAAATCGCTTGGCTAACTTCGACGATGCGAACCTACGCCGATCAGCGCAAGCTGCTGTCGCAGCCGGTGCCCGGGTGGCTCGCGCCCTTGAGATACTGGGCGACGACATTCCGGAGCACCTTCGCTATGCGGGTCAGTTGCGACTGGATCACAAACAAGCCAGCCTGGATGAACTTGGGCATTATGCAGACCCGCCAATGACCAAAGACGCCATAGCCGGGCGCATTCGACGCCTCTTGGCTATGGCAGACAAGCGTGCTCAAGATCTTGGAATTCCAAGCACCGACGCATTTTTACCCGATGACGGGGAATCTTAAGAGCGAAACTAAGATTCAAACTGTAGAACCAATAACTAGGAGCATCAAATGGGCAAATATAACCTTCCAGATCTGAGCTACGACTACGCGGCACTAGAACCAAACATCTCTGGTCGAATCATGGAGTTGCACCACGACAAGCACCACCTTGCCTACGTAAATGGTGCAAACAGTGCTCTAGACCTTCTAGCCGAAGCGCGTGAGAAGAACGACCTGACCTGGGTTAACAAACTTCAAAAAGATCTAGCCTTCAACCTTGCCGGTCACGTCAATCACACCGTTTTCTGGAGAAACCTTTCGCCAGAGGGTGGCGACAAGCCAACTGGTGAACTTGCTGCCGCCATTGATGAATTCTTTGGTTCTTACGATGGTTTTCGCGCCCACTTCACCGCATCCGCACTTGGTATTCAAGGCAGTGGTTGGTCAATTTTGGCCTGGGACGTTTTGGGTCAGAAACTTATCATCGAGCAGCTATACGATCACCAGGGAAACTTGGCACCAGCAAGCATTCCATTACTCATGCTCGACATGTGGGAACACGCCTTTTACCTCGACTATCAGAACGTGAAAGCTGAATACGTGAAGGCATTCTGGAACATTGTTTCTTGGCCTGATGTGCAGGAGCGTTTCGTGGCTGCTCGCGACAAAACTACTGGGCTGCTGCTAGTCTAAAGAGGAACATTCCACTCGACGGCGCGTGGGTCAATCTTTGAAAATCCGCGTCACATTGTGATGCATTAATCGCATTGGAGAAACCTTGGCTACTCGCGTAGGAATCAATGGCTTTGGCCGAATTGGCCGCAACTACCTTCGTGCCGCACTGGCGAAGGGAACCGACCTCGAAATTGTTGCAGTAAACGATCTGAGCGACCCAAAGTCGTTGGCTCACCTGCTGAAGTTCGACTCGGTTACCGGCCGTTTACCTCAGGAAGTAACCGTTGATGGACAGAACATCATCGTTGGCGGTCAGGTAATCAAGGTACTTGCAGAACGTGACCCGAAAGACCTCGGTTGGGGCAAATTGGGCGTTGACATCGTTATTGAATCAACTGGCCGTTTCACCAATGCAGAAGACGCCCGCAAGCACATCGAAGCCGGTGCCAAAAAGGTTCTGATTTCGGCACCCGCTACCGGCGAAGACGCAACTTTTGTTATTGGTGTAAATGACCACCTATACGACCCTGCTAACCACCACATCATCTCGAACGCATCTTGCACCACCAACTGCTTGGCGCCGCTTGCCAAGGTGTTTAACGACACTTTTGGCATCGAGAATGGTCTCATGACCACGGTTCACGCCTACACCGCAGACCAGAACTTGCAAGATGGACCGCACTCTGACCTGCGTCGCGCCCGCGCTGCAGCCATCAACATAGTTCCATCGTCAACCGGTGCGGCTAAAGCAATCGGTTTGGTGCTTCCTGAACTAAAGGGAAAGCTCGACGGATTTGCCCTTCGCGTTCCAGTTCCAACTGGTTCAATTACCGACCTCACCCTGGTTTCTAAGCGTGAAGTAACCATTGATGAAATCAAGGCTGCCTACAAGGCCGCCGCTGCCAGTGGCCCACTAAAGGGCATTTTGAAGTACAGCGAAGACGAATTGGTTTCAAGCGACATTGTTACCGACCCGCACTCATCAATCTTCGATGCCGGACTGGTTAAAGTTATTGGCACCACCGTGAAAGTTACTTCTTGGTATGACAACGAGTGGGGTTACTCGAACCGCCTGGTTGACCTAACCGAACTTGTAGCCAGCAAACTCTAAAAGTGCGAACCTTGAAATCGCTTCCATCGCTTGATGGCAAGCGCGTAATCATTCGTTGCGACTTCAATGTGCCGCTAGACGGTAAAACCATTACGGATGATGGTCGCATTGTGGCCTCGTT
>CANFOX010000053.1 GCA_947448845.1 Microbacteriaceae bacterium | reverse complement strand
GTTACCAGGTAGCCAGCGAAGAAAACGGTTAGTGCAATCTTGGCAAGCTCACCGGGCTGAAAGGTCACCCCGCCGATGGCTATCCAGAGCCTGGCGCCGTTAATGGAACGCCCAATAAGCGGAAGAGCCGGCATGAGCAAGAGCGCCAAACCTAGCACCATTGAAATGTAAACATAGCGTCGTAAAAACAGGTGAGACTTCACGCCGTAAATCACGGCGCCGGCTACCGCCATGGCGATGCAGCTCCAAACCACTTGCTTCACGGCGAAAAAGTGGGTGCCGTGTATGGCAGCTTCGGCAAGATCGAGTCGATAGATTTCGGCTAAACCGAGCCCGTTTAGCGTGACCGCAATCGGCAATATCAGTGCGTCTGCCTCGCTAGCCCTGAGGCGCAACAGCAGGTGCAGCCCAAAAGAGAAGACCGCAATCGGCAACCAGTAGATGAAAAAGTCGGCACGCAAAATAGCAATGGTAGAAAGTTGAATTTGCGCCAACTCGAAGGCGTTTATGCCGAGCGCAAAGGTAACCAGAAATAGCTCAATGTTTCTATTTCGGGGAACGATTCTGACTAGCTTGTTTGGCTTGCGTAAGTCTGTCATTTGCCGCCCTTGCTGAGCTCATTCAAAATGCGAGACACATCACTGAGCGAGGCGGCCGGAATGGTTTGCTCGAGAAGCTGCTGGTTGTAACTGGTTAACTTTTCGACCCGAATGTCTGTGGTGGTTTTTAGGTGCGAAAACACCAGCGGGCCAAGCCGTTCTTTAATTCCTTGGTAAACAACAACGTGATTGTTCAACTGGCCAACGTAATAACGAGATTGGGTGTAACTGTAGGCACTGCTGAGCCCCACCCCAAAAGCAATCACCATCAAAATGATGAGCATTAGTTGACGAATGCGGTGGTTACGAACCTTTGAAATCGTTTGGCTCAAGATCAACTCGAGATATTCGTCTGACGCAGGGGCAAAACCTTCGTCAACCTGAGCTCGCCCCAAAAATTCGGTGAGCAGCATTGGGTTGAAAATGCGAAGAATGCGACTACCTTTGCGCTCTTCCAGCACTACCTCGTTAGCCGCCGAACCCACAAAACGCGGTTTCACAGAAATGGCCTCCGCGGTGTTTTCTGCAACCACATCCAGAATTACAACTGTTACGTTGTCTGGAGCCCCAAATTCGAGAGCCTCACCAACTAGCAGACTGGCGGCTTCCTCGCTGCTTTCATTACTAAGCAGGATGTTCTTGATGATGATTTCTGGAACCACACCGCTGAGACCGTCTGAACAAATCAGCCAACGGTCGCCGACCTTGGCGTCGAGCACCTCGACATCTAGCTCTGGTTTTTCAGACACATCACCGAGCACGCGCATGAGCACAGAGCGTCGCGGGTGAATAGCCGCCTCTTCTTCTGTGATGCGGCCAAGGTCGAGCAGTTTTTGCACGAAGGTGTGGTCTTTGGTGATTTGCTTGATGCTCTTTCCACGTTTGCGGTAGATGCGAGAGTCTCCAATGTGAGCCATCAGCAGTTGGTTTTCAAGCACCAAGATGCCAGAGAAAGTGGTTCCCATACCGGCAAGTTCCGGGTGCTCGGAGACGGTTTTCACCAGTTTTTCGTTGGCGTCTGAAATGCAGTCAACCAGGGCGATTTCGCCAGCCTCGAGGGAATCGTAGGCAAGGTCTGCCTTGGCAACGTGTTGCGTAACTATTGCAGACGCAATGTCGCCGCCGGCGTGGCCGCCCATGCCGTCTGCCACCAAAAATAGGTGCTCACCGGCGAAGCCAGAATCTTGGTTGCTGGCGCGAACTCGACCTCGATCAGAGGCAATGTGAGAACGAACCTTGAAGGCCATGTTAGGCGCGCAACTCGAAAGAGGTTTTGCCAACCCGAACTGTGCTCTTCAACTTGAGCGTGGTTGGGGTGGTGACCTTCACGCCGTCTAAGTAGGTGCCGTTGGTTGAGTTCAGGTCTTGCAGCATCCACTCGCCGTTTAGCAACACAAGCTTGGCGTGGTAGGTCGAGGCAAACTCGTCGTCAACAATCAGGTCGGAATCTTCGCTGCGGCCGATGGTGAGTTCCCGGCCGCGAAGTGCAATCTCAAGACCCTTGCGAACGCCCTCGGTGACTACAAGTTTGGTGGCACCTTTTGGTTCACCAACAGGGCTGCTTGCGGCAATCGGCGAAGAAACAACTTTTGGCGCGTTGGCAGCAGCCACCTTGCTGAATATCTTTTGACCAAAAAGATCTGCGCGAATCACTGAGATGATGCTGAAAACGAAGAACCACATGACGGCTAAAAAACCGATGCGAACCAGGAATAACGCTAGATCGCTCATTGCTCAACCGTCTTCGCCATTAGTCGAAAAATGAAATCGGTGCGACCGGCTTGAATAACCGTTTCAGAAGTAATGGCCTGCTCGGTAACTTTGCGACCGTTCACCGAAGTGCCGTTGGTTGAGCCAAGATCTCGAACAGCGGCTCGCTCGCCGTTCCATAAAATCTCGAAGTGGTTGCGGCTTAGCCCGGTGTCTTCGATTTGTATATCTGCGCTGGAATCGCGACCAATTGAGGTTTGCGCCTTAGTCAAAACGTAACGGCGCCCGGCGGCTTCCAAGGTTGGTAGCCACTCCACTTCAAGTTGCAGTGTGGCAGAACTAACCTGAACCTGGCCAAGCGGCAAGGTGCTGTCTTCAACCAGGCGAATCGAAAGCCCGCCGCCAAACTGAAAGCGCTGTTTCTTGGCATGGCGTTCGGCAAGATCGTTGAGTTCTTCAATAAGTGTCTCGCCAAGCGCTTTCATGCGGTTGAAGTCGGGCGATGCCAAACGAATTACAAAAGAGTTAGGGGCAAGAATGCGGTCTCGGCTCACGATGCTTGCCTTGGAATCCATTTCGCTCTTAATGGCGCTCGAAATTTCAACTGGCTGAAGCTCAGATTTAAAGGTCTTTGAGAATGCGCCATTAACCAAGCGTTCTAAGCCCTTTTCGAAATTGTCGAGAAAGCCCAACCGAACCTCATTCCTTCTTCACAAGTTTAACGGTGACGCGGCCATTTACTTCTCTGGTAATCTCGCATAGTTGTCTGAATCTTCAGACTTCGCGCGAGTGGCGAAATGGCAGACGCGCTGGCTTCAGGTGCCAGTGCCTTCACGGGCGTGCGGGTTCAAGTCCCGCCTCGCGCACCAAAAGTTGTTAGCCCACCGTTTCAACCCGACCACGAGTGTGCTCGTGGGTGCAGGCTCGGTTGGAATCGTTCTTAGCGCAGCTGTCGCAAAGCAAAATCAAATCACGGCAACCCAGATTGGCGCAGTTGTAGAACTGCTTAGTAGGGCCGTCACACTTTTCACAGTGACCAATGGTTTGTGCGTCGGGCGTGAAATCCATGTGCATGCGATTGTCGAAAACATAGAGCGAGCCTTCCCAGAGACCCTTGTCGCCGAATTTCTCGCCATAACGAACTATGCCGCCCTTGATTTGGTAAACCTCTTTGAAGCCACGATTCTTCATAACGCTTGAAAGTACCTCACACCGAATGCCACCGGTGCAGTAGGTAACGATTGGCTTATCTTTCAGGTGATCGTATTTTCCGGATTCCAATTCGGCTACAAAATCGCGAGTGGTTTCTACGTCGGGAACGATGGCATTCTTGAATTTTCCAATTTTGGCTTCAAATGCGTTTCGCCCGTCAAAGAAAACCACCTCGTCGCCTCGTTCTTCTACCAGTTGATTCACCTGCTCTGGCTTTAGATGAACACCGCCACCAACTACACCGTTACTGTCAACCACCAGTTCATTCGGTGCGCCAAAGGTAACTACCTCGTTGCGAACGCGCACTCGAAGGCGCGGAAAGTCGTCACCCTGGCCCTCGCTCCACTTGAAATCAATCTTTCTGAAGCCCGGGTATTCCTTGGTTTGTCGAACGTATTTCTTCAACGCCGACATGTCGCCACCAAGGGTTCCGTTGATGCCGTGCTTCGAAATCAGAATGCGGCCCTTGAGGCCTAGGCTCTCGCACAAGTTTTTCTGCCAGAGTCGAACTGCCTCTGGGTCTTCAAGCGGCGCGAAGCCATAGTAAAGAATGATTTTTTGTAGTTCCACATTCGAATTGTAGCCCCGCAGCGCACACCAATAAAGGGGTCAAACTGCGCTCTAGTATGAATGCATGACTATATCAGGCCTCAACGCTGCCAACTTCGACCGCTCGGTTCGCCCGCAAGACGACCTCTATCTATTTGCCAATGGTGGTTGGTTCAAAAACAATAAAATTCCAGATGACAAATCACGCTACGGCTCATTCACCGAGCTGAGCGACAAGTCTGAAGCCGCCATCCGTTTGATTCTCGAAGAGGCTGCCGCAAACCCAAAGCCAGGGGTGAGTCAACAAATCGGTGACCTCTTTGCGTCATTTATGGATGAAGCCCGCATAAACGAGCTTGGTGCCGCACCTATTGCCGTTGAACTCAAGCACATTGAAGCGGTAAAGAGCATCACCGATTTGGTGACGCTACTTGGCAGCTTGGCTCGCGTTGGCGTGCCCGGACTATTTGGCTATGTGGTCGATAACGACCCGAAAGATCCGGAGCGCTACATCTATCACGTGTTTCAAAGTGGGCTCGGTTTGCCAGACGAGGCTTACTACCGCGAAGAGAAGTATGCCGAGATTCGCGATGCCTACCAGGCCCACATTGCGCAAATGTTCACGCTGCTTGGCGACAATTCGGCAGCGGCCGATGCCACCGCACACGAGATTTTCAAGTTCGAGACCGAGCTAGCCAAGCACCACTGGAACGTGGTTGACACTCGCGATGCCGAGAAAACTTACAACCTGAAGAACTTTGCCGAGCTTCAGGAGCTTGCCCCGAACCTTGGCTTTAAGCACTGGCTGCAGGGTGCCGAACTAGCCGAAAACAAGTTCGCCGAAGTTGTAAACATGACACCGAGTTTCTTCGAGGGTCTTTCAACCCTTCTTACTGACGCAAACCTCGAAACCTTGAAACACTGGTTGCGCTGGCAGGTGGTGCGTGCCTTCGGTGCCTATCTGAGCGACGAGATTGTTGCCGAACGTTTTCACTTCAATGGCACAGTTTTGAGCGGAACCCCAACCAACCGTGAACGCTGGAAGCGCGCTGTTTCGCTGGTTGAAGGCTCGCTTGGCGAAGCAGTTGGCAAGATCTACGTTGAAAAATACTTCGGCCCAGAAGCCAAACTTCACATGGATGAACTGGTGGCAAACCTGATTGCCGCCTACCGCGAGAGCATTAAAAACCTGAGTTGGATGACCGATGCCACCAAGGCGAAGGCTCTAACCAAACTCGAAAAGTTCACACCAAAAATCGGTTATCCAAGCAAGTGGCGCGATTTCTCATCCATTGAAATTAAGCGGGATGACCTGCTAGGCAATGTGCGCCGCACCGGTGTTTTTGAGCACGAGCGTGAAGCCAAAAAGATTGGCGCACCGATTGACCGCGAAGAGTGGTTCATGACCCCGCAGACCGTGAACGCCTATTACAACCCCGGCTTCAACGAGATTGTTTTTCCGGCGGCCATTTTGCAGCCACCATTCTTCAGCGTTGATTTCGATGAAGCCATGAACTACGGGGCCATTGGCGCTGTGATTGGTCACGAGATTGGCCACGGCTTCGACGACCAGGGTTCGAAATATGATGGCGATGGCGCACTCAACGATTGGTGGAGTGAAGCAGACCGCACCGCATTCGAGAAGCTAACCAAGTCGCTGATTGACCAATACAATGCCCTTTCACCTGCCGGTTTGAGCGATGAGCACCACGTGAACGGTGAACTCACCATTGGTGAAAACATTGGCGACCTTGGCGGTTTGGGTATCGCTTACAAGGCTTACAAAGCCGCCACCGCGGGCAAGGCAACCGAAGTGGTTGATGGCCTAACCGCAGATCAGCGCTTCTTTGCCTCTTGGGCTGAGGGCTGGCGCACCATGATTCGCGAAGAACTCGCCATTCAATATTTGGCAATTGACCCGCACTCACCGGCTGAGTTCAGGTGCAACCAAGTTGTTCGTAACCTCGACTCGTTTCACGCCGCCTTTGAAACCAACCCGAACGACGCACTCTGGCTTGAGCCAGAAAAGCGCGTTAACATCTGGTGAGCCTCTGGCTTCGGCTGGTTTGGGCTTACCTAAGCTGGCGGCGGCGCGGCCCGCTTGAGCTTTTCTCGGTTGGCAGTCGTGCCTTTCGGGTTTGGCCGAGTGACCTAGACACGTTCAACCACATGAACAACGGCAAGTTTCTTACTCTGCTAGATCTTGGCCGCCTCGACCTATTCTTAAGAAACCGTTTCTGGCAGAAAATGAAAGCCAAGCACTGGTACCCAGTGGTGGTTACTGAAACCATTACTTTTCGTAAGTCACTGGTGCTTGGGCAAAAGTTTGAAATTGAGTCACGGGTAATCGGCTGGGATGCCATTTCTTATTACATTGATCAGCGGTTTGTGGTGGCTGGCGAAATTTATGCGCGTGCCATTGTTCGTGGCAGGTTTTTGTCTAGAGCCGGAAAAGTTTTGAAACCGCACGAAGTAATGGCTGAAATTACCGGAAGCGATGAACCGAGCCCCAAGGTTGAGAAGTGGATTCTTGACTGGGCAGAAACCACCTCACTGCCTAGAGGTAAAGAGGCCGCACCGAGCGTTTGGCTCTAGTTTTTGGCGAAGAGTTCGATGAAACCGTCGGTTGCCATTAGCTCATCGTTCAGTTTGATGACCAAGGCCTGAAAATCATTGCTCGGGTTTGCCGCGTTGTAGGTGTTTAGGTGCTCAATGGCACGCTCACCTTCGGCAAAACAAGCTGTTGCCCAAACGTCTGCCTCAACTAGGTCTCGGCCAACTACCGTAACCTGAGCAATGGTGGCTGCGGCCACTTTGCCAGGAGCCTTTGGGTTCCAAATGTGTAAGCCCCGCTCGGCGCTGCCAGAGGTTGCCACCCCGCGATAGGGGGTGCCGCGCAGGTCAATCACTGTCAAGTGGCCTGCGTTTTCGGCAGCCAACGAAACCGGTTTGTGAATGCCAACTCGCCAGTCGAGTTCTGTTGTGACTTTCTCACCAATCCACACATCGCCACCGGCGTTTAGCGTGAAGTCTTCGATTCCGTTTTCGACCAGGTATTCGGCCGATCGTTTTGCCGCCCAAGTTTTCACAATTCCAGAAGGGTCGAAGGTGTTGGTTGGCGACATGGCGCTGAACCATCCGTCGGTTTGTTTTTCCCAAAGTTCGCAGGCGTCCCAAATCTCACTAACAACCGGGGGCAACTCGCGAATGGCAGCCTCACCGCGAGCCAAACGACTCAAGGGGCTGTTTTCTTTGTAGAGGCTGAAGGTTCGGTCGGCTTCGTGAAGAATCTCGCAAGCCTTCACCAGAAGTTCGATGGTTTTTAGCGCATCAAATGGGCTTCTACCGTGAAACCGAAAAACGGTTCCCATGCAGTCTTCGCTGCGGTTGAACTCGTACATTTTTATTTCAGTTTTGAGATTGCTGAAGTAAGGGCCTGCTTGAAAGCGTCAACCGTGTAGGTGGCTCCGCTCAGGTTTCCAAAGTTAGTGCCTTGCGCCTGAAGTGCCGATTGAACCAGTGGGCTGAAGGCACCTTGACGACCATTAGTTGCGGTTGCTTGAAGCAGGTTTACCGCCGAAATCTTTCCAGATTTTCGAACTACTTCAAGCTGAACGGTTCCGAACTGGTAGTTCACAGGGTCGCCCTGCACGGTTTGGTCGGCCGCAGTTGAGCCTGTGCCAGAAGCACTTGGGTTGGCACTAGGGCTCGTCGTGGCTGCACCTTGAAACAGGGATTGGAACCCGGGTGTGATTTTTTGAGTAAACACCACGGCACCAGCGATAGCGCCAATCACGATTACCGTGCTGGCGAACTGGTTTCTAGCTTTGCCCATTGTTAGAACTTACCAAGTGCCGAATCAAGAGCTTGTTTGAAAGCATCGGTCGTGTAAGTTGCCCCGGTTAGGTTGCCGAAGCCGCTTCCCTGCGCTTGAATAGCCGCTTGCACCAGTGGGCTGAAGGCCGCTTCGCGCCCGTGAGTAGCCCCGGCTTGCAATAGGTTCACAGCGGTAATCTTGCCGCCAACCTTGGTGACAGAAAGTTGCACGGTACCAAATTGGTAGTTGATTGAGCCACCGGTTTTGGTAACGCTCGATGAACTCGAGCCAGCCGATGAACTCGAGCTGCTAGACGAGCTACTCGACGAAGAACCTGAGCTGCTCGAGGCGGTCTTCTTCGGCGTGCTGGCCTTCTTAGTTGC